>CAZCJU010000024.1:0-8128 GCA_964498965.1 uncultured Lachnospiraceae bacterium
CATTGAGAAACCCTGCGATGGCAGGTCGGTGTCCTCTCCGTTACTTTGTGCTACCAACGTCCCGCACCGCCGTACAGACGGTGTCGGGGAGGTCTGCATTCCCATAAAGGAAGCCCGGACTCCTTAATTCTCTTGTGGGTTTTAACGCCCGACATCACTAACTAAGCAGGAATTTTATCCGAAAATTATTCTTCGTCGCCGTCGCCGTCGTAGTCTATCTCCGAAAACAACTCGTCCTCGAAGATATCGGCTACCGCATCGAATTCGTCGTCATCGTCGATGGTGATGAATATCTCCTCGCCGTTTTCGTCGTCTTCCACCTTAAGGATGGTATACTCAACGGCTTCTCCGTCGTCGCTCTGCTGTTCGGGAATAACCGCAAAATACGTTGCACCCTCGTATTCGCAAGAGCCTGCAAAACGGAAATTCACCTCATTGCCGTCCTCATCGGTCATAGTATATATTTCATCATCAAACAGTTCTTCGCTCATTTCAAATCGTGATCCTTTCTCCTTGCTGTCTATATTCTATCTTATTTTATGCGTTTTGTCAAGTATGATTACGTTTTTTTTGCATTGTTTGAAAAAAATTTTTCTCAAGAATGTGGAAAACCCTGTGGAAAATGTGGAAAACTCCCGTCGTTATTCACTTTCGCAATGTGGAAAACCGTCAATATGACACACAAAGCGAAGCTTTTCGTCCGAAATTCGCATTATGTGCAACTTACGGATAATCGATCCCGCCGTTCGGCAGATGACATCTCTTAAAGCGGTCAATGCCTTTTTTTACTCCTTTTGTCAGACCGTATTTTTCAATTGCAGTGCATCACGTTAAGATCGATTCGACAAATGATAGAAAAATTACAGTTGATTTATTCTTTGAATTCCTAAAAAACGCAGAGTTATCCTTTCGTTGCAAGTGCGGGAATGCATCGCTTAAGCTTCAAGATTTTTCGATTTTTTTTGCAAAAAACTATTGCACTTTTTAAGTTAATATGATATACTGTGTGCGAAAAATATCAGGGCAAGCGTTTTCGCTTCAAGGCATTATCCGCATACGATCCATTGCAAGCACGCACCGCATTCCGTCGTCGGAGGTTCTGTGCGGCGGATCGCACTTCGGCAAAGCTTCGGCAGAACAAAAACCGCAAGAAATCACGTGCTTGACACAAGCGAGCGGCATACAGAATAACATTAAAATCACACAGGTCGTTTGCAAAACAGGTACGGTTCGTTTTCCTTTTGCTTTGCAATCGGTCTGTTGTTTTTTATCAAAGCACTTACCGTGATATTATGCGACATACGTTCTCGCATTTTTCCGAACACGTTTTACATGTACAAATTGTGTTATATTGTATTATTATATAAAAGGAGTCTACCATGAAAAAAATCAGGACAAAGCTGTCTGCGGCATTGCTTATCATTACGATGCTGTTCCCCGTTGTCGCACAGCCGTTATCCGTCGCCGCACTCGACAGTGCGACGGCAATGCAGACTGCCGATGCACCCGTTTTAACATCTGCGGGAGCCGCTATCGGAACAGCTGTCGGAAAATATCTGCTCGGCAGGGTATATCAGGAGGTTTCGTCATATGCGATCTCAAACGACGTACCCATAATAGGCGGTTTGGCAAAGCTTATGCTGAATCCGTCGCAAAGAGCGGCCATGAAAGAACGCGCCCAGATCGAGCAAATACTTACCACTGTCACGGATATGCAGCAAAGCATTTCGAAGATACAGGCACAGCTTGATCAAATAAGCGATCAGCTCAGAGATATCAAGAACGACATTAACGAGCTTAAAGCCCAGGTCAATCTTGTGCAGTGGCAGGTAGCCGCTCTCGAAAAGAAGATCGATCAGCAGAATGCTATCGAAACGCTTAACACCGCCGCACAAAACATGAACCGCATTTCGAACAGATACACCGAGGCCGCTTGGCCGGCGTACAAAACTTTGAATATAAAATCCGAGAAGCTTGCGGAGAAAAACATCGAAAGATCTCACACCACCGATCCCGACGAGATCGCAAAGTTAGACGCGGAGATAAACGAACTGCAGACAGAGGTCGGCGACGCACTCGACGCTTTCATCAACATATTCAGCGAAGGCGGCGGTATGCAATTTGCCATTGACATCGGAGATCTGGAAGCCCTCATATACAATGCGGACAATCCCACGTCAAGCTATCTCGGAGCATACGAGGCGTATTTGCGTCTGACGACTCCTTTCGAGCATCAGATCACGGACAAAATGACCGAGGCAATGCAGTCATGCACCGGTATACTGTATCAGATATTCATTATGTACTCCGAGTATTGCACCTACATGAGAGATTACACTGACGAGCAGAATGCCGGAAATCCGTCGGCAACGAATCCCTATGCCAGATATACGGACACCTATTTCAAGAACACGCACAGCAGTCTTATGGCTTACATAGATGATATGGCTCTTACGTCCGGCGTGATGGGATACATGGTGGAAACACCTCTTGCCGCCGACAAGGTCGATGAATACAAATCACTCGATCCGGACTTTAAAGCACCGGAATGTATCGACACCACCGTAAGCATCAACGGTGTTACATATCAGTGCTACAAGGTGCGTTCAAACAGCGATTATCAATACTACATCATACTTAAACAACTCCTTTCGAAAGATCAGATCGTGCAAACTCCCTCTTTGAGTTATTTTTCCTCATCCAATGTGACTCTTTGCCGTCCCACGCTCGTACTTGATCACGAATACACGGACGACGGCAGATACAAGATGATATCAAGCGGTGATCTGCCCGGTTTCATAGAGGACGCATACATAGCCGTGCTTTCATACCTCAGGCTTGACGGCGGACTTTTGGAACTTTCGCAGAATGCGGAGCATATAATCCTGCATGACAGCAGCTGTGCGGGAGCAAGCGGCGGCAACGTCATATGGAACGTATCGGCATTAGACGCTTCCGCAGTGGGACTTTCCGGCACGGTAAATTTAAAGACCGACAACATAAAGAACGGCAAAACTGGTTCGAAAGCGATCGCCATATACCGCATGGTCGAAACGAGTGACAAATACAAGAACCAAACGTATCAGGTTTTGGACAAAGCCGAGATACAGAACAACACGATCATAGTCGATGAAGGTCAGACGCTCGACCTTACGAAGCTGACCGTCGATGTAAATAATATCACCGTCAACATAATAGGTGACGGCAAGATCGTATCCAACCCCAAGATCACGCTTAAAAATTCCGAGATAACCGTCATCGGTGCGGCTTCGCAGGTGACGTTCGAAAATCTCAACATAACCGCAAAAAAAGGCAAGACAGCCGCAATTTCCGTCAAGTGCGGAAAAGCTACGATCAACTTCAAGGGTACGAACAATATTTCCGGCACGGCAACGGGCAGCAACAGCGATGTGGATCATTATGTCAACTACGTTCCCGGTATGCCCATAGGAGCTTCGCACGGAATATACGCCGCCAAAGAAACGACGTTCAACATTTCCGGCACGACAAAATTTACGGGTGCCGACGGCGGTGCGGGCATATGTGCCGCAGGCGTTATCAATATTGCGGGCGACAAGACCGCAAAGCTTATCGCCAACGGTTCGGCTTCGTCGTTAAAGAATTCGTCTTACTTCCCTATTGCCGTAGGTGCCGGTATCGGCACTTCGGTCAGTGTGAGCATCGAAGCACGCACGGTGACCTACACTAAGTCAGGCTCAAGCACGCAATCCACCGCAACGTATTACAAACAGCGTTCGGGAAAATCCGTCGATTCCGTCGGCAGTAGTGCCGTAATAAACATTACGGGTATAACCGTTGAGGCTACGGGTGCGGACATCTCGAACATCAACGCTTCGGCTTCGAATGCAAAAATCCCAAGCTCTACGGTTTCAAGCTCCGAGATAAAGAACATCGCATTTTCATCGGACGATATCGGAGGAGCGAGTGCGATAGGCACGGGCTACGATATAAAATCGGGTACACTGAAAAGTGTGACGATAAAAGCTTCTCGTCAAAAGATCAGCTCGAAGATAGCATCAAAAGACAACGATAACAGCTTCATGCCCGATGTATACACACTCACGACCTATACTCACGGCAAAAACGGCGTTACAAAGGGCGGAGTGCTGTTCAAGCTTCACGGAAGCAAAGGTTCGTCCGACTGGATTGCGGCAAGCAGCTGCGGAAACAGCAAGGATACCTGGACGGGTACATTCGTTATAAACAGCGTCGGAAAACTCACCTCCGTCGAGTTCAAGACCAAAAACAACAATGACTGGTTCCCCGGTGAGATCAAGATATCGGCAAAATACGGCGGAGAGAGCATGACCGTTTACGGCGGTCGTTCGATCAACACGAACGCTGTAACGCTTAAGCCGAACGACGTTGTCTACAAAGTAAGAATAAAGACAGGCTCGGTAAAGGATTCGGGAACGAATTCCGACATTCATCTGGTTCTCAGAGATTCAAGGGGAGTAAATTCGGACAAATATCAGCTTGACAGTATACATTACAAAAGCGACGCTTTCGAAAAGAAAGACGATGTTACGTTCTGGCTCAAAGCTCCCGACGGCTTCGGCGAATGTGTCGGCGTGTATCTCAGCAGCGATCACAGCGGAGTGGGTCCCGACTGGAAGATGGACGTTATATCCGTCGAGAGAGTTTCCGGTCCGACCATTAAAAAAGGCGACAGCTTCACGGTTTCCGCAGGCTATTGGTTCAGAATTGCGCAAACCGTATATTTCGGCAAATATTCGGGAGGTACGGGTGCGTTTTACATTGAAGTCAAGACGAGCAACGTAAAAAAGGCAGGTACCGACTCCAATATCGTTCTCCAGGTCAACGGTTCGAACACGGTCACCCGCGGAATAAACATAGGCTCGATGGCGGACGACGGAAACAATTTCGAACGCGGTGACTTGGACACCATGTGTATCGGCTACGATTCGACCGGCATAGGCTATATCAGCAGTCTGACGATCACAAAAGACAATCACGGACCCGGTGCGGACTGGCATCTCGAATATATCAAGATCAAAGAGATAATCGCCGACGGAAAAACCGCAAATGCGTACAAATTCACTTGGAATAAGTGGATCAAGAAAGAAACCGTCAGATTAACCAACCGTCAGACGTTAAATGGCCGCCAGAGCATTGTAAAGCTTGATCGCGAGGTCCTCTCCGGCCTTACCGCAAACTCCGACGGATCATATACTCTGACCGTAGACAGAGAGATAACATTAAGTGAGTCGGTATTCGAGCTGTTGTCGGAAAAATCAGCCGTATTGAATGTTATTATGGAAAACGACGACAAGAGTATTTACGAGGTAAGCTTCGACGGCTCGGCATTCGACTCGGCAAGCAGCGTAACGCTCGGAAAGAGCTACTCCTTTACGGATGGAAGATCGCTGTTCGATTTTCTCCAAGATGTTGAACTGCCTGCGAAAACGAAGATCAGGCTTCACACGGAAAACATCGGTTTCTTGGGCAACAATCAATATTCGATCTTCGCCAAGGACGGCGACGGAAACTGGAATAAGGTAGAAAACGTTATAGATTCCGACGGAATAATCGAATTTTACGCACAGAACGTAAGCGGATTAATGCTTGTCGATAAAACGAACGCATGGACGGTTTTGCCGAACATCGAGGACTGGGTAAGCGGCGAGCAGGCATCCGTCATCGAAGGTGAGGCACTGTACGGAGGATATTCCGTAAGCTACAGCGGCATCGCCGATGACGGTGCGAAATACATCAGCAATGAAATGCCTTCAAAAGCGGGTAAATATACCGCCGTGTTTACGGTGGAGGCGACAGACACCTACGACGGATTGACTTACGAAGTCGATTTCGAGATAACTCCCGCCGCAAGTGTTCCCGACGACAATCCTTCAAGCGGCAACACAAATAACGGCGACACGGGCAACGAAGGTACGGAAACATCGAACAACGGTACGGATACCTCGATCGAGCCTACCGAAACCTCGCCCGAGGACACGTCAAAGGCTACCGGCATCGATACTTCCGCTCAGCCGTCCGACAAATCGATGACAAGCTCCGACTCCTCCGTTTGGATATGGATAGTCGTTGCGGTAGTCGCATTCGGTGCGGGCTTTGCGATATGCCTGCTTACGGTTCGTAAAAAATCGAACAAATAGATAGGTATAATTTAGGCAACATAGCAAACGTTCTCGGCAAAAAGCTCCCCTCGATGTGTGAACATCGTGGGGAGCTGATTTTATCCGCTTTTGTCTGTTTACGTCTGTCATCTGTGTCATCTATGTCGTCTGTATCATCTGTCAACGTCTTTGCTTTTACGAGGTATCATTTCAAGGACGGTTTTCGGATTCATCGCTTTGCGAATGAGCTTTGCCGTCGGTCTTATAGGCTTCATTATCAGGCACAGCACAAAATTGGCGAAGAATTGCGTTGCCACCGATGCGACAGCCGCCCCGCAAGCTCCGAATATCGGTATCAAAACGAAATTTCCGACGACATTGAGCAACGCACCCGACAAATTGATCTTCCAAAGGTGTTTTTGCTGTTTTTGTGCCAAGATCCAAATATTACGTACCGAACCCATGTACGAAAACGCCGAGTACCACGTTACGATCCGCAATATAGGTATCGTCGGGCGGTATGCTTCACCGTAAAGTACCAACACTACAGGTCTTGCCAGCACTGTCAAAGCGACGCTTTGAGCCAATCCCATGTATATGATCACACTGTAAAGGCGTGACATATTTTTATCGAATCGTTCTTTGCTTTTGTTTTTGCTTTCCAATATCATCGGTCGCATGGAATCGATAACAGCCGAAAAAACAAAGCTTGACAAAGATGCACAGGTCGCCGCAGTGGAGTAATACCCGTTTTCCGCATTGCCGACCATCATTTTTATCATGATCTTATCCGTTTGGGAAAAAATCGTCGTCATCATACTCGACACGATATAATATTTGCCGATCGAAAAAAGTTCTTCGGCAAGCTTGAACGAAAAGGACAGTCTTTGACCGCCAAGCTTACGATACAGAACAAGCAGTGCAAAGGTGATCAGCAAGTAGTCCAACGCATTGCTCAATGCGAACCAATATATACTTTTTCGTGTCACCAACAAGAAAACTCGGTACAACGCCACGATCATATATGCCGCAAGAGCGATGAGCGAGGTATATTTCGACAGTAGCTTTGCCTGATACCAATGCTCGATCATTTCCGACATTTGAAAAAGCAGTGTGATACTGTACAACGCACACACGATAAAGGTATCCCGCTCTCCGGCGTTGACGAGCAGCACGAATGAAATACATCCGACTATACAAAACAGGCTTGACACCATGCTCATTACGAGCGAGGTGCCTACCGTTTTTCCCTCCCTTTCGGGATGGGAAATTATCTGTTCGACAAATATGTTTCGCAATCCGAGCTGTGCAAGCGGCAGTACGAATGCGACCAACGAGGAAGCGTAGCTGATAAGTCCGTAATCGGCCGGTCCCAAATATCGAGCCGAGATCGTGCCGATCACCAATGATATCAACGATTGTATTATCTTGCACATCACGATCCACGATGCGTTTTTAATCACTTTTTCGTTGGATATGCTCATCTGTGTTAAATCTCCCGTGCCGATTCTCTGACAATATCGTCGATCGGCTCTACGCTACGTTCCTAATCAAATCAGCCGCACATCAAAATGTACGTTGCCCGCCGCACGCCGCGAGGAGGCTTTGATCTCGTGCGGTATTCCCCCTTGCGGGGGGAGATATTTAATTTGCGGCAGTCAGAGGCTGACCGTTTTCGTCTATCGCATATCCGTTTGCTTCATCGAACGTAAATGTCGTATCCGCATCGAACATACCGTTTGAATTTGCGGGGTTTACCGTGTATTTTCCGGTACGCATAGCGTAGGTATGGATAGAGAAGTAATAGTACTTGCCGTCGATCAGCTGTAAGCCCGCGGCTTTACTTCCGCTTTCGAGATAGTAATATGTATTGCCGTCCTCGGTCTTGAAGCCGGTTTTCTTCTCCGTTTCCGGTTCTGCCGCTCCCGTCGTTTCGTCGAAGAATAACGTCGTGTCCGCATCGAACATACCGTTTGAATTTGCGGGGTTTACCGTGTATTTTCCGGTAC
>CAZCJU010000024.1:8228-21306 GCA_964498965.1 uncultured Lachnospiraceae bacterium
TCGAAGAATAACGTCGTGTCCGCATCGAACATACCGTTTGAATTTGCGGGGTTTATCGTGTATTTTCCGGTACGCATAACTCCGTCATGTACCGAGAAATAATAGTATTTTTGATCTATCAAATACAGTCCCGTTGCCATTTCGCTGTTTCTGTAATATCTTGTACCGTCTTGACATTGTACGAATCCGTCTTTTTCGGGACCTTCGCCGAGGAAAATTCCGTCGTCATCGAATCTGTACAACGTCACTGCCGCACTGTAATTCAAGTAGCCGGCATACACGCCCGTTATTTTATTGCCGTTTCTGTCAAAGCCGTATGTATTGCCACCGATAGCCTTAAATATCAAGGTCGCACCGCCTGCGGGGCGAGCGTATTCCGGACCGAAATAGTATCTCGTGTATCCGTCCGCAGTGAACCACTGACCGTCGGTTATCTTTCCGTTCTCACCGAAGTCGTATGTTCTTCCGTCTACCGTCTTTTTACCCGTATAAGCGGCGTTATCGTCGCCGAAATAATACCACGCCTCATCGATCAAGTACCAACCGTCGGTGAGATTTCCGTTAATGGCATAATACCGTTTCCCGTTCATTTCGAACAGACCCGTAAACGTTGTAAAATCAGCTCTGAAGCTACAATTTTTGCAACCGATCTTACCGTTTTCGGTTTTAATGTATTCGTGATCTTCGCACAGCTCGCCATACGCCGTGTATTGATCTATTACAGTCTTAGTTCCATCCGCTTCGACACTGTATGCCGTGATCGTAATGTGTTTCCAATCTGCCTCGCAATCAAGATAAAGTGCACTGTAATCCTGATCGATCTTTGCGAAATTAAAATCGGCTCTGTTTACCGCCGCATAATTCACATTTCGACTTTTTTCACCCAAGTCACCGCAAACGAAGTATACGACACCGTTTTTCTCGTCTACCGTTCCACCCACCATAGGCATGGTACGAGCGTACGAATGGTCATGTCCCGAAAATACAAACTTAATACCTGCGGCTTCGGCGGCATCGGGAATCGACGTATGATATTTACTGCTGCCTCCGTTAGGATTTGTATAGTATGCGGGCTGATGTATTGTCAATACCTTCCATGTAGCATTGCTTTTCCGGGCATCCGCTATCAGCCATGTCAATGCTTCGTTGAGATCCGCACTCAAGCTTATGCTTGCAACATATACATCGCCGTGTTGTACGGAATAATAGTCCTTATTCCGCAACGCAAAGAACGTAGTTGCGGCATTGCCTTCGGAATCACCGTAATACTCATGATTGCCCATTGTATGAATAAAGCTTATTCCCGCAAACGACGAGTTGAAAACGGAGTTGATCTGTTCCCACATAGCGGAATTTCCGCCGTTATCCACATAGTCGCCGGTTTGAATGCCGAAATCCATACCTGCGGCGTTTTCCGCGATTTTCTTCAAAAGATTGATCGCATCCGCATCGGCACTGTCTTTACCCGTCATCTGCGTATCGCCGACAACAATGAATTTTGTTGAATCGTCATTATCGGATTTTGTCTTGAACCGTGCGATCTCCGACCAATGACCTTCCTGACCGTCGCCGATCCGATAACAATATTCGACACCCGACTTTAAGCCGTTAACGGATACCGTATTGATCAATCCGGCTGTATTATCGGTATAAAAAGCGTTCAAAACGCTATTTCCCTCAACACTTGAGAAAACATATTCTCCGCTGTCATATGCCGTAGCTTCAACATATTCGATCACCGCTTTATTTTGAGCGAATGAAGGATTTGACATCCAGCTTATATTGAAGGAATTGCTTAAATTTCCGACTGCGGTCAATTTTACGGCACTCGGAGTTCCGTTTACGTTACCGGTAGCTCCGACAACTCGAACGGTATATTTATACGATACATACTGTCCGTTTTTAACCTGCACATCAAGAGAAACGCCGGCGTTTGTGCTTACCGTTTTTGTCAACAGGACCTGACCGTTGGCATCGGTTTGACCTATCAATGTATCCGACTGTCCGCCGGTAATGATATAGACGTTTGAGCCGACGATGGGATTTCCCGCCTTGTCACAAACAGTCAAGCGTGTATTCGATCCCGAAATCGCAATTTCGGATTTGATCGTGCAGTTTGCGTCAACGGTCAGCTTCACTTTCGGTTGCGATGACGCATGTACCGCTTCGGGATCCCATGTTGCTACCGCTTCCATATGTGTCACATAGTAAGTGAAGAAGTCTATGTCGGGATCGATCGTTCCCGGCACATCAAATGTGATAGTGGCAAGAACTGCATTTTCGGGAGCTTCTCCCTCTCCGGTATATTTACCGGAAATATCGATCCGTGCGAGTTTAAAGCCGGTTTCGGACCAATCCACCTGCGAACCGGTCCAACCGTCGGCAAATGTTATAGTCGGCGTTCCGAAATCCGAATTGAGCTGGAGAATATCCATACCGAATTCCTTGACTTGACCGATGCTCTTAACATAAAGACTGTATTTGCCGCCCATAGATATCGTTTTGTCACCTTCCAAAACGATCGTAGCTGTTTTTTGCGATTTATCTTCCACACGGAAATAGCGTGTTTCCGTTGCGGCGTTCTGGAATCTGTCATACACCGTGATCTGCACCGAATGCAAACCGTTTGCCAATATTTGTTCCGTACGTGCCGAAAGGTCACCGCCGTCACCGCTGAAATTATATCCGTCTATCTGGAATTGCGTTGCCATTGCATTGATTCCGGATCGATTCACGCTCTCCGGGTCATTAAAGTATGCCCAAAACTCAACGTTTTTGCTGTCAATAATCGTCGGATTCGAAGAATCGGTGCTTAATTCAACGCCGTTTGCCGTAATTTTTGTGATCTCGGGATTAACAAGGTCATCGCTGTCGCTTCCGTAAACAAAGCGAATATTGTCCACATATACCGTGCCGTTATAACGTCCCGTCGAAAGAGAACTTGAGGGCTGATAAGAAATCCAAAATACGCCCATACCGGGGTATATGATCAGAGGATGCTCTTCGGTAATGCTCTGTACCGCCTTGTCGGGAAGAGTTGCGTAAACGTACTTCCACCCGGTCCAATTTATAACATTATGACTTGAATCATTGTCCGGGGACAGATTACAATTGACCAGTGCATAATTGCTTCCGTTCCAATATCCGACATCGGTATAAATTCTGAAGCCTTGGGATTTTTCATCCGCATAGACCCACATTCCCACTTGCTTGGGAGAACCCGGGATCTCTATCGGATCTCCGCAGTATCGCACGTAATAGTTCGAGTTTGCCACGCCATCATATGACGCATAGTCATAATTAAGCTCCATGGCATATTCGCCGAATCTGACCTGTCCGCCTTGAGAAGCGTTGACCATGCGAACATTACCCACCGCATATTTACTGATAGAGCCGTTCCACAGGTAAAAGCTGTAGCCGTCGGCGTTGAAAACATCCGATGCCGTAATACAGGTTGCGGACGATTGATTGTGATAGTTTCCGCCGAAAACGATCGGATAGCTCTCCGACGTGATCGTGCGATACGGCTGACCGCCGTTTGTCCAACGAGTGGAATTATAGAGAGGTATCGATGTGGCTATGGGAGTATAGCCGACGTGTCCATCCTTTGTCAAGCCCCAATCGTAATGTGCCGCCGTCATGACCTTTCCGTTTTCATCGGGTTCAAAGTCAAATGATATGAACGGTGCTTTTCCGATCTCGACGGACACCGTTGCGGACAGCGACTTGTATTCTGCGGTTATTTCACCGAGCATTGTACTTGTACCGGAACCGGCTGTAAAAATGTTCGCATTCATACTGCCGAATGCCGTGTCCGATATTCCGTCCGTTTTGCTCTTGATATTCCATACGAAATCGTTGTCGCCGTAGAAAACGTTTTTACCGTCTTTCATAACAACAAGACCGAGGTCACTCTTTTCCTCAAAATCGAGTGATACGGCACTTGAACCGAATGATATCGTATCGGGTTCGACGATCTCGAATTCGGCGGTGCCGACTACATTACCGTCCACTGTCAATTCCGCAACCGCTTTTCCGCAATTTCCGCTCGGAATAAACCTCGCCGAAGCGTTGTTGCCGGAAACCATATTGTTAGAGATCG
Source organism: uncultured Lachnospiraceae bacterium (assembly GCA_964498965.1). Taxonomy (GTDB): domain Bacteria; phylum Bacillota; class Clostridia; order Oscillospirales; family CAG-272; genus CAZCJU01. The sequence goes on from CAZCJU010000024.1 coordinate 12,331, forward strand.
TTCCCATAGACTCATATCCGTCGGCAATACGCCACACGGCGTTTTCGGGAATACTTTCGGAAGCATTACCGGAGGAATCAATGCCCGTCGCCTCCAAAGAAACCACAGCCCCGGGCGTATAAAGATCGCCGTTGGGAGTAACAGACGCATGGTCAAATTCGCCGTCGGGCGTTGCGGTCGATAAAACGAGCAAAGCACCCAAGGTAGGACGCTCCGAGCCATCGGACGGTGCGTTTCTCACCGAATATGCAGACTCGCCTTCATGCTTTGAAATATATGTAGACGTACCGCCGCCGTCGCAGTTAACGGCTACCACACACCCCAAGTCAAGCATCGTTTGAGCCAACTCTCCCAACGTCATGCCGACATACGCCGGTGCATTTCGGCCGTCGTTTACGACAAGCACCAATGTGCCGTCCTCTTTCAAGCCCATTGCGGTTCTCGGCGCACGCGATGCCGAATCGTGATTGGTTACGTCCTGAACGGATGCACCGTTTTTCACGAGCCAACCCATATTGGCGGTCACCGCCTGCCGTTCGGTTCCGTCAAGCGGCACCGTACCCTCTCGGATCTCGTATTTACCGTCCTCGGTTAATACAAGATAACCGTAGTTTGTCAACTCTTCATGGTATTTGATTCCGTTTATTACCAGCATACCTACCGGTTCGTTACTGCTGAAGCGGAGATTACAGTTGATACCTCCGACAACATTTACGCCGAAATTTTCTTCGGCGGCAGCCGCCTGCTGTGTAAGTGTTTGCGTACCCCATGTATTACCGTCTTGATTACGGTAGCTTGCCATAACCGTCGCAAATCGGTTATCTGCGTCGACCTGCATCACGTGGATTCGGTTTCTGTTTTGCCCCGTTGCATCATTCAGAATAATGGCTTGCTCGGTAATACCCGGAGCAATCGCATATTCTTTTTGTGATATAACGATGTTGTACTGATCGTTGCCGGTATCAAATTCGATAATTGTTGCCAATATGTTGAACGGCAGTGTCACCGTCAGCATACTCAACAGCAATACAGCGGCAAGAATGCGAAAAACTGGTTTTTTCATGTACTGAACCTTTCTTTTTTATTTTATATCATCGCCGAGCGGCGAAAATACCTTTGATCATCGTTTCGATCATCATTTATTTGTCCGATTTTTTACGATCGCTCTACTGCGTTTCGAACGACCTATATAATCCGTATACGGCCTTTCGAGATCTACGATCTCGGTATAATGGTGTCCTCTTTGCTGCTCTTTCGGCAGCTCTGCACGCCAATTCCCGTACTTTTGCGTCAGGTACTCGTCGTATTTTTCGGGAACACGGACTTTAAGTCCCTCGAAGCTTGCCCACGCTCCGTCGCCGTACTGTGTCCGAGGGGCATACTCCAGCTTTTCCTGCCAATTCCCGTGATTGCAAATGATCTCCGAGCCTTGTGCCGGGTATTCGGAAACGGCTTTTGTATATTCCTCTATGATATCGGCTGTTTTTCTGTGATACCCGCAGACACGTCTTAACATCATTCCCAAAACGGCTTTTCGGCTTCTCGGCAAGCGAAACACACACGAGAGCTTTTTGCGGCACGACGCTTTTATTTTTTCCAGCCGTTGCCGCTCCTCTTCGTTTTCGGGATATCCGTCGAGCGGGAACACATCGATATACACGCCGTGATTCATATTCAAGCTCGCCGTACTTTTTTCGATATAAGCGGTGTTTACATTTCTTATTTTACCGAAAATATACGGATATTTCGGATCTGTACGGTGATTTTGCAAAAAAAGGTGTTTCGGCAGCAGTTTTTGTGCTTCGGAAATAAAGATCTCGTAATCTTCTCGAAACAGGCCGATATCCGCATCGTCGTCCCACGGAATGAAGCCGCCGTATTTCACCGCACCGAGTGCCGAGCCGCAAACGAGATAATAACGCAGGTCAAGTTCGTCGCAAATGCGAACGACCTCCTTCATCATTTCAAATTCAAGCTTTTGCAGTTCCGTCATTTTGTAAGCTCCCCGTAAAGCGTTATGTATTCATTAAATCTTGCATTTCGGTCGAATTGCTTTGCCCGTTCGACGCAGGAGTCGGAGGAATACGGTTTTTTTTCGCAAATTCGGATTATTTCCTTTTCCGTCGAATCGATATCGCCCTTTTCGACCGCACAGCCGCAGGTATCGTTCGGTATTTCAAAACTGCCGCCCGTCAAAAAAGTAAGCACGGGCGTACCGCAGGCGAGGGATTCCATATTGACGGTCGGATAATTCTCTTCTCTCGTGGGATTTACGAAAACGTCCGCCGCCGTATATATCTCCGCAAGCTCCGACCTGTCATGCGTTCTGTGAACCGAAATAATGCACTCGGGCAGTTGTTCATCGACTGTATCGTCCGTGCCGACCAGAACGATTCGATATTTTTCGGGATCGAGCCTGTGTGCCAGTTCGATAAACACGTCCAAGCCCTTTCTTCTTTCCCAGCCGAAAGCCACGCCAAGCACTATATATTTATTTTCCGCACCGCATTTTCGGCGAAAATCGCTCGGTGTCGGTTTAAAAACGGACAGGTCGATACCGTTATTGATTACCCTGACGGGATAAGCCTTGAGAAACGACTGTTTCACAAGTCCCGCAAGCCATTCGGACGGTGTCACGAGCGTCATGTTTTTTACGCCCGTAAACCATTTTTTCTTCAATTTATACATGAATTTCGAATTATCGAACAGGCTTTTGGGGTATTCGAGATGTTGAGGGCAGGCGTAACAGCCGTTTTTCCATTTATCGCACTTGACGATATCGAAATAAGAGCAATGACCGGTGAAGCTCCAGCAATCATGCAACGTCCAAACGATCGGGATATTTTTCTTTTTTATATAGCGGAACAGCAATGGCAGATCGATATAGCTACCGTGAATATTATGCAGATTAACGATCGTCGGTTTTATTTTGTTCAGCTTGCGAAGCAACTTCAGTGTCGCAAACGCCGAAAAACAGCCGTGAAAGCCCGTAACAAGCTCGACACGGGCAATCGTTTTCCCGAAAAAGCGACTGCCGATAAGCAGATCGTCGTCTGCCGTAACGGTATTGAACGCGGTATCGGGGAATGCCAGGCGACACTCATGTCCCGCCGCCCGTGCGCTTTGCTGTATTCCCTTTATGATATTTCCGGTGCTTGAAAAATTGCCCAAGTTAATTTCAATTATCGTCATTATCGTTTTCGAGCTTTGTCGTCCTTTCGCAAAATTCTTCGGTTTTGACCTCGTTAAGGCACATAAACGGGATAATGACGATCAACACCAGCATAGTTTGCGCCCAAGCCGATGTATTCAGCAGGCTCATGATGATGTAGAAATTAAACACTGTGCGATATATTTTTGCCGCTTTGCCCGACAATTTCGACCTGATGTATTTGCCGAAGCAGAGTACGGCGAAAATAAAGAACACGAAAAGTATTCCGTAATTTGCAAAGCCGTCCAATATCTCGGAATGTCCTCCCGCCGTTACCGATTTGTTCCACAATGCACCCATTCCGAACGATTTCCGAAATGCCGTAATGGAGGTCAGATACTTTTCCGCTCTTATCATTATATCCGTTTCCGCACTCAGCTGACCGCCGAGAAACAGCAGTCGCATTTCCTCCAGCCGCTGATTGACCGCCTCGCCGAAAAAGCCCGTATCGATGATCAGCTTGAACAGGCTCGGCAGAAGCAACGGCAACGCCGCCGCAACCATTATTACGGCAACGACAGCCGCCGCTCTTTTGACACTGTTTTGCTTTTTATAATAATTTGTCAAAACGACATACAGGATACCCGCAAACAGCAATATGATGCTCAGCATAAACTGGGCTTTAACTATCAATGTGCAATAAACGACGAGTACCAACACACGGGAAGCTCTTTTATTTTTATCCGCACATATAAATGCCGTCAATGCGACCGAGCCGAGTACCAGCCCGTATATTCCGCCGAAAGAAATTATTCCGCCTATATCGGCAAGATCCGCATCCTCGTAAAAAGAGCCTGTGGACATATATCTCGACAAAAACGGGTCATTATCCAATCTATACACGGTATATACGGACGAAACGATCGTATCCAAGCTCCAAATCGCAACGATCGCAGCTCTGTCATTCGCATATTCGATATCCGAGTACGCCGTAAACACAAGCATGAAAAACATTATAAAAATGTCGTTATTCAAAGACGTTTTAAGCGTGGTGATGTTATCTCCCAATCCAAACAGGCTCAAAAGCAAGAGAAATACGATCACTGCGAGCATGGGTACAAGCGTCAATATTCCGGACAGCTTAAGCTTTCGCTTTTCATACGCATACAGCAAGATCCACGCCGCAGTCGCAAGCACTACCGTAGGCAATACAAAGGACAGATGCTTTATAAATCCCATTGTACAGGAATTGAAATACAGTATCGGGATCATCACCAACAGCGTTGATAATGAGAATTTTCGACTGTTTATTTTCATTATTATGTTTTCCTCTTTATCACATTACCGTTTTGACGGCTTCGCGAAAATCAAGGCGGTCATTCCGTACGGCATTCAGTTCCTACGGTGCTTTTTCTTGCGTAATTCATCGCACAGCCCGATCTCTTTTTTCATCTGAACAATGTTGCTCTTCTCACAGAGTGCGAATCGCTTCGCCCTTTTTCCCTTTTCCTCCAACACCTCGGCGGGAAGCTCGAGCAGCTCACGCATTTTTCTTCCGAGGCTGTCCGCATCGTTTTCTTCGAAAAAGAAAATGTACTGCCGGTATTCTGACGGTATTCCCGCCAGCCTCGAAGAAAGAACGGGCGTGCCGGACGCCATATACTCCAGCGTTTTCGACGGGAATGAGTATTTTGTATATTCTCCGTCCGTCGGTCGCGGATTGACAAGCAGTGTTGCGTTAAGTTCCGCCTCGACGATCTCCGCATTCGGGCAGTTTCCGTGATAAATTATGTTTTTATTTGTTCGGCAAAGCGTGCGAAGCTCGTCCTCATAATCGCCGATACCGTATATATGCAGCTCTTCTCCGTCCTTTGCGTATTTCGCGAACGCCCTGCACAGTGTTTCTATGCCGTATATTTTCATCAGCGAGCCGGCATACATGACAATACGACGTTCTTCCGCAAACGGTTCGTGCTTTGCGTTTTCCATTGCGGAATCCGTATGCCCCTCAAGTACGATATACGGCTTGACGCTCGGCTTGACGCTCGGCTTGACGCTCGGCTTGACATTCATATCTTTGCTTTTGTTTATTTCGTTGTTCATTTGTTCGGTAAGAAAAACGTACCCGTCCGCAGCACGAATGACACATTCGTTGATCTTTTGCTTTACGGCACTTTCGGAAACTGCCTGAAATCTCGGTAGGTCCGTAACGACGCCCAGCTTCGGAATGCCTCTCAGCTTTGCGGCGAAGGTCGCTCCGATCGATGCGGAAACGACCAGCACATCGTACACAAGTACGGAATCATTCGGGGCGAAAAGCGTTTTTATAAAGCCCTGCACGATATTGAACGGATCCTTCAGCACGGGCAAGTTCAGCTGCGTCATGTAGTGCGTTTTTACGTCGTTGCACTTCGTCGTGTATCCGTGAAGCAGCTTTCGCCGAAAAATACCGCGATTGATCGGTACTACCGACAGCACTTCGATCTCCGTTCCGTTTTTCGCTATTCCGTCGATCGACAGCGTATGGTATTTGCTTGCGGCATAAGGAAGCACACTCTTGCCGCCGAAATATCTGTTAAGACATTCTTCATCGAACACGGAAGCGAGATACAGTATCCTCATGCCTTTTCAGCCTCCGAAGCACTCGTCGCATTGCGAATAAAGCAAGCACCCTGTGTATATTCACGCATGACGGAGGCAAGTTCGTTGTCGCAGTGTTTTTCGAATTTTTCTTTGTCCATACTGCGATATGCCGAATACAGTTTATCGGTAAAATCCTCTTCGTATGGGTCTGCCGAGATCCCGATGCCCGCCTTTTCCGCTCTTTTCGCCATCGCCGAGCCTTTTATCGACACGATCGGAATACGGAATATCGCCGCATCGTAATATTTGTTTCCCATTGCCAGCATCATGTTTCGATCGTCGTAAATATTATGAATGAGATCGGTATTTCTGACAAACACATACCTGTCCTCGGGGCGGTATTCTCCGTGAAAGAACACATTTTCCGCTTTGAGCCTTGCGGCATATTTTTTAAGTTCAAATGCGACCTGCTGTTCTCTGCCATAATAATGCAATTCGAAACGATCGTCGAGGGCGATCTTGCGAATGATCTCTTTATTCACTTCCTCGTGGCGTATGAAGCCCCAAAAAGCGATACGCAACTTATCGGACGAAGTGCCGAACAGCTTTTTTTCGTCCCGGTGATCAAGCGAAGCCGTCAGCAGATTATGAGATGTATATATTTTACTCTCGAATTTATTCGGCAAAAAGCACCGAAAAGCGTCGCTGCTCACGAAAGTCGCCTCGGAACACTCAACGATGTTGCCGACAATCTTTTTAAACGGAGCAAATCCTTCGTATGTGGAATCCCTGTAATCGAGAATATATTTGCCGGAATATTTTTTCTTCAAAACGTCTGCGATCAATACTCCCGGCAACGAATGCAGAACGAAAATAAAATCGAAGCGTTCTTTTTCGATCAACCCTACGGCATACCTGCGATACTTTACAAAGCTTCTTATTTTCGATATTTTCGATACGTCGTCCTCTTGGTAGCATCGGAACTCATGCAACACGTAATTGTCGTATTCGGAAAGCTCCTCGCATTTTAAATCCCTGTTCCAGTAAAGTATATGTATATCGTTTCTTTTATCCGTGTTATCCAAGTAGAAATTTATATACGGCATATACTTCATTTTGGTAAATCCCATTATCAACAGCTTCATAGATCTTCCGTTTCGATGTTCGCATATGAAGCTCACATATGCTTTTCTTTTTTCACCATTTCGAATATATCCAGCAATTTTCGAATGCTTTTATCGCTCGAATAGTTTTCCGCCCCGAAGCTATACGAGTTTCGGCTCATTTCATCAAGCATTTCGGGCGTATTTTTCAGCTTAAGCACCGCATCGGCAAAAGCGTCGTAATCTTCCGTTTCGACGGAAAAACCGATATTGTTATCACGAAACATTCTCGCATAATGCGAATCCTCGACGGAATTTATTATCACCTTGCGACAAGCCATAAGCAAAGGTGCTTTACTCGGTATTCCGTTACCGATAACGCCCTTTCTGAGCGGAATGATACATACGTTGCAGGCACTGTACACATCCGGAACAAGCTCCACCGGCTGAAGCGGATAAAACTCGATGTCGGAAAGTCCCGCCTCCCGTGCTTCACTCATAAACCTGTCCTTTACGCTTCCGTCGCCGACGATCTGTATAACGATATCCTCATACGGCAAGACCCTTTTCGCAAGTTCAATCACGGCCCTGTAATTAAACACGTATCCTATCGTTCCGGCAAATTGAACGCAAAATTTTTCGGTATTTATTTTGTATTTTTCGATAAAACGGTTTTGTTCCTTCGGAACCTCGCACATATCGGAAACATCATACCACGCTTCGACAACAAATACGTTTTCCGCTTTCGCACCCTGCTCGACGACCTTTTCTTTCATGTCCTCGCCGAGAACGACGATCGCGTTCGCCAGCCTATAGCAGGGTTTTTGCATTATCCGCAAAACGTTATACACGAGCTTACTGTTTATAACGCCGATGTCGTATGCGTGACCGGGGAAAACGTCGTAGATCGAATAGACCACCGGCACTTTTCTTTTAAACAGGCGAAGCAGAAGCATAGGAAAAATTATCGTCGGGTTGGACTGCAAATAGATCACGTCCGCATCCTTTATCTTTTTCCAATACCTCATTGCCTGAAAAGCGTACCGAAGATCGTTCAGATACCGTTTTACGAAATTCGATTTGTCAACGACCTTGCGAGCTGCCGTATCGCAGGTGAAATTCGCCATCGACCGCAACGATTCGGGAATGTCAGGCTCCGTTCCCTTGCGATGACTTTGTATCAGGTGAACACGATGTCCCGCTTCGCAAAAAGTGCGGATCATCGTTTCCGCCATTTGATTGTTGGGGTTCGGGGTATCGAATCCCTCGGCGGTTATGTACAATATTTTCATTTTACGGCACTTTTTCCGGAAGCTTCGCTTTCCGACTTTTTCGTTTTTCCTGTCCCGCCCTCCACAACGCCGTCGTGCTTAAGCACGCTTTTTACAGTACCCCAAAAGCACTTCCAATCCATTGCGAAGCCGCAATCGTTGTTAAATGCCTCGGCATATTCGCCGTCAAGCCGTGCTTTTTCCGATATTTCAAGCTCATCTCTGCCGTTTATCTGAGCCCAGCCCGTTATTCCGGGCTTCATATCGTTCACACCGTACTTTTCGCGTTCCGACCAAAGGTCTGTCTGATTCCAAAGTGCGGGACGTGGACCGACACACGAAAGCTTGCCCGTAAACACCTGATATATTTGCGGCAGCTCGTCTATGCTCGTTTTTCTTATAAATTTTCCGACACGTGTTATGTAGCGTTCGGGATCGTTTAAAAGGTGCGTCGGCGTATCGTGCGGCGTTGACATTTTCATGCTGCGAAATTTCAGGATCATAAAATACGATATTTCGCCGTTTTTATTTCTGCCGATCCGCTTTTGCCTGAACAGGATCGGTCCGGGGTCGTCAAGCTTTACGGCAATCGCAACGATAAGCATAGGTATCGCAAGCACGATTATCGCCGCAAAAGATATGATAATATCGAATACTCTTTTTAAAAATCGTTTATACATATCACCACAAAGTTCCCCTTCTCGAATTGCGGCACATATCAAGCAGCACCGTTTTCACATATTCACCCGCTTTTTCGGTGTTCCCCGTTCGAACGTTGCGAAACGCTACGATGCGAACGATAAGACCATGTCATGAAGTACCGAACTTCATTACATAAAAAATTACGTTACGGCACTATCTCATGGTA
>CAZCJU010000025.1:0-21298 GCA_964498965.1 uncultured Lachnospiraceae bacterium
TATGACCCTCTGCTTGTAAGGCAGATGCTCTCCCAGCTGAGCTATGCTCCCACGCTTGCCGCTCTCGTGGCGACGGGTGTTATTATAGCACAACAAAAGCGATTTGTCAAGGGGTTTTTCAAATATTTTTTTGTTTTTTTTGATTTTTTATCAAGCTCCCGTCGGACACGTCGGGAAACGGTCGTGCGAAGCTTCCGTATCCGAAGTCTATCCCCGCTTTCTCGTAAGCCGTTCCCGTTGCTGCGTCACATGCTATAGTCGATTTCGCGTTTCCATATCTCTTTCTTGCTATGCCTTGCAGCTTTAATCACACACCGTCCCGCTCTTTAAGCGGCACCTCGCTCTCCGAAACGCCTTTACCATAGGCTCGCGTGCGTTGGAGACCCTTTCGCAAAAAAGTTCCGACTTTTTTACTTAAAGCTTTTTTCTTTTGCCGATTATTATTTTACACCAAGTCGCAATATCGAAAAAAGCTTTCCCCAAGCATGGGGGAAAGCTTTTCTTTGTTCCTTACTCGATCTGCAGTTTCTTTTGGCTCGGCAGCTCGGGCATTTTCTTCGGCAACGTCATCGTAAGCACACCGTCGGCGTATTTCGCTTTGATGTTGTCGGCATCGATGCCGGTTATATCAAAGGTTCTCGTGTATACACCGAAGCTCCGCTCGCTGTGAATATACTTGCCTTTCTTTTCTTCGCTCTGCGACTTGCGTTCCGCTTTGAGCGTCAAAGTGTTGCCGTTTATGCTTACGTCGATGTCATCCTTGTTTACACCCGGCAGGTCGGACGTGAGAATGTATGCGTCGTCCTCCTCACGCACGTCCGTTCCGAACATCGCAATGCTCTTTTTCTCTCTTTCGGGGGAGAACCAAATTCTCTCCATAGCATCAAAGGGGTCGAAATAAGCCGTTTCGTTTTTTCCCGTGTAAGGTCTGAGTTCAAACATAATTTAATCCTCCGTGTTTCTTTAAGTTCTGTTTTGTTCTCTTAAGAACATCTTATATTATACTCGCGGATATTAATTCTTCATTGATTTTTGATTGATTTTTTGTAAAGTTTAGCACTTTATGCTATAGAGTGCTAAAATTATTGCCTAAAATCGGAATAATTCAAGCAAATTTTCGGCGCTCTCTAAGCATATCGCCATTTAAGTTTCCTAAAAGCCCCGTCGTTTCCCACTCACATTAAGCCTTCTCCCTCTCGGAGGAAAGCGGCAATTCGAAGGATCGACGAACGAGGGCATCCCCGCACCCCATAAAAAAGCCTTCCCTTTGGGGGAAGGCGGCGATCCGGAGGATCGACAAATGAAAGTGTTGTGTCACGGTACTCGGCAAGACGGCTTGTGTATTTTATTCCGTTCTCGTTACGGTATATCCTGCGTCGGTAACGGCTTTTACAAGCACGGCTTCATCGAGGTCTTTGCCTTTTACGACAGCCGATTTGTTTTCGAGGCTGACTTCGACCGAATCAACGCCGCCGACCGAGGACAAGGCTTTTTCCACATGTGCTTTGCAGTGATTGCACATCATTCCGTCGATATAAAGTGTTTTTTTCATATTATCTCCTTTTTCGGTCAAGCTTTTAGGGAACGTGACCGATTTTTTATTTTTGAATTTTGTTTTCCTACTCGGATCGACGAGATTGAGTCTGAGTGCGTTTGTCACCACGCATACGCTTGACAAGCTCATTGCCGCCGCACCGAGCATGGGACTCAGAGCGATCCCGAGCGGGTGATAAAGCACGCCTGCGGCGATCGGAATGCCGATACAGTTATAGAAAAACGCCCAAAAAAGGTTTTGCTTGATATTTCGCAAAACGGAATGCGAAAGACGAATGCACGACGCTACATCTTTCGGGTCGGAACGCATGAGAACGACATCTGCGGATTCGATGGCTATATCCGTTCCCGCACCGATAGCCGTACCTATCTTCGCACGTGCCAGAGCAGGCGAGTCGTTTATGCCGTCGCCGACCATCATTGTATTGCCGTATTCCGACAGTGTTTTTACAACGCTTTCCTTATCTGCGGGGAGAACGTCGGATATGACCTCGGAAATTCCGAGTGCTTCGCCGACGCAGCGAGCCGTGCGGCCGTTGTCGCCGGTGAGCATTACCGTTTTTATACCCATTTCGTCGAGTTCTTTTATTGCTTCGCCGGCACTTGCCTTTATTCTGTCTGCGACAGCGAGTATTCCCGTAACCGCACCGTCTGCGGCGAAGCATACGGGAGTTTTACCCTCATCGGCAAAGCGTATCAGTTTTTCTTCAAGCCTCGACACATCGATATTATGCTTTTTCATGAGTGCGGCGTTACCGCATATGATCGTTTTCCCGTCGAGTTTTCCGGTGACACCGTGGCCGGGCAATGCCGAAAATTCGGTCACGTTTTCATATCGGATATTCCGTTGCGTCGCATATTCGGTGACGGCACGTGCGAGCGGGTGTTCGCTGAACCGTTCTATCGAAGCGGCGACGGTCAAAAATTCCGTTTCGCTCTGCGAGTTCAACGGGATAGCATCGGTCACGTACATTTTTCCCTCGGTCAAGGTTCCCGTCTTATCGAAGATAACGATATCCGTTTTCCCGACCTCCTCGAGCGACGATGCCGTTTTAAAAAGTATTCCGTGTCTTGCTCCGACACCGCTGCCGACCATGACCGCGACGGGAGTGGCAAGTCCCAAGGCACACGGACAGCTTATGACGAGGACGCCTATACCTCTTGAAAGAGCGAAACCGAATTCCGCACCGCAAATCATCCATATCGAAAATGCGATCGCCGCAATCGCCATGACCGTAGGCACGAAAATGCCGGATACACGGTCGGCAAGCCGCGAGATCGGAGCTTTTGACGATTGTGCGTCCTCGACTATTTGCACTATTTTGTGAAGAACGGTGGCTTCGCCGACCTCCGTCGCTCTGCATTTGAGAACGCCGCTTTGATTTACCGTGCCTCCGCTCACTCTCGAGCCTTCGGACTTGTCTGCCGGCATACTTTCGCCTGTCAGTGCCGATTCGTCGACGGAGCTTTCGCCCTCGATGACAACGCCGTCGGCAGGCACGGCTTCGCCGGGGCGAACCGAAAATATCTCGCCGACCGCAAGTTCCGAGGCATCTATCTCTATCTCCTCGCCGTTGCGTATCACCGTCGCTTTGCTCGGCGAAAGTGCAAGCAACGCTTTTATGGCGTTCGTCGTCTTTCCCTTACTGTACGCCTCAAGCGTCTTGCCGAGCGTTATCAGCGTCGGGATCATGGCTGCCGATTCGAAATACAGCTCGTGCAGGTAGCCGTGACCGCTGTCGGGCGATGATGAGGTCATCATGAAAAGCATAACGACGCTGTACAGCATAGACGCAGTGCTTCCGAGTGCTACAAGCGTGTCCATGCTCGGCGAGCCGTGAAGCAGGCTCTTAAATCCCGAAACAAAGAAATTTTGATTTATCAGCAAAATTATCGAGGAAATTATGAGCTGAAGCAGTCCGAGCGAGGCGGGTGACGAGAGAAAGCTCGGAACGTACCAGCCCCACATAACGTGACCCATTGAAACGTACATGAGCGGAAGCAACAGCAAAAGCGAAAGCAAGAAGCGATGCAGCAATGGCTTTACCGTGTCCTCCTCCGCTTTTTCAGCCGGTTTTTCTCCCCATAACACCGCTTTGTAGCCGGCATTCGATACGGCACGGCACACCTCGTCGGCTGTTGCCGTGTCGAGTTCGACAAGCATACTGCCCGCCAAAAGATTTACGGAAACGCTTTTCACGCCGTCAAGCTCTCGCACCGCACGCTCGACGTGTGCGGAACAGGCACTGCAGGTCATTCCCGTTACTTTGAATTTTTCTTTTCCGATATTTTTTTCCATAGCTTGATTGTACACCAAAATAGTGCATATTTCAATGAATATTTATTAAATAAGTTTGACTTTGTATTGAAAAACGAAACGATTTGTGATACAATACATTCAAATGAACGCTTAATAAGGCGGCACTAAACAGCTTGCCCGATTTTTCGATAGTTTAAAACAAGGTGAAATATGGAAAAAACCGTCAATTTAATGATGATGCTCGTAAAATGTGCCGTTGACGGCACGATACCCGATCCCGAACCGTTATCAAGCATGACCCACGAGGACGAAATATTGCTGTATAAGCTCGCAAAGCACCACGAAATGCTCCACCTTGTAGGCACGGCTTTGCAAAAAAGCAATGCTCATATCGATAACGAGCTGAAAAAAAGATACGATAATAATATCTACGCTCAGGCGTACAGATGCGAACAGCTGAAGTACGCTTACGATGCCGTGTCCGAGCTTTTCGAGAAAAACGCGATCGTTTATATGCCTCTCAAGGGTGCAGTTATAAGAGATATGTACCCGCAGGGCTGGATGCGGGCAAGCTGCGATATTGACGTGCTGATCCACGCCGAAAACCTCGAAAATACGTCCGAGCTTCTTCGTCGAAACGGATATATCGCAAACGAAGCGGTGACAAAGCACGACATTACGTTCGACACGCCGAACGGGGTGAAGCTGGAGCTTCATTACGACCTGATCGAGGAGGAGCATATAGCGTTGCCGTCAAGCGTATTGAAAACGGTGTGGGAGCATACGAAAAAAACGGACGGGAAAAATTTCGAATATGCGATGACCGACGATATGCTGCTGTTTTATCACATTTCGCATATGGCGAAGCATTTCGTCGAGGGCGGCTGCGGAATAAAGCCGCTGCTCGATATGTATGTCATGAAAAAGGCGGGACGGTACGAAGCGGCTGCGGCGGCAAGTCTGCTGTGTGAGGGCGGACTCGATGCCTTTGCGGAAAACGCGGACAAGCTGTGCGAGGCACTGTTCTCCGACGGCGTGCTTGACAAAACGACAAAGCTCATGCGTGACTATATTCTGAGCGGAGGCGTTTTCGGTACGGAGGACACGCAGTGTATCACACAGCAAAAAAAAGGCGGCGGGAAGAAAAAATATATCCTGTCAAGGATAGTTTTGCCGTATAAGGATATGGAAAGAAGATATCCCGTCTTGAAAAAGCATAAAATAATATTGCCGTTTTGTCACATCCATCGCTGGATCTCGCTTCTGTTCGGAAAAAACCGCAACGTGAGAAAAAAATACACCGATATGCCCGAGCAAAAAACGCAGGCGTTCGATACATTGATGAACGATCTGAAGCTGAATTGAATATCATCGCACCGTATTCAGGCTATATTTTCACTATATTTTTCAATTCATTCAACGACGAGATAACGTATGTCGGTGTCACCTCCTTGAGGTCGGGGGGAGCTTTTGCGAGCAGGCAGGTATCGATCCCGCAGTCGTTTCCGCCTTTGATATCCGCGGTGAGGGAATCGCCTATGAGAAGGCAATTTTCCTTTTCGACTTTTATTTCGGCGAAAACGGCATCGAAAAACTCCTTTTTCGGCTTGTTTGCACCTACAAGCTCGGAAATGAACACTTTATCCGTATATTTGTCGATTCCCGACAAATGCAATCTCGAATTTTGCACTCTTGCCATACCGTTTGTTACGATGCAAACGGTTTTTTTGTTACCGAAATATCGAAGTATATCCGTTGCGTCCTCGATCGTTTGAGCCTGCTTACCCAAAAGCTCGTAATACAGCTCGCCCGCTTCGATCGGATCGAATTTGATATTTTCCCGTTCGAAAAACGTGCGAAACCGCAATTCGGACAGCCGATCTCGCCGTATTTCTCCTCTTTCGAGCATTTTCCACATCTGCGAATTTATCTTCGAATAGCTTTCGACAAGCTCCGTTGAAGCGACAATGCCGCATCTGCTCAAAAGAGCAGACACGGCACATCGTTCAGCTGTCGTGAAATCGAGCAGTGTATCGTCTGCGTCGAATAACAAAACGCTGTAATTTTTCACTTCGGCTTATTTCTTCTTCTTTGCGGTTACAACGGCTACAACAGCGACTACAGCCACTACCGCAACTACGATTATAACAATGATGAGCGTGGTATTGCTCTTACCGCCCTCTCCGTTATCCTTTGTTTCGGCGTTTGTTTCCGCTTTTGTTTCGGCACCTGTTTCGTCGGAAGCCTCGGTATTCGTTCCGTTATCGGTAACATCACCGTTCGCTTCAGTCGTCGTATCGCCTGTATCCGCGGGATTCTTTTCTCCGCCCTTATCATCGCTTATAGCACCTTCGCCTGCGACAACGTGAATATTGTCCATGGCGATAAAGCTGTTGGCATTACGTGTAGCCATTGCGATTGTGGAATTGTCGGAGGTGATACGTGTATTTTCGACGGTAAGAAGCTCTTCGCCGCTTGCCGCATTTACGACCGCTTTTCCGAAATACTTAACATCGGATTCAAGCGTGCCGTCGTTATCGTTATACGTTTTGCCGGGGTCGGAAAGAGTAACGGTTGCGAGAACGGCATTGTCAACGAGTATCGTTATCGTTTCGCCGTCGTCGTAGAACTTAAGGTTATAGAATTTGTCGGCTTCTATTTCATAAGGAACAACTGTCTTGTAGGTAGCGATGTTGAGTGCTTCTTCGGTATAAGCCTTTATTCTTATAGCGAAGCCGTCGGCATCTACGCTTACGTGAAGTCCGCCGGCACCGCCGAGGAAGCTTTCCGCACCTTCGTCGCTGCCCTCGTTCTCCTTATACCAGTCCCACTCATAGAAAGCAAAGCCCTCGTTTACGGGATTACCCTCGCCGTCCTTATTCTTGGGATTGGCTTTGGTCACCGTATCCTTCGGTACGCCTCTTACCGAGATCGTATGGTTCGATTCGGCGGTGGACATCATATCGAGCGAGAAAACGTATTCGCCCGTGATAGGCTCGTAGGTATGCAGGTCGGAATATGTATGCATATATGCATGCATTCTGTCGCCCGTGGCACGAATATCCAAATTGGAATCGGGTGTTCCGACAACAAGTTCGAAAAAGTCGGTTTCTCCGTCAACGAGATCCAAGAAAACATCTCCCTCGTCATAGCCGTTGAAATCGAAATCGCATTCCTCGTAAGCAAGTGCGGAGAGCGATAAGAGCATCAAGAATGCCATCGCCGCTGAAAGTAATTTGAACTTTTTCATTTTTACCTCTCTAATATATAAATTTTAATAGGGTACGTTATTTGCTCGTTTCGTTCATCAGATCGAAATACAGAGGCGTGCCGCCGGTGTGAATGAACAGCACCTTTTTGCCCTTGATGCCGTGAGCCTGAAGGTATTTTTCCATACCCGTGTACGCCTTACCGGTATACGTCGGGTCAAGCTCGAAGCCGTTTATCGAGAGCATTTTACGACAATTATCCAGTATTTCGTCGTCGTAATCGCCGTAGCCGCCGCACAGATAATCGGTAACGAAGTGTATTTCGTTGTCTATGTCGCCCTTGGCAAGATATTTGTACGGGTACTTTTCGAAATAGTCCTCCAAATACTTTTTGAGCTTCATAACTCCGTTTTCCTGCGTTCTCGCCGTGGATATGCCTATTATATCGGGGTGCGGGAAGTCATCCACGTGGCGTGCTTCCGAGGTCAACTTGCCGATTATAAGTCCGCATTGCGTAGTTCCGCTGCCCGAAGCGTGGAAAATATAATCAAAGGAAAATCCGCTTTCCTCCTGATATTTTTCAAGCTCTCGGTATACCTCTTTGTACGCCGTGCATTGTGCCGTTATCGAATCGTCGTCCTTTATGTAATGCGGATGATGCCCGTTCTTTTTCAGCTCCGCTTTAAGCTCGCTCACTATCCGAGGCACTTCATCCTTTTCGCAACGTATGATCTTCGCTCCGAAATCGTCGCAGAATCTGCCGTTAAAGGCGTTATCGCAGCCGTGATCGTCGCCTATTACCGATATCATATAGCACGGAATGCCCATGCAACGGCACAGATTCGTCGTGACACGTGCGAGATTCGAGCGGCGGTTGCCGTAGGTTATCAGGCAGTCCTGTCCGTTTTTGATCATGTCGAGCAGGATCTTCTGTCCTATGCGGACCTTGTTTCCGCCGAAAGAAAACGGCTGAAGGTCGTCACGCTTTACGTAGATCTCGTTTCCCGTATCGCATATAGGCTTTATGCGATGTATCGGTGTGCTTACAACGACGTCCTTAAGCTCCATTACAATCCCTCTTTTGCTATCATCGTTATAAACGATTTATTTTTCCACGTTCAAATATACCATAATCAGTCCTCTTTGTCAAGCGAAAATTGAATATTAGACGTAAAATCAAGTTGAATTTTTATTTTTTCGTGCTTGCGAACCGCCTCAAGCCGTACTTGATACAAAAAAGCGGCGACCATCGCACCGCTTTTTCGCATTTTGCCCGCATACGTCATACGTAATACGTCATACGTCATGCGTCATACGTCATACGTCATACGTCATACGTCATACGTCATGCGTCATGTGTCGGAGCTTTGCTTTAAATTCGGCTCTTGCTCTTGCTTTTGCAAATGAACGACAGGAACAGAGCCGAGGTGACCGCGGAGCATATTCCCATGCTCGATGCCGAAAGTCCTCCGCTCAATATGCCCGATATGCCGTTTTCGTCGACAGCTTTTTTCACGCCCGAGGCGAGCAGGTGACCGAAGCCGCAAAGCGGAACTCTGGCACCCATCGAAGCGAAATCGACGAGCTTTTCGTATACTCCGCACGCCGACAGTACGACACCCGAAACGACGTAACCGACAAGTATCTTCGCTCCTCCGAGCTTTGTTCGGTCGATGAGCAGCTGAGCTATGACGCACAACAGACCGCCGGTGATAAAGACTTTGCAATATTCGGTAAAAAAGTTCATAACACTCTCCTACTCCCTGCTTGCGCTTATTCTGACAAGGTGTGCTATCCCCGCGATATCCTCGCCCTGATAAAGCGTAAGCGGACTCATCAACGCCCCCGTACACACGAGCAGGACGTTTTTCAGCAAGCCCTTTTCAAATCCGTTTGCAATATAGCCGCACAGCACGGCGGCGGAGCAACCGCAGCCGCTTCCGCCCGCATGAACGTCCTGTGTTTTTCTGTCATAAAGCATAAGTCCGCAATCGCCGAATACTCCGTCAAGCTCGATACCGTCGGCCGACAGGAAGTCGGACACGATATTAAAGCCCTCGTTGCCGAGATCGCCCGTGAGAATAAGCTCGAAATCCTTTTTGCACAGTCCGCTTTGGGTGAAATACCGTTTAAGCGTATCGTATGCGGCGGGTGCCATCGCCGCACCCATATTCGAAATATCGGTCACGCCCGAGCCTATGCTTCGCCCCGGCAGAAGCTGGGTTATATATGCGTGTCCCTCTCCCCGCCCGAGCAGCATAGTGCCTGATGCCGTGGCGGTCCATTGGCTCGCAGGGCTTCGCTGTCCGCCGTATTCCAGAGGAGAACGGAACTGCCGTTCGGCTGTGCAATAATGTGAGGCGGCACAGACGGCGGTCTTTTTCATGACCTCGTTTTGCATACAAAGGCTTGCCAATATCAACCCTTCCGCCATGGTAGAGCAAGCACCGTAAATGCCGAAAAACGGCACGTTGAGATCAAGCAAGCCGTATGAGGTCGAGGTACACTGATTTGTCAGATCTCCGGCAAAAACGGCATTCAGTTCGTCGGGCCTTACGCCGCCGAGCTTCAGGGCGAGAGTCATGGAGCTTCGTATCATTTCCGCTTCCGCTTTTTCGAACGTGTTTTGCGAAAACATATCGTCATCGCTGTGAGAATGAAAATATTTGCCGAGCGGACCGTCAAATTCCTTTTTTCCCACAACCGCCGCCGAAGAAAGTATCGTCGGCGGATCTTTTAAAGTTATTATATCCATTTATATATCTCCGATCGTGATCGCTTCACGCTTAAGCTTCCCGATCCGACGAAAAATATTCATTTTCTTGCGAAAACAAATTTTCGTAAGAAAATTCGACACCGCCTCTGCCCGACCGAACGAAAATCTCGCTGCAAATGTAAATTTATTATTAATAATGGCTTTTTCGTGTTTAATTTACACGACGTATATGATAAAATGAACCGATAAACGGGACAACACACTGTTCGCCCATCGGGCGACGTACCGTGTATGCCCTTTTACCGTAAAGGATAGGTATGATCATAATGAAAATAGAAAAAAAAGGTGAGGCGAAAGTTGCTTCTCTCCTTCTTGCCGCCGCAATGCTCTTGTCCTCCTGCTCTCGGGGACAGACAGGCGAGAGTGAGGACAGTCAAAAGCTTCCTCCCGTTATAGTCGTCGATGTTTTATCGGCACTGGAGCAAACGGACGTACCCGGCACGGACGAGGCGTTCGATTCGGAAACCGACAGTGCGGATTTACCGACGTTTTCCTTCGCCGATAAAACGGTGAAAGCCGATATAAGTGCCGATCACGGTGCGGTACTCGATGTCGAAACGGGTGAAATACTGTATGCAAAGGGCTGGGGCGAGAGGATATACCCCGCAAGCACGACAAAGCTGCTCACGGCACTGTTTGCATTGAGCGTATGTCCGCCCGATATCGAATTTACGCCGGGTGACGAGCTTGATCTAGTTGCGGAGGATTCCTCGGTGGCGTACATAAAGCGTCATCACCGACTGAGTCTGGAAATGCTGATAGAGGGTATGCTTTTGCCGTCGGGAAACGATGCGGCTTACGTAGTTGCGGCGGGTGTCGGCAAGCGTCTTGCCGGCGAGGAGGGTGTAAGTGCGAGAGAGGCGGTCACGAAATTTATGGTGGAGCTTAATCGCTACGCAAAAAAAATAGGTCTTAAGGACACGCAATTCACCTGCCCCGACGGATATCACAACGACGACCACTACACGACGCTTGAGGATATGCTTCTGATAGGAAAGCTCGCGTCCGAAAACGAAATAATAAGCAAATACGCCTCGCTCGTCACGGACGATGTAACGTATGCGAGCGGACACAAGATGACATGGAGCAACACGAACAGCCTTATCGACCGCACAAGCCCGTCGTATTACAAGTACGCTACGGGTCTTAAGACCGGTACGACCGAGGAAGCGGGCTATTGCCTTGTAGCCACCGCCGAAAAGGACGGAAGAAAGCTTGTGGCGTGTGTTTTCGGAAGCAAATCGGGAACAAAACGGTTTTCCGACGCAAAAACATTGCTCGAAAAAGCATACGATTTAATAGATTAAGGAAAAAACACAATGATAAAGATCATACACTGTGCGGATCTGCATTTGGACAGCCCGTTTTCCGCATCGACACCTCAAAGGGCGAAAAACAAGCGTGAGCTGTTGCGGGGTACATTCACCTCGCTCATATTGTACGCTCAAGTGGAAAAGGCGGATATCATGCTTTTGCCCGGCGATCTGTTCGACACGGAATACGTGAGTCGTCAAACGGTATCACTGCTCGTTTCGCAATTCGAAAGAGTACCCGACTGTCGCTTCGTCATTTCCCCCGGCAACCACGATCCGTATCGGACAGGCTCGCCGTATATGCATGAAAAATTCCCGCCGAACGTGTACATATTTACTTCTCCGCTTCTCTCGAAATTCCGCTTCGACGACATAAACACGGACGTTTACGGCTTCGCATTCACCTCCGATGCCATGGAAACGAACCCGTTTGCTTCGAAGCGTCCCGATGACGAAAGCAGAATAAATATTCTTTCCTGTCACGGCGATATCACCTCGGGCAGCTCGAAATATTGCCCGATAAGCGTATCGGACATCGAAAGTTCGGGCTTCGATTACATCGCACTCGGTCACATCCACAATTCCGACGGAGTGCAAAGGGCGGGAGATACGTATTACGCCTACAGCGGCTGTCCGGAGGGACGGGGCTGGGACGAATGCGGAGAAAAAACGGTAATAAACATAAAATGCGAAAAGACCGCAGGCGTATTCCGCCCGAGCTTTTCGTCGAAAAGCCTGACAGACCGCCGTTACGAGCAGGCTCGCATCGATGTCGGCGGATGCACCTCGTTTTCTCAGGTGCTTGATGCGGTTGAAAATTTCGTAAACGAACGGCGATACGGCGGCGGCACGTCGTTAAGGCTGACGCTGACGGGAGAGGTCGCTTCCGACGTCGTGATATCCGCTTCGACGTTGGAGGAAAAAATAAGCGGTCCGGGCTATGTGGAGATCACCGATGCGACTTCGCCTATGCTCGACTGCGACGAGCTTGAGAACGATCTTACGATCAGAGGAGCTTTTTACGCTCAGCTCAAGCCCATGCTGGATTCGAAAAACGATGACGAACGCAGACTTGCCGAGCAGGCACTTCGTCTGGGACTCGAATATCTTAAAAAAATATGAGGATTTGGTTCGGTCCGATGTATATAAAATCGATACACATTGAACGCTTCGGGAAGCTTTCCTCCCTGTCGCTCGATTTCAGCTCCGGCTTGAATGTCATTCAGGGCGATAACGAAACGGGAAAAACGACGATCTGTGCGTTCATAAAATTCATTTTTTACAGTTTGAACGCTCCGGAAAGAGCGAAATACATTCCGTGGGGCGAGGCGGGTTGCTCCGGTTCGCTGACGCTTTTTTACGACGGAAAAGAATACACGATAGAGCGGACGTTGCTTTTACTTCAGTCAGGCACCAAAGAAAAAGCGGTGATAACAAACGCCGATCACACACCCGTTTTCCGTGACAGCACGCCCGACAAGGTGTTTTTGGGCGTGGGTGAAAAGGTGTTTTGTTCAAGTGCCTACATAGGCGAGATAAGCGGTTCGACGGTTGACGGAAAACAGCTCAACGAGGCGATAGAAAACCTGCTTTTCTCGGCGGACGAGGAGCTGAACACAGCCAAGGCGATAAAAAAGCTGGACGAGGAACGCGTCGTGCTTTGGCATAAAAACAAAAAAGGCGGTGAGATCTTCGAGCTTGAAAAGAGCATAGCGGAGCTTGAGCTTAAGCTCGGAGAAGCACAAAGCGTAAACGCCGAGATATTCAAAACGAAGGACAGACTGACGGCAGACAGGGAAAAACGCATCGAAAATGCGGCTGCCGCCGAGGAAATTTCGTCCAAGCTCGACGAATTTTCGGCATATCTCGCAATTGCCTCGTGCGAGAAATGCGGGGATGCGGAAAAAGCCATGCACGAAGCCGAAAAAGCGTATAAAGAAAGCACGGAAAAATGCACCGAAAACGGTATGCTGCCCGACAACGATTATATCGAGCGGCTGAGAGAGCTGAGGGCGGAGCTTGCTTCGTCGGAGAACGAGCTTGCTTTGTCGGAGCAAATGCTTAAGGAAGCGGAACAGAACCTCGAGGTGAGTCGGGAAAGTGCCGAAACACTCGATCTGCTCAACAGCGAGGGCGGCGAGCATACGGTGCTGTCGCAAACGGAGGAGCTGAACGGAAAAGCCGCAAAATACGGTAAAGCCTCCGTTCTCGGCTTGATACTTTTCGCCGCGTGTCTGCTCGGTGCGGCGGCGTTTATGCTTCCGCATATGTACATAGCGACGGCGGCACTCGGTGTCGCAAGCGTGCTTTTCGCCCTGCTCGGCATCGTCATGAGATCGAAAAAGAGGAAATGCCGTAACGAGCTGGTGTCGCTGGCGAACAAATTCGGCTGTGAGGACGGCGAGCAGCTGCTCGAGCTTATAGCACGCATCAAGGAAGAAGAAAAAACGATAACGAAAAAACGCTCGGATATAGAGGGTGCCGGACTTCGTTGCGGTAGACTTCGAGAGAAAACGGAAGAGAAAAAGCGGGAGATCGCGGAATTTACCTCCGAATACAGACCGTGCGAACCCGAATGCGAAGCAATAGATGCCGAAACCGAGTACATACGCCGTATCATCTCGCTTTTGGACTCGCTTAAAAACGAGCTTGACAAAAAAACCGCACTTTATCGCACTCTTGCCGAACAGACACGTAACATCGATATCGCCGAGCAAAAAAAGCGTATCCGCGGTAAGCTTAAGACGGCGGAGCTTGCAAGCTTCAACGAAAACGAACAGAAGCATCGACTGACGTTCCTGCGTCAGAGCATAGAGGCATTGGACGAAAGAATACTCGAAAACGAAAAAAAGCTTTCCGCCTTGACCGCCGGCACGCTCGATGCCGCCGCCGTTTACGACACTCTGTCAGCGGCGAGAGAACGGCTTAAAGAGGATAAGCAACGGTACGATGCACTGGTGCTTGCTTGCGAAATGCTCAACCGAGCATCGCTTTCGCTCAGAGAAAGCGTAACGCCGAAGCTGGCACGGGAGGCGGGTGCCTGCCTGTCGCTTGCCACCGAGGGCAAATATCCCTCACTCGGCGTTGACGAAAAATATGCGATGACGCTTCTCGCACACGGAAATACGCACCCGCTCGAGGTGTTCAGTGCGGGAACGCGTGATGCGGCGTATATTTGCCTGCGTTTGGCTCTTGTCGGCACGCTCTACCGCAGATCCGCACCGCCGCTTATGCTCGATGACAGCTTGGCTCACCTCGACGGCGAAAGATTGCTTCGAATGCTTGCTCTCATCTCGTCGAAATGCAAAAGCGAGAAGCTGCAATGCCTGATCTTCACCTGCGGAAAAAGAGAAAGCGATGCCTGCATGGCTATACCCGAATCGAATATTATAAGGATAAAAACCGATGAATAACGAATTCGCATCAAGACTTCTTGAGGCGTTCGAGAAAAACAACTTACCCTCCCCCGACCGAAAGCAAACGGAACAGCTTGAATATTACATGAACGCCATGCTCGAAGTCAATAAAAATCATTTTAACCTCACCGCCATATGCGACCTTGACGGCGTTGTCTATAAGCATTTCGCCGATTGTGCCGTCGCCGTTTACCGCGTCCCCGAAAACGCCTCGCTTATCGACGTGGGAAGCGGTGCGGGCTTGCCCGCACTGCCGGCGGCGATACTTCGCCCCGAGCTTTCCGTTACCGCACTCGATTCGACAGCAAAAAAAATGAATTTCGTATCGCAAGTGGCGGCGGAGCTTGACCTTAAAAATCTGACCGCCGTGACCGGACGTGCAGAGGAGCTTGCGAAACCGGGCGGCGAGCTTCGCGAAAAATTCGATGCGGCGATCGCCCGTGCCGTCGCAGAGCTTCCCGTGTTGACCGAGCTGTGTATGCCGCTTGTCAAAAAAGGCGGACGCTTCATTGCGATGAAATCGGGCAAGGAAGACGTTTCCCGTGCCGAAAAAGCCGTTATAAAAACGGGAGGCAGGATCTCCGAAGTCGAAAATATCGTATTGCATACACCGAACGAGGACTGCTCGAGAAAGCTCATAATCGTCGATAAGCTTAATCCGACGCCGCCGAATTACCCGAGAGCCTACGCCGAGATAGCGAGGAAGCCGCTTGTATGATAACGGTTTATACCGATAAAATTACGCCCTGCGACGAAAGGCTTGCCGCCGCCCGTAGCGAAAGGGTCGCCGTCGCCCTCGGAAATTTCGACGGTATGCATTGCGGGCATATGTCGCTCGTGCGTCATGTTACGAAATATGCCGCCGAAAACGGCTTGAAAAGTGCTGTTTGGAGCTTCGATACGTATGCTCCGAAAAACGGTGCGGCGGCTATAACAACGCCCGAAAAAAGAGCCGAAATATTGGAAAGCTGCGGCATAGATCTCCTGTTTTTGAGCGACTTTAATGAAATAAGAGATTATGACTGCGAAAAATTCGTCAGGGAAATACTCGTCGGCTCGTGCCGTGCCGTCATGGCGTGTTGCGGCTTTAATTTCTCGTTCGGAAAAAATGCGTCGGGCGATGCGACGGAGCTGAAAAGGCTGTGTAAAAGATACGGCTGTGAGGTCGTCGTGGCAGACGAGGTAAAGTCAGACGGCATCACGGTAAGCTCGTCCTTGATAAGAAGCTCCATAGCGGAGGGCGATGTCGAGCGCGCGAGATCGCTTCTAAACCGCCCGTTTTCCGTAAAGCTTACCGTGTTACACGGCAAAAAAATAGGCAGAACGCTCGGATTTCCGACCGTAAATCAGGAGTTCCCGCCGAGTACCGTTGTTCCGAAAAACGGCGTGTATATCTGTCGTGCCGTCGTCCGCGGAAAAAAATACCCCGCCTGTGCTTGCGTCGGTACAAGACCGACACTTAACGGGCAGGGCGTGAATTGCGAAACGCATATAATCGGTTGCGACGAACAGCTGTACGGCGAACAGGTCGAAATAGAATTTTATAAGTACTTGCGTGATGAAATAAAATTCGATTCGCTCGACGATCTGAAAGCGGAGATCGCCGAAAACGTCGAACAGACAAAAGAATACTTTAAAGCTCGGTGTTGAATACTTCAATGCCGAGTTCGTCGTTTATCTGCCGTGCGACATTACGTATTCGCTCGTCGAGCGTGTCGTACCGCTTGATATAACGAAATCCCGGGCAGCTTGACCACGCCTTATAGGTACGCTCCGCAAGTGCATATATCTCATGCCCGTCACGCTCTATTCGTGCGGAATTTTCCGACAGATGACGCTGTGCTTCCGTGACATCCCCCGAAGCGAAAAAGTATACGGAATCATAATTCCCGTCAAGCAGCTCAAGCTCCGACGTGCCGAACGTTCGATCTATCTGCGACGGTGTCAGATACGCCCGCAGATCGGCTATCCCTCTGTCGCATATCATGACCGACGGAGTGTTTCCCCGAATCTCGGCTACCTTGCGTTCTATCATAAGTTGCATACGGTACAGCCGTATCTGGCGTAAGCATACGTCGTCATGCTCGAGAAGCTCACTCGGTATGCCGTCGAAAAACAATCCGCCCAATTCCTCTATGAAATCAACATTGATACCGCACCGGATATCAAGTACCTTTTTTAATCCGTTCATGACCGATGTCTTTCCCGACGTCGGTCCTCCGACAAATACTATCTTCTTCATTACGTCACCTTAAATATGTATTTTCCGATAAATATTTTCAAAATTCTCCCTGCTCGCACCGCTCCCGTGCAAATCGTCCCTCTCTTAAGCCTTCCTCCTTTTACTCCCCGCGTAAGCCTTCCCCGGGAGAGGGAAGGCTTAAATCGGGCAAGTACGGGTTTAAGGGAAAAGCCGCGGGGAAGTGTCGGCAAGGGTAGGTATTTCGTCGTTATATTCTTTTTTTGATCTTATCGAGTGCGGCACGTTCTATTCTCGACACCTGTGCTTGGCTTATGCCTATCTGACGTGCTATTTCCGTTTGTGTTTTTCCTCTGTAAAAACGAAGTCCGACAATATTTTTTTCTCTGTCGGACAGTGTTTTGAACGCCTCGTTAAGAGCTATACTTTCGAGCCAATTATCCTCGGAAGCACCTCCGTCGCCGATTTGATCCATTAAGCACAGGCTGTCGCCGTTTTCGCCGCACACCGGCTCATAAAGCGACAGCGGTTCGGATATCGCTTCGAGAGCTTCGGCGATATTCTCCTCGCTTTCTCCGAGGTATTGAGCGAGCTGTTTTATACTAACATCTCCCTCGCCGTCGCTCAGTTCATCTCTTGCCGTCAACGCTCTGTACGCCAGCTCCCGAACACTTCTGCTCACTCGAAGTGCATTGTTATCCCTCAAATATCTGCGTATTTCACCGATTATCATCGGCATGAGCGTATCTATGTGAAAGCAAGATAACATCAAACAGGCGTTTCGTTCCGAAACGCCTGTTGTCCGATTCGATTAAGTTGCGGCTTATTTTCAGTGAGTTCGACAGTGTTTTTCGGCGAGAGCGGAATCCTTTATGAGCTGCTTCATCGAGTACATACCCGCCGATTTATCCGCAAGATACACTGCGGCACGTATCGCACCCGAGGCGAACACCTCGCGTGTTTCGGCAGTGTGTTTAACGGAAATGACCTCGCCGTTACCGCAGAACAGCACCTCGTGTTCTCCCACGATATCGCCGCCTCTCACGGAAGAAATTCCTATTTCGCATTTAGGTCTTACCGTTCGCCTATCTGCACGACCGTAGGTATACACGGTATCCTCGCTCATTTCGGCTTTGATCTCGTCGGCGATCATTATAGCCGTTCCGCTGGGTGCGTCGAGCTTATTTCGGTGATGTTTTTCTATTATTTCGATATCGAAATCGTCACCGAGTGTTTTTGCCGCCTCTGCGGCAAGTCGCATTATCAGATTTATTCCGAGCGACATATTTCCGGAGCGGAAAACGGCGACCTTTTCGGAGCATTTTTCGATATATTCAAGCTCCGACTCAGTTTGTCCTGTCGTACAGATCACGCACGGTGTTTGATTTTTCACGGCGTAGTCCAAAATATCCTTTGTGAGTACGTGATTGGAAAAATCTATCATGACATCGCATTTTTCTTTCACGTCGGCAATATTGCGATAAACCGGGAAGTCGGCTTCGCCGAGCAGGTCTACGCCCGCAAGTATTCGGCAATCCTGCGGCAGATTCGCACGAATGGCATGACCCATTCTTCCGCAGCAGCCGGTCAGCAGTATATTCAGCATAATTTATATTCCTTAAGCACGTTAAGCAGTTTTTCGTTTTCCTGCTCGCTCATCTCGCACAGCGGCAATCTCATTTCGATATCGCATTTTCCGAGCATCGCCATAGCGGTCTTTACGGGTATGGGATTTACCGTCATGAACAGTGCGTTTATCAGCTTCAGGTAATCGAGCTGTGCCTTGGCACTCTCGTTACATTTGCCGTTGAGGTAATTATGAGTAAGCTCCACCGTTTCCTTGGGCATAACGTTTGAAAGCACGGAGATGACGCCCTTTGCTCCGACGCTCATCATGGGAACTATCTGGTCATCGTTGCCGCTGTAAACATCGAGCATATCGCCGCATTCTCTCATTAAATTAACGATGAAGGAAAGGTTACCGCAAGCTTCCTTGGTAGCGACTATATTAGGGTGTTGAGCAAGCTCTTTATACGCTTCGATAGAGATATTCACGCCGGTTCTCGACGGCACGTTATAGAGTATAACGGGTTTCGAGCATTCGTCGGCTATTTTGGTAAAATGCTTTACGATACCTCTTTGAGAGGTTTTATTATAGTACGGGGTGACATGGAGCAGTGCGTCCGCACCGACCTCGCACGC
Organism: uncultured Lachnospiraceae bacterium; assembly: GCA_964498965.1. Taxonomy (GTDB): domain Bacteria; phylum Bacillota; class Clostridia; order Oscillospirales; family CAG-272; genus CAZCJU01. The sequence continues at coordinate 18,931 of CAZCJU010000025.1, forward strand.
ATGAGCGGAAAGCTCGATGGCATACGCACAGTCGTTCGAACCCGTACCCGCTATTATCGGCACGCGGTGATTCGACTGCTTTACGGCGAATTCTATAACGTCCCTATGCTCCTTGTCGGTCAAGGTTGCCGCCTCTCCCGTAGTTCCGCAGACGATGACGGAATCTATTCCCGCTTCGATCTGCTCTTCGATTATCTTTCCGAATGCGTCGTAATCCACCTCGCCGTTTTTAAACGGTGTGATTATCGCCGTGCCGCAGCCGGTGAATATGGGCTTTTTAAGCTTCATGATATTTATTCCTTCCTTTCCTTTTAATAAAACAAAGGGTGAATGCTTTCGAGCCGTATGTGTTCAAAGTACACATACGATCAATACGATCCAGTTTACCACTTTTTGCACTGTCGGTCAAGTAATACGATAATGTATTCACAAATATTTTACATTATAAATTATCTTTTTTCCCTTGACAAGTCGGGTACATGATGATAAAATGTGTTAAAATGAATGTAATAAAAATAAAGCTGTGAGAAGAAGGAGTAGGTATTCCCGTTTGCTCAGAGAAAAGCGGGCAGGGTGAAACGCTTTGATTCGGGTATATCGAAGTAGTCTTTGAGTGCGGAAAGAAAGGCGGCTGTGCCGTGCGAGTAGAATCCGACGGTAGCCTCTGCCGTATAAGTGAGAGCGGCATAAGGTGCCGCACGAGGTCGGTATGCGTGAGCTGCCGATGAAATTAGGTGGTAACGCGGGTCAACACTCGTCCTAATAAGGGCGGGTGTTTTTTATTTGCGATCGAGATCTTGTCGAAAGCGGTCGTCGATCGCACGGATACGATAATGAAAAAGGAGAGAAAACAATGAGAGAATTACCGAAAAATTATGCTCCCGGCGAATTTGAGGACAGGATCTATCAAGACTGGTGCGAAAAGGGCTACTTTACCCCGTCGTGCGACGACGGAAAAGAGCCTTTTACGATAGTTATTCCGCCTCCGAACGTAACGGGACAGCTTCACATGGGTCATGCACTCGACGAAACGTTACAGGACATTTTGATAAGATATAAGCGAATGAAGGGCTTTTCCGCTCTTTGGCTTCCCGGCACGGATCATGCGGGCATAGCGACTCAGATAAAGGTTGAGGAATATCTGCGTAAAAACGAGGGTATCACGAGATACGACCTCGGCAGAGAGAAATTCTTGGAGCGTGTCTGGGCATGGAAAGAGCAGTACGGCGGCACGATAATACGTCAGCTCAAAAAATTAGGCTCGTCGTGCGACTGGTCAAGGCTCAGATTCACGATGGACGAGGGGCTTTCCCGTGCGGTAAGAGAGGTTTTCGTTAATCTTTACGACAAGGGCTTGATCTACAGAGGCTACCGCATAATAAACTGGTGTCCGAAATGTGCGACGGCTCTGTCCGACGCCGAGGTCGAATACAGCGAGGACTCGGGCTTTTTCTGGCATATCCGCTACCCCGTTAAGGGCGAGGACGGCAAATACGTCACCGTTGCGACCACGCGTCCGGAAACCATGCTCGGTGATACCGCCGTTGCCGTAAATCCGAACGATCCCCGTTATACGGAGCTTGTCGGCAAGACGCTCATTTTGCCGCTGGTAAACCGAGAGATACCCGTTATAGCCGACGATTACGTCGATATAGCGTTCGGTACGGGCTGCGTCAAGATAACGCCCGCACACGATCCCAACGACTTTGCGGTAGGTCAAAGACATGATCTCGAAATAATCAAGGTTTTGGACGACGAGGCGAAAATCAACTCGTTCGGCGGAAAATACGAGGGCATGGACAGATACGAGGCGAGAGAGGCTATAGTAGCCGACCTTAAGGCGGGCGGCTATCTCGTTAAGATCGAGCCGCATACTCATAATGTCGGAAAGTGCTACCGTTGCGGCACTACCGTCGAGCCGCTCACGTCGGATCAGTGGTTCGTAAAAATGGGTCCGATGATAAAGCCCGCCGTCGATTGCGTAAAGGACGGCAGGATCAGGTTCGAGCCTGAACGCTTCAGCAAGACATATATAAATTGGATGGAAAATCTCCACGACTGGTGCATTTCCCGTCAGCTCTGGTGGGGACACAGGATACCCGCATTTTATTGCGACGACTGCGGAGAAATGACAGTTTCCAAAACCGATATAACCGTCTGCCCGAAATGCGGCGGCAGGGTACATCAGGACGAGGACGTGCTTGACACGTGGTTCTCCTCCGCTCTTTGGCCGTTCTCCACGCTCGGCTGGCCCGATAAAACGCCCGAGCTTGAAAAGTATTATCCCACGAACGTACTCGTTACGGGCTACGATATAATAACCTTCTGGGTTTCGCGTATGATATTCTCCGGCATGGAGCATATAAAC
>CAZCJU010000026.1:0-20345 GCA_964498965.1 uncultured Lachnospiraceae bacterium
GGCTATCGGATATTTGCCCGATCCCGCAGACATCAATATCGAAGGTCTTGACATTTCCGCAGACACGATCAAGGAGCTTCTTGAGGTTGACAAGGAAGTATGGCTCAAAGATGCCGAGGGTATCAAGGAATTCTATCGGCAGATAGGCGATCGTGTTCCCGCAGAGCTTTACGCTCAGCTCGATGCGATGATCGACGCACTCAAGGCATAAGTTCGATCGTAAACTTTAAAAGCGGCTGTGGGCGGAGCTTATCCGCCCACAAAACGGTTATACGGTATTTTCACTTAATAACGGTTAACATTTCAGGTAATTTGATGAAAAAAGCAATCGCAACACTACTTTTATTTTCTTTTATTTTGACAGCATTTATCTCATGTGACACCAAAGCTCCCGTAGATTCCGACACGGAAAGTGAAACACGGTTTCCCGAGGTAACATATCCGCATTCCAACATTGAATTGGCGGAAGGCGGCTCCGTAATAGGTCATTCAGACACGTTGGAAATCCCCGTACTTTATCTTAAGTATTTTTTCGCCGATTCGTATCAAACCTTTTGCAGCGAGTACAGTCATGAACTTTCCGACTACTTAGACACCTCAATACCTCTTCACGATCAAAAGCCCACTGCCGAGGGATTCACCGAATACGACACTTGGTACGATTATTTTCTTAAAATTGCGAAAAGCTCGCTTGAGTACTATATTTCACTTTACGAACAAGCTGTAAAGAACGGTATTTCGCTCTCTCAAGACGAAACGGATTCCATATACGCCGAGCTTGATTCCTATAAAGAAGATGCGGACGGCTACGGAATGACGTTTGAGGAATACATGGACGAGCGTTTCGGTTTGGGTGACGGGGCAACATACGAGCTTATGGCGGAATTTTTGAAAATGTGTCAATTGGGCAACAAATACGGCAAAAGCAATTACAATTCCACCGAGTTTTCCGATGACGAGATAGAGAAGGTATTTCAGGAAAACAAATACGACTATCTCGTTGCCGATTACAAGTTGTTATCCATATATCCCGACTGCGATATAAGCGATTCCGATGAAAAAACAGAGCAGGCAAAAGCCGAGGCACAGCAGCTTGCACGTGATTTTATAGAACACGTCAAGTCGGGCGATTCGTTTATCGAAGCTTACAAGAAGATCTACCCGAACAAAACCTCATCTCAATATGCGAAATTCGAAGCCGATTGTCTTGTGACCGATGAAAGCTACTACTATTATATTGACGGTGTTGAAAAAAACACCGAGGAGGCACTTTGGTTATACGACGAGAGTCGTTCGGTCGGCGATATCGAAATGTTCACCGACAGCAACGGACGCATAAAGGTCGTGCAGGCGGAAAAGCTGCCGTACCGCAAGGATTTCTTGATACCGAATATACGCATATGTTACATTTCTCTGCAGGACGGAGTATATGACGAAAAGAGCGGTGAAGAGCTTTGCAAGCAACTTGTAGAAAAGGTAAGCGGCACCGACGACAAAGAGCATCAGATGAAAGCTCTCGTGGAAGAATATTCCTACGACACAAGCACAAAAGGAAACGGCGGACTTGTCGAAAACATCGTTCCGACGTACAGTTCGCTTCCTGTAGATGTTGCATCATGGTGCTACGAGGACGGCAGAGCCGTTGGTGATGTCACGTACATGCAATATCAATACGCATCGATAACGACCGGGTACTTCGTGGTATATCTCGATTCATACGGTATGCCGTATTGGAAATATCTCACCTTGACATATATGAAAAGCAAGCGAATGAACGAGCTTATCGAGCTGTGGATAGACGACCTCACAATGGAATACAACGAATCGATGCTCGACTACCTCTTCAAATAATATCAAAGCATTCCCTGCTTGTGCGATCAAGCTGAAAAAGTCACAGTATGCGAAAGCTCGGCTTTCACATACTGTGACTTTTTGCATTTGTTCTATCGCAGTCAGTCTGCGAGAAACTCGTTGATTTTTGCGACAAGCTCGTCAGCATCCGTGCCGTGAACCTCGCAAGCCATCTCTATGCTTTCGCCTCTTGCGGAGGGACAGCCGAGGCAGTGCATACCTATTTCAAGGAAGAACTGTGCCGTTTCGGGGCAAGCGTCGAGAACATCGCCTATTATCGAAGCTTTTGTAATCTGCATTTTTCACCTCATAAGCTCTCTCGGGAGCAAATTATATTCTTTGTGACTACATTATACAACGAAACGCTGTTTTTGTCAAGCCTCAAGAGTAAACAATCTGTTTTTTATTTTCCCAAACGAATTGACCGTTGATATATTCAAGGTGTACGACATCATTGTTCTTTATGCTTCCGCCGAGAAAAAGCGAGGCGAGCGGATCTTCGATATAATCGTTTATGATCCGACCTATCTGTCTTGCCCCGGAGCTTTCGGAGCATTTATCGGCTATTGCAATCGGCACGCTGTCGGATATTTCCGCCGATATACCGATCTTTTCCGCCCTTTTCTTAAATTCGACGAGCATTTTGCGTGAAATATCGGACAGCTCGTTTTTTCCGAGTGTTTCGAATTCTATAACCTCGTCAACGCGGTTCAGTAATTCCGGACGGAACATATTTTTGACATTCACATTATTTTCGGCTTTGGTCTTTTCGTCCGTTTTCTTTGAAAAGCCCATTTGTTTCACTCCGTTTGAGGTCACATTTGAGGTCATAACGACGATACAACTCTTAAAATCGACCTCACGTCCGTATCCGTCCGTCAAAACGCCCTCATCGAGTATTTGCAGTAATAGGTTCATCACATCGGGGTGTGCTTTTTCTATTTCGTCGAAAAGCACAACGCTGTACGGTTTACGTCTGACCGCCTCCGTAAGCTGACCTCCCTCCTCGTATCCGACATAGCCGGGAGGAGCTCCGGTCAATCTTGAAGCGGCGTGCTTTTCCATATATTCGCTCATATCGAGCCGTATCACATTTTTTTCGCTTCCGAAAACGGTTTCGGCAAGTGCCTTACACAGCTCGGTTTTGCCCACGCCGGACGGTCCGGTAAAGATGAACGAGCCTGTCGGTCTTTTCGGGTTTTTCAAGCCGACTCTGCCTCGTCTTACCGCACGACACACCGCACCGACCGCATTCGGCTGACCGACTATACGCTTTGATATTTCGTTTTCAAGCGACAACAGCCGCTGTGCTTCGCTTTGATTTATGCTGTCGGCGGGAATGCTCGTATACAATGTAACGATTTCGGCTATATCGGATGAGGTCACGGTAAACACCTCGCTGTCGGCACGTTTTTTTGCTTTTTTCTTAAGTTCTTCAAGCTCGCCTCCCGCCTTTTTTTCTTCGTTTCTCAATTTTGAAGCGAGTTCGAAATTTCCGCACCTTATTGCGGAATCCTTACTCCTTGAAAGCACGGCTATTTTTTCCTTCAACGCACGAACCTCGACGTTTTTTTCGATATCCGTTATATGCTTTGCCGCAGCAGCTTCGTCAATGAGATCTATCGCTTTATCCGGCAATCGTCTTTCCGGAAGATATCTTATCGAAAGCTTAAGTGCCGCATCGATGGCTTCATCGCTTATTCTGACTTTATGATACTCCTGCATTGCTCCGCGAAGTCCGAGCAATATTTTTCCGCACTGCTCTGCTGACGGTTCGTTTACCGTGATCTTACAAAATCTTCTTTCGAGTGCGGAATCCTTTTCTATTATTTTTCTGTATTCGTCGCAGGTAGTTGCACCTATCACCCGAAGCTCACCTCTTGCGAGTGCGGGTTTTAATATATTTGCCGCATCTATCGCTCCCTCCGCTGCTCCGGCACCGGCTATGGTATGGATCTCATCTATAAAAAGGATAACATCCGGATTCTTTTTCAACTCGTTCATGACGTTTTTCAATCTATCCTCGAATTCTCCTCTGTATTTTGCTCCGGCAAGCATTGCGGGCAGGTCAAGTGAAAATATAGTTTTCCCATCAAGTGCTTCCGGCACATCGCCCGATACTATCTTTTGTGCCAAGCCCTCGACGACCGCGGTCTTACCTACACCCGCATCGCCTATCAAACACGGATTGTTTTTGCCGCGTCGCAGCAGTGCTTTTATAATGCTGTTGCATTCTTCCTCGCGTCCGATGAGAGGATCGAGCTTTCCGTGTTTTGCCTCCTCAGTAAGATTTTTTCCGTATTTTTTGAGTGTCGGAAGTTCGGGGGGCTGTGCTTTCGTTCTTCGCTCCGCATTCACCGTTCTTACACCGATATTTCCGTTATCCAAAAAAGCCACCGTATCCGTATACAACTCAGAAAGCTTAAGTCCCAATGCATTTATTATCTGAGCCGCCGTGCAATCGCTTTCGCACACAAGCGTCACGAGCAAATGTTCCGTTCCGATATACGGCTGACCGTATTTCAACGCTTCGAATGAGCTTTGTTCGATAATATCCTTTGCTCTCGGTGTCAGCTCCGCCGTGCCGACGTTGCTTCGGCTTCCCCGTCCGCTTGCGTCGATTATATATTCCCTGACCTCGGAGCTGTTCAAGCCTCTCGAGGTCAATATTTTATATGCTATGCCGTTTTTCTCATTCAGCAGACCGAGCAGTATATGCTCCGAGCCGATATACGTATGTCCCAAGCTTCTTGATGCTTCAAGAGCCGCCGACAAAGCGTTTTCCGCCGTCTTAGTGAATTTGCTGTGCATAACAGACCTCCCATACGCAATTATTGTCCTTTCGATTCGGATTATAGGCAAAGCAACGCTCTGTTATTCATTTTTCATTTCGAGCAAGGAATAATCATTGCTTAAGGCATTCCATGTTTTCCTATCAATAATGCCGTTTGACGGTATTCCGTGAAGCTTTTGAAAAGCTTCGACCGATTTTTTCGTTTCCTCCGTCATTTCGCCGTTCAGCGATACGGACGGAATATCGTAATGATTCGAAAGGGTGTTGATTATTATTTGCGATATCAAGACCACGTTGCTTTTTTCCCCGCTTTGCACCTCATACGACGGTATATTCGGGAAAACACTCAGCGGCATGGGCGGAGCATTTTCGTCGGACAATGACGAATAGATTTCGTAAAGTCTGTTATACGTAATGTAATCTATTTCTCCCGTTTCCGCAATTCCGTATTTTATCTGAAATGCAGCGACGGCTTTTCTTGTTTCCTCGCCGTACACGCCGTCGGGATTGACTCTCGGTATGCTTTTGTCAAAAAATGAAATATAGTAAAGCATATTTTGTATTTCATAAGTCAATACGTTTTTGTCGCTTGCATCGATATATCCGATTCCGTCCATCAGCTTCCTCCTAAATCTTGACCGTATTGTCCCTCAGATTTCATATTACCCTCGGAAATCAAAATATATTGGTCCGTAATTTCGTCCCACGTTATCGGTCCTACGATACCGTTTTCCTCCAAATCAAACAACCTTTGAAATTCTCTTACCGCCGCTTCCGTTTGCGAGGAATAAACTCCGCTCACCGGCGGCGGAATTATAGACGGATATACCGTTGCGAGCGTATCGAGATAATTTTGAAGCTGTGTTACCGCTTCGCCGCTTGAGCCTAATGCAAGATATTCGCCCGGAAACGGTATTCCCGCTTCGGACACAAGCCCTATCGGCAAGCTTCTGATTATTCCCAAATATGTATCATAAATATCGTTCCACGTAACATCATCGACTATCCCGTTTATCGGCAGTCCGAATTGCCTTTGAAAAGCGAACACGGCATCCCTTGTTTCCTCGCCGAAAACTCCCGTGATCGCTATCGGAGGCAACGACGAATAATAATCGCCGACCGCAGTTAAAAAATACTGTAGCATGGAAACATACAAGCCCTCGTCACCGAGCTGCAGTATTTCGGGAAACTGTTTTGAAACGTCCTCGAACGCAAGTCCCTCGCTTGCAAGCTCGTTAAGCTTTTTTACTCCGTTATATATGAACATAACTCTGTACCATGTCGCATTTCCCACGACACCGTCAATATTAAGATCGAACACCTCCTGAAATTTTCTCACCGCTTCTTCCGTCGAGGCGGCAAAAACCCCCGACACGGGAATTATTTTCGGGATACCGGGGTAATTTTTCGATATTCTGTTAAGTCTTAATTGAAGAAGCCTTACGTCATTTCCGACGCTACCGAGCCGTAGCGGACGGGGCGGTACAGAGGCTTCTATGCTTCCTACCGGAGTATCGCGAACGATATTTATATCCGAGCCGTAATAATTCTGCAATATCTCGTACGGTGTAAAGCCGGCTTCGGCAAGATCGACCGACCCCCATTGCGACCTTCCCTCGCATATGACCGTCGTTCCGTTGCAATAGGAAGCGAAAAGCGGTTCTACATTTCCCTGTCTGACTATATAATTATTGAATATTTCATCGACTATCTGTCCGATATTTTCGAACACATCTCTGTTTTTCACAAATGCCTGATCATATGCTGTACTGTTCGTTATATCGAAGCTGTAGCCCTGACTTCTGTAGTATTCCGTGTAGACACGGTTCAAGGTATACGATATCTGTGCTAAAATGTTGGCACGCAGTGCCTCGCTCGGCCAAGTGGGATAAAGCTCGCTTGAAGCCACGTTTTTTATGTAATCGGGAAAGCTGACGGTAACGTTCTCCGCACTGCTTTGCGGTGTACCCAAATGAACCGTTATCGTTTCCGGAATAAAAGGCAGATCGGCATTCATTATTTTTCCTCCCTTATCTCGGGAGTACTCAAATTATATTTTTCTCCCTCGGTGACCTGTTCATTATCGGCACTATAGTTTTCTTTGCCGATAATGTACGGCACAAGGTGCATCGGCTGAATTGACGTAACATTGGCAAAAACGGGAACGTTTATGCTTGTCGCAGGATAATATCCGTCTTTTTGTGCATTGACATTATACAGGGCATAGGACGGACCCGACGGTGTCGGGGTAAGCGAGTTGCTCGGCGACGGAGTCTGCAAACGGAGCTTTTCGGTTTTTCCGTCCGCATCCGTTTTCAGAACCGCTACGGGAGTATCCACTCCTTCGGACAGTCGGGAAACCGTCACCGTTGCGTCGGCAAGCGGTATAGCGGCTATCGCCGTAGTAACGTTTACCGTAAGATATCCGTAGTAATTTTCGTTATTCATACCATTCTCCTTTTTGTTATCACATACATGATATGAAAAACACACGCATTTGATACACTGTAACAAATGCGGAAGAAGCGAATACAATGGTAAAAAAACGAAACGGAAGTGTTTACCATAAATATACTAACTGCGTTTGCGGTCACTCTTTTTGCCGGTCTTTGCACGGGAATAGGCAGTATGATATCTTATGCTTCCGGCAAAAAAGCGTTGAGCGAACGTTATCTTTCCGCTTGTCTTGCGTTATCCGCCGGAGTAATGATATATGTGTCGCTGTTTGAAATACTCAACAAATCGTATTCGGCTTTTTTGCTTGATTTTTCTCCGCGATGTGCAATGCTGTATGCCGTGATATCGTTTTTCGGTGCGATAATATCGGTATGGCTTGCCGAAAAGCTGATTCCCGACGGTCTGAACGGAGACACGATGACAAAAACGGGTCTTGTCACGGCTGCGGCAATAGCACTGCATAACATTCCCGAGGGCTTTGCAACATTTGTTTCGTCACTTGAGGGTACAAGTACCGCACTTACTGTCGCTTTCGCTATTGCGATACATAATATCCCGGAGGGCATTGCCGTTTTCGTGCCGGTATACTACGGCACGAAAAATGCGAAAAAAGCGTTTTTTTACTCGTTACTATCCGGCTTGACCGAGCCGCTCGGTGCGTTGATAGGCTACGGCGTGATGTGTCTTTTGCCTGCGACAACGAGTACGGAAATGATACAAGGTATCGTATTCGCATTCGCCGCGGGGGTAATGATATTCATATCCTTTGACGAAATGTTGCCGAACGCATACCGCCGCAATGATGTAATGACACGCATTTTGATATTTTCCGGCATGGCGATAATGGCATTGAGTCTGCTTCTTTTCAAATAGCCTTGACAAAAAAACCTCGACCGCAGTACGAAAATCTTAAGGCTTTCGTACTGCGGTCGTTTACCGTTTTAAAGCTATTTTAAATCATTCTTCCAACAGCTTCAAAATATCGCTTTTCGGACGCACGCCGACTGCTTGAGCTGTTATTTTTCCGTTTTTTATAACGATGAGCGTCGGAATGCTCGTAATACCGAACGCCGAGGCAATAGCGTTTTCTTCGTCAACATTGACCTTTCCGACAAGATATTCCGCATTTTCCTCCGCTATTTCATCTACAACAGGCGAGAGCATACGGCACGGACCGCACCACGATGCCCAAAAATCGAGCAGCACCGTTTTATCGCTTTTCATTACCGCAGCTTCGAAATTTTCTTTTGTTATTACCTTGACCGACATTTTTTACCTCACGTTTTGTATTTATAGTATAACCCGCAATGGCAATAGCCTTCGAAATTCGGATCTGCCATTTGCTCTCTGAATTCCTTGCAAATGCACTTGTTTTCGGGAATTCTTTCAAGGCGGCACGGACAGTAGCCGTCCTTTTTCTTCAAGCCTTCTTTTATCAGTCTTACCGTTTCCTTGTCCTCATTCAATTTTATTGCCATCTTTTCCTCCGAACTTGATATCACTTTATATATTTTACCGCAAAATAACGAATTTATCAATAATTCCTTGTATATAATTACGCAATCTAATATGAATTATGTGATCAAGATTAATGCTTTGCTAATTTGCTCCGTAAAATATGTTTCAATATTGTGTAAACTTTTTCCGTCTGGCTGCTTTGTTTTGTAACAAAATATTAATAGTATACGGTTGATAATTGCGGATACATAATATAAAATATAATGTGTATTGTTATCGTATTTTGATACAAATTCAGGTAAACCGTAATGAAAATAAAAAAGATGAGAATAACGGCTCTCGCCGTATTGAGTGCCGTAGTATTGTCCGTTTTCTGCGGCTGTGCTTCCTCGGACACGGCGACCGATTTCGAGCGGTTCGGCGACACATCGTTTTCCGACGTTTCGGAAACGACCTCCGTGCCGAACACGGAAACGGATAAAACAGACGAAACTACCGACGTGCAGACATACGCACCGACGGAAAAGCCCGTCGAAACGAAAACATTGTCGTTTATCGGGATGGGCGACAATCTTATTCACCGTCCCATTTACCGCCAATCCGAAACATCGTCCGACAAAAACGTAGATGACACGAAAAAGACTTACGATTTTTTACCGAAATACGCCGATGTCGCCGATATGATAAGCTCTGCCGATGTTGCGTTCATCAATCAGGAAACACCCATGTGCGGCGGAGAATACGGCTACAGCAATTATCCGCAATTCAACACGCCTCAACAAATGGGGCTTGATCTCGTGACTCTCGGCTTTGACATAATCGGATTTGCGAACAACCACATGAACGACAAGGGTGCGGCGGCACTCGAAAAAATGATGGATTTCACCGACACTCTCGACGCTATGATCGTGGGGCTGTATCGCAACGAAGAGGACTACGAAAATATACGTGTTTACGAGAAGGACGGTATCAAAATAGCCGTTTTGGCATACACTTACGGAACGAACCTCAAGCATCCCTCTTCCTCGAGTACGGTCATACCGATATATACAAAAGATGTGCTTGAACGTCAGATCCCGGTCGCACGGCAAGTTTCCGACTTCGTGATAGTTTCCATACACTGGGGCAACGAAGACAGATTCAAGATAACGGACGAACAACGAGAATACGCTCAGCTCATAGCCGATCTCGGTGCTGATGTGATTTTGGGTCATCACCCTCATGTTATACAATCCGTCGAATGGGTAATGGGCAAGGACGGCAACAAAACGCTTTGCTACTATTCTCTCGGCAACGGGATCAGCAATCAGGATTATCTTAAAAACATGGTAGGTATCACCGCTTCGTTCGACATTGTATCGGTAGACGGCGTATGTCATATAGAAAACGCCACCGTGATCCCGACATTTTGCTATCAAACGACCGGCTATAAAAACACGGCGTTGTATCTGCTCGAAAATCTCACCGACGAAATGGCAAAAAAGCATCACTGCAATTCAAAAGGCGACACCGTTACCGTTGCTGCGGCAAGAAAAATAGTTACGGATAACATTGCCGAAGAATTTTTGCCCGAATATTTGAAGCAGTCCGACGAATAAGACGTATAAACAGACGATGAATAACAAAATCAAGAGCTTAATTTCGATTTTATTGTCGCTTTCCGCACTGTTTTTGTTCACCGCCTGCGGCGGACAAGCAGAGGAATCGTTGATATATTCGGAAAGCTCCGTCCCCGACACCATATCATCCCCGAGTGCGAACATATCCGCAGACACGGACGCACTGTTTCCCGTCACATAAGGTACAATATTGCTCTTACCCGCACTGTCATACTCATAGCGGTACATTACGGATAGTGTTGATAAACAGTTTTTCAACGCTCGATCCTCAAAATAAAGGAGAACAAAATGTCACTTTTGTTTGATGAAATCTCACAGCAGCCTAATGTTTTGGCATCTATCAAATCTGTGAATCAAACTGCGATCAATGCCGTTGCCGACGAATTCGAGTCGCTCGACATACACTCGATCTATTTTGCCGCACGAGGCACTTCGGATCACGCATGTATTTACGCTCAATATCTTTTTGCCGTATATGCGGGTATTCCCTGCACTCTCGGAACTCCGAGTGTTGTTTCCAAATACGGTGCGACGATGAATTTTGCAAACACTGCGGTGATCGGCGTTTCTCAATCGGGTAAAGCCGAAGATGTTTTGGCTATAATAAATCAGGCAAACGAGCAAGGCAAGCTCACGATTGCCGTTACCAACGATGAAAATTCTCCGTTGGCAAAAGCGGCGAAATATCATCTTTACTGCAACGCCGGTCTTGAAAAAAGCATAGCGGCAACAAAGACCTTTACGGCTCAAATGTATCTTTTGGCTTGCCTTTGTGCGAAGGTTGCGAAAAGCGAAGAGCTTTCCGCCGCATTGGATAAGGTATCCGACGATGTATCGGCTCTGCTTTCGTATATGCCAAACGCACTCACGCCGATTGCAGAAAAATACAAAAACGAAACGAACATATTCATTTTGGGCAGAGGCATGGTATATCCCATAGCTCTCGAGGGTGCTTTGAAGATCTTGGAAACAAACAGGATTAGTGTCAAGGGCAATGCGATAAGCGATTTTTATCACGGACCGCTTGCACAGGTACATGAAAACACGCTTGTGATAGTTCTTGCCGTCAAGGGTGCCACATTCGACGACTCGCTTGCAATGATAAAGCGACTTAACGAAATAGGTGCGGAGGTTCTCGTATTTACCGACGACGAGAAATTCGGTCGCAGTTGCGACAATTGCGTTTACGTTCACGATACCGGATTCGAAATGACAGCTCCTTACGTTATGGCGGTAACGATGCAGTTGCTTGCGTACAAGCTGACCGAAGTCAAGGGTATTGACCCCAACATTTCCCCTGTACTCAAAAAGATCACGATAACAAAATAAACGGTTTCGACTGTTCCCGTGCGGCGGCGGTGAACGGTGAATAAAAAACGCCGAGAAACGGAACACGTATGAGCGAATCATTTTTCGGAGAACTTCAAATTATCGGAATGAAGGGCTGTGAAGATTTCACACGCCAGGTAGATGAATACATTTGTAAATGGCGTTGCCACGAGCAGGAAACGTATTCTATCGAAGCCAACTGTCCCCGCTTCGGCACAGGCGAAGCCAAGGCCGTTCTTCACGCTTCTCAAAGAGGCAAGGACGTTTATATTATATGTGACTGCTACAATTACAGCGTTACATACACAATGTATGACGATAAGCTTCACATCATGTCGCCCGATGACCATTTTTCGGATCTGAAAAGAATAATCGGTGCTATTGAGGGCAAGGCACGTCGAATATCCGTTATCATGCCCATGCTTTACGAGGGTCGTCAGCACAGGCGTGCGGCAAGGGAGTCCCTTGACTGTGCCATAGCACTGCAAGAGCTTGTCAACATGGGTGTACAGAACATTATAACCTTTGACGCACACGATCCGAGAGTTCAGAGTGCTATTCCGCTCAGCGGGTTTGACAGCGTTCAGGTGTCATACCAAATGATCAAATCGTTTGTAAACAACATTCCCGACGCATCTCTTCGTCCCGGCGACGTAATGATGATAGCTCCCGACGAGGGTGCAATGGGACGTTCGATGTATTATTCTTCCGTACTCGGCGTTGAGCTTGGTATGTTCTACAAAAGAAGAAACTACACTATAATAGTAAACGGAAGAAACCCCATCGAGGCACATGAGTTTTTGGGTACCGATGTACATGGCAAGGATGTGATCATAGTTGACGATATGATCTCCTCCGGAGATTCGGTGATCGATATCGCATATCAGTTAAAGGACAAGGGTGCGAAAAGAATTTTCGTATTTGCGACATTCGGTCTGTTTTGCAACGGTCTTTCCAAAATGGACACGGCTTATGCGGACGGTGCGATAACAAAAATTTTCACGACAAACCTCATATACCGTACACCCGAGCTTAAGGCACGCGAATGGTATCAGGAAGTCAACCTTTGCAAATACGTTGCACTGCTCATTGACACCTTGAACCGTGATCAGACCATAAGCGAACTGCTCAATCCCGTGAAGCGTATCCACGCCTTGATCGACAAAATATATCCGCCCGCCGAAAAGGCAACTGAAAAAGGAGATAATTAATGGAAGAAAAAGGGTTATTACAAGGAAAATATCTCATGTACAAGGGCAGACCTCTCGTGCGTGAAAAAAATGTCGTTTGCTACGGCAGTATGGACGAGAAATACGTGCTTTTCCTAATAATATTGACAACTAAGCAATTAGGCGGTAAAACCGCCGCCGACAGAATCATAATGCAGGTTATATCGACCGATCCGAACGCTCCGGAGCAAGAAAAAATATGGAAGCAGGGTGAAAGACAGGGCTTCTATGACGCTCTGACTTTGGGTACGATCTGGCTCAACCGTGCAAACGAAGTTAAATAAGCAAATAAAAAATGCCGCAATCCGAAGATTGCGGCATTTTTTGTTTTTTTCTGTTTTTTTCGGCAATAATCCTAAAAAAGGCAAAGGAGCGATCATGTCCGTATTCGAATTAATGCCGAGCTTTTGGCTGTTGACGAGTGTATTTTTTTTCGTGTTTCTTGCATTTTTCTCCATTCGACACAGTGCCGCATTTCTGTCCGCATCACTTCTCGCAATGCTTTTATCAATGTTCGCATTTCCCATGCACGCGCAGATATTCGTTTTCTTCTTTCAAGTTTTATCGTTATGCATCGCCGACCTGTTTATTAAGCCGAAAAAAGCGATGCATTACTGTGTTTCGGTGACAGACATCGACTCCGAGGGCGGCATTGTGAAATACAAAGGCAGGTATATAAGAGCGTACTGTCGAGATTCGTCGCATCGCTACGAAAGAGGCTGCAGTTTCAGACTTCAAGCCGATGGAAACGGAGAATGATCACTGCTCCGAATAATTATATTTTGTTATTGAGTTTATATGACTTTCGTAATTCTGCGTAATCACCTCGAACACAAGCGGAATTGACGTTTCTTCGTCGAGGTCGGGGCGGAATTGACCGTTATTGTCCATTATCATGAATGAAACCTCAAATCTTTCGATCTTAATACTTCCGCCCTTATCCGTTTGTGTATACGGTCCGTCAACGAGCTTTACTCTGATTCTGTAAATTTTCTGCTGAGCGAAGCTGTCCGCATATTTCGCAAGCGGTTTCCCGTTGTTTTCAAAATATGCGTCCGTAAACAGAGCATTAAGCGATCGCCCGTCACCGCTCATCGCATACTTAAAATAATCACCCAGAAGCTTTACGGAATACGAAGCGTTTTGTAGGCTTTTTTCGTCATATTCCGTTATATCACCCTCATATTCAAGTCTGATGCTTCTGTTTTTTTCGAGATATTTTTCATCGTCGAAAATATTTTCCTCGACTTCACTGTAGCCGGTCTTGCTTGCGTTTTCGAACGGATCGTAAGAATAAACGATCACATTATCATTTGAGCAACGCTCCAATATCACCAAAACAAGCACGAGAACCGTAAAAACGGCAACAACTGCGATAACGATGCGTTTAAGCAGCTTTTTCCGAGTTTTATTGCTCATTATGCATTCTCCCAAAAGCGTTTTACGTTATCGATACCGTTTTTAAGTCCCACCAAATTATCCTCCATACCTTCAAACTCAACGCTTATCCAACCGTCATAGCCGCTTTTTTTGAGTACGGCAAGGCTTTGCGGTGCGTTTGCGTCGCCGTGACCTATTATCGCACCTCTCAAATAATCACCGCAACGTGTTTTGAACCAACCGTTACCGGGATCGACGGTCATTCCGGATTTAAGGAAAAAGTCCTTGGCATGAACCATTTTCGCATACGGAGCCATAACAGAAACCGCTTTTACGGGATCCTCGTCGGCACACATAAAATTACCTATATCGACAAGTGCGGCAAAATTATCGTAGGCAACACCGTTAATGATCTTTTCGACACGACTGCTGTCCTGAGCGAAATATCCGTGATTTTCCGTGACGGTGACGATTCCCTTTTGTTGTGCATATTCGCTTACTTTGCGGCAACCCTCTGTAATACGAGGCAATGCATTTTCAAAGCCTATTGAATTGTGTTTTTCGCTCCTATAGCCGTATGCGGTATCGTGTCTGAACGTCAAAACACCGTATTCCGCAGCAATATCGACGACACTTTTCAGACGTTCAACCTCATCTTCAAGCACTCCGTTCGAACCGTAAAGAAAATCCGCACCCGTACAAAAAGAGGGTATGCACATATTTTTTTTCTTGCAATATTCGACGATCCTTTTTACCGTTTCTATATCACGGCAATTTTCAAATGTTCCGTCAACAATTTCTATTCCCTCAAACCCCATTTCGGCCGCTTTATCGACCATTCCGAAAATACCGAGGGCATTGCTTGCGGCATATCCGCCGAAGCTGTATGTACTTGCACAAAGCTTCATTATACTATCTCCTTAAAATTAAACCTATGTTCATTTTACACTTCCAAGCACGGCAAGTCAACAGATAATAATAAAATTTTTAAATATTTTTATTTTACCGCTTTATTTTTTATATTATTTGTGATAAAATATTCGGCGGTTCGGTGTAATTTTGCAAAGGAGCATTTCCATGGACAAGATACTTGAAAGAATAAAATACCTGACAGAGCAGATCAACATAAATTCGGAAAAATACTATGTTTACGATTCGCCCGATATAGATGATCACGAATACGACGCAATGTTTGCGGAGCTTGTACATTTGGAAAGCGATTATCCTCAATACGCTTTTCCGTCTTCACCGACAAAACGTGTCGGCGGAAAAGTGCTTGACAAATTCGAAAAAGTTATGCACCGATTCAAAATGGATTCACTTCAGGACGTTTTCTCTTATGATGAAGTAGAAGATTTTGTTGCGAGGATAAAAGACTCATTCCCCGACAGCAGGTTTTCCGTCGAAGCGAAGATCGACGGTCTTTCGGTTTCCCTCGTATATCAAAACGGCGTATTCGTCAGAGGTGCTACCAGAGGCGACGGCACGGTCGGAGAAAACGTGACCGAAAATATTAAAACGATACGCTCGGTTCCTCTCGAGCTTGATGACAAAAGACCTTATCTTGAGGTCAGAGGCGAAGTGTATATGCCCCGTAATTCATTTGAAATGCTGAACGAAGTGCGGGAAAAAAAGGGAGAAGCACGGTTTGCCAATCCGAGAAACGCCGCGGCAGGCTCGTTGCGACAGCTCGATTCGAAAATCGCCGCAAGCAGAAAGCTTGACATTTTCGTATTCAATCTTCAGAGTGCCGACAGTTTTGAACTGTCATCACACACACAATCGCTTGAATATTTATCGTCTTGTGGATTTAAGACGGTTGCTCCGAGATATTTTGCCGAAAACGCCACGCAAATAACGGAGATCATCGAAAAAATAGGCAAAATGCGTTCGACTTTGTCCTACGACATTGACGGCGTTGTAATAAAGGTTGACGATTTCGGGCAAAGAAGTGCGATAGGCGAAAACATTTCGACACCGAAATGGGCGGTCGCATATAAATTTCCCCCCGAAGAAAAATTCACGAAGATCACGGATATAACGATCACCGTCGGCAGAACCGGCGTACTTACGCCGACAGCCGTACTTGAGCCGATAATACTTGCCGGAAGCACTGTCGGACGTGCCGCATTGCACAACATCGATTATATCCGTTCAAAGGATATACGCATCGGCGACACCGTATCCGTACACAAGGCAGGCGACATAATACCCGAAATATTCAAGGTCGATCTATCAAAACGTCCCGACGGTCTTGAAGAATATCAAATGCCGAAATACTGCCCGTCGTGCGGTGAACCGGTATTTAAGGACGACGAAGCGGCGGTGAGATGCACGAATGCACTTTGCCCCGCACAACTTGAAAGAAATCTCATCCATTTTGCGTCAAAGAATGCGATGGGGATCGACGGAATGGGCGAGGCGGTAGTCAAGCAGCTCGTCGGAATGGAAATAATTACGAACGCCGCCGATCTATACAAGCTAACAGTCGATGATTTAAAGGACCTGCCCCGTTTCGGTCAAAAAAGTGCGGAAAATCTTATAGAAGCAATAAAGAATTCGAAAAGAGCAGGGCTTGCACGACTTATTTACGCACTCGGAATAAGAAACGTCGGTGAAAAAGCCGCCGCTGTACTTGCATCGAAATTCGGAGATATCGAATTGTTGTTTTCCGTAAACGAAAACGATATAGCAAGCCTTGAGGATTTCGGGGGTATTACCGCAGAATGTATAGTGAATTATTTCGCACACCCACAGACAAGAGCTTTGATCAACGAACTTAAAGTGTGCGGCGTTCAGATGATATATAAAGCAAAAAAAGAAAGCGATCTTTTGGCTTCCGCTTCGTTCGTTTTGACGGGTACGCTTCCCACGCTTCGCCGCGAGGAAGCTGCAGATCTGATAATAAAATACGGCGGGCGTGTTACCTCATCGGTTTCCAAAAAAACGGACTATGTACTTGCCGGTTCTCAAGCGGGCAGCAAGCTTGACAAGGCACAGGCACTCGGGGTCAAAATAATCGACGAAGACACATTCAAAAAAATGATAGGTATTTGATCATGTTTACGGATTACGTTAAAATATTTATTAAAGCCGGCAACGGAGGAAACGGTTGCGTTTCATTTCACAGAGAAAAATACGTTGCAAAGGGCGGGCCGGACGGCGGCGACGGAGGGCGAGGCGGAAATGTCGTCTTCAAGACCGACCCCGGAACGAACACCCTGCTTGCGTTTCGTTACAGGCACAAATTCGTCGCCGGCAACGGCGGCGACGGTGCGAAAAGCAAATTTCACGGTGCGAATGCGGAAGATCTGATAATTTCCGTACCCCCCGGCACGGTGATAAGAGATGCCGAAAGCGGAAAAGTAATCAAAGATATGAACGACGATGAGCCTTTCATCTGCTTAAAGGGCGGTAAAGGCGGTTGGGGCAACAAGCATTTCGCAACGCCGACAAGGCAGATACCGAGATTTGCCAAAAACGGAATAGAGGGCGAAGGCAAAGAGGTAGTACTTGAATTAAAAATGCTTGCCGATGCGGGACTCGTCGGCTTGCACAATGCCGGAAAATCGTCGATCCTTTCGCAGATAAGTGCGGCAAAGCCGAAAATCGCAAATTATCGATTCACCACGCTTTCCCCTATACTCGGTGTAGTCAAGACCACGGAGGAGGGCAACGGGTTTGTCGTTGCCGATATTCCCGGGCTTATTGAGGGTGCAAGCGACGGGGCAGGCTTAGGACACGAATTTTTACGTCATGTTGACCGTTGCCGTTTGCTTATACACGTTGTCGATGTTGCGGGAACTGAGTACCGAAGCCCCATTGACGACATAGAGCTGATAAACAAGGAGCTTGCACAATATTCAAGTGAGCTTGCCGCTCGTCCACAGCTCATCGTCGCAAATAAAACCGATATGCTTGATCGTGACAGCGAAGAATTTAAAAAATTCGAAGCATATACAAGAGAAAAAGGCTATAAAACTGTATATGTTTCCGCTCTTACCGGACAAGGCTGTCGTGAGCTTGTTTACGAAGCCGAACGAATGCTTGCCGAGCTTCCGCCGCCCGTTACTTACGAATCGGAAATTTCGGAAGAGGACGAGCTTTTAGCCGACAATGAAGCCGACATAACCGTAAAAAAAGAAGGCGACGTGTATTTCGTCGAGGGAAGATGGCTGTACAAGCTCATGGGCAGAATAAATTTCGACGACAGAGAGTCGCTTGCTTATTTCGACCGAATGATGCGTAAAAAAGGCATTTTCGAACAAATGGAAGCTGCGGGTATTACCGATGGCGACACTGTAAATCTTTACGATTTTGAATTTGAATATATTAAATGAAGAGGACGCTGAAAATGAATAATTATTATTCACCCGACATCGAATGTGCGAGCGAAGAAGAAATTTACCATATGCAATCTCTCAGGCTGATACATACGGTTAAAAAAGTATATGAAAATGTTGCACCGTACCGCAAAAAAATGGATGAAGCGGGCGTAAAGCCGGAGGACATAAAATCGGTTGACGATTTAAAAAAACTTCCGTTTACGTTGAAGCAGGATCTGCGTGACAATTATCCGTACGGTATGTTTGCCGTTCCGCTGGAGCAGGTAACGAGAATACACGCTTCTTCCGGTACAACCGGAAAACAGACAGTTGTCGGATATACCAAAAACGATATAAATATGTGGAGCGAGTGTGTAGCCCGTGCCATAGTTGCGGCAGGCGGAAAGAAAAACGATTTTATCCACATTTCATACGGTTACGGTTTGTTCACCGGCGGTCTGGGCATTCATTACGGTGCCGAGCTTATGGGGGCGTCCACGATCCCCGCTTCCGTCGGCAATACAGCAAGACAAATTCAAATTTTACAGGATTTCAAATCGTCCATAATCTGCTGTACTCCATCTTATGCATTGTATATTGCGGAAACGATGAAGAATAACGGAATTTCAAAGGACTCTATTCATCTGAAAGCGGGAATTTTCGGTGCGGAGCCGTGGACAGAGGAAATGCGTCGCAAGATCGAGGACTCGCTCGGTATCGAAGCATTCGATATATACGGTCTTTCCGAGGTTGCCGGTCCCGGTGTCGCATACGAATGTAACGCACATTGCGGAATGCACATCAACGAGGACAATTTTATAATCGAAATTATCGATCCCGAAACGGGCGAGGCTCTTCCCGACGGCGTTCAGGGTGAAGTCGTATTCACGTGTATCACAAAAGAGGCTCTCCCTCTCATACGCTACAGAACAAGGGATATCGCCGCAATTCATCACGGTAAATGCTCCTGCGGCAGAACATTCGTAAGAATGGAAAAGCCTTGTGGCAGAACGGACGACATGCTCATTATCAGAGGAGTAAACGTGTTCCCGTCGCAGATAGAAGCGGCATTGCTCTCTGTCGGAAGCATTCAACCGTATTATATGATAGTCGTTGACAGAGTGAATAACCTCGACACGCTCGAGGTTCAAGTCGAAATGAACGAAGAGGCATTCACCGATAATATAAGAGGTGTAGAACAGCTCGGCAAAAAAATACAGCAAAAAATCGAATCGACGCTCGGCATAGCTGCGAAAATAACGTTTGTAGAGCCTAATTCCCTCCCCCGTGCCGAGGGTAAAGCAAAACACGTTATAGATAAGCGTATAATAAAGTAAAATAGAACGGGGCAAAGAAATGATAACAAAGCAATTATCTGTATTTATCGAAAACAAACCCGGCAGACTGTCGGAAATCACGGCGATACTCGCCGAATTGAATATAAATATGCATGCTCTCTCCATAGCGGATACGACCGACTACGGCATTCTCCGTATGATAGTGGACGAGCCGGAACAAGCCCTTGAAAAGCTTCGCCGCATTGGATTGACCGTCACATCAAATGACGTGCTTTCGGTCAAAATCAACAATACCCCCGGAGGTCTTACGGCATTGCTGAAAACGCTTTCCGACAGCGGATTTGCAATCGAATACGTTTATGCATTCGCCGATTCGGCAACATCGGCAAATGCGGTGATACGTACCGATAACGTCCAGCTTGCGGAAAAGATCATCAAAAAACACGATTCAACCGCAAGGTAAATGAACGGCGTAACCGATTTTTCTCGGTTACGCCGTTTAATATCTTATCCGAATATTTTTTTCTTTTTGAATATGAACACACCTACCGCCGATACGGCACACAGTGCGATAGCTACGGTGATACCGTTGTCGCCTGTTTGTG
>CAZCJU010000027.1:0-14458 GCA_964498965.1 uncultured Lachnospiraceae bacterium
CTCACGTATACCGGCTTTAAAGAAGATATCATTGTAAGCGAATATACGGGACAAATATAGACGGTTTCCTTTACGGAAGCTGCGGAAATCTTTTGCAAAGCGATACGTATTCCGGACAAATAAGCTATACGAAAAGCTTTGTTGCCGGTGAAACGTACTATTTTGTGCTTTACAATTACGATAAAACGGTGGTAGATTACACATTCAGTGTGACTTAGGAGGCGAGATTATGAAAATAAGAAAATTCACAACAATTGCGGTATGTTTACTTATCGCCTGTGTAAGTATACTTTGCTCATGCGAAAATAAGAAAATGTCCGATTCGGATGACACGGTAACAACCGGTAAAGTAACCGGTGAAATAACGGGCGAAGTGACGGGCGAAGTGACGGGCGAAGTGACGGGCAAAGTGACCGGCGAAGTGACCGGCGAAGTGACCGGTGAAGTAACGGGCGAAGCAACGGGTGAAGTGACCGACGAAGTAACGGGTGAAGTAACCGGAGGTGTAACGACCGATGAAATAACGACCGGCGGCAAGAACGATCCGACCGACAGCGGAACAACGACGGACAAAAACGATGATAAAAAACCCACGAATGGAAATTCGGGTAACTCCGGCAGTACCGGTGAGGAAGATCCGACTTTTGTCAAAACTTTCAGTTATAACTTACTGGAAACCGATGAATATCGCAACAAGCTCGGTCTTACGGATGAGCAGAAAAAAGCACTCGACGAGGTATACGCAAAAGGAAGTGTCCTTACTCAGTATAGGTTTGCGGTAGCCAAGATCGCAGGATTTATCCCGGACGACTTTGAGCGTATCACATTAGAGGAATTTGAGGGAGAGTTATTCGAGGCAATAAAAGCCATTTACAAAGATAACAGCATAGATTTAAATGAAAAGGGCGCCGCGGCGAAAAAGATATTTACCGACAGGCAAAAATATCCGGATATTGTGAGTGGAAGCGGCATAAGATGGTATACTTATTGGCTAAATGACGAGGGAACGGAATATTTACGCTTCCATTATGCCGTTGTTGAGTTTGTTTACAACAGAGTCTACTTGTATACCGATTCCGACAAATTGTCGGCAGAAGGCAAAATAAACGAATTTGCCGGCACGCTTGAGTCTGCAATCGATTTCGAAATACTTTATTCGGAAAACTATCAAAACAGTATCGGACTTACCGACACGCAAAAGCAAGAGCTAAACGCTCTGAAGCCGGATCTGAACAAGAAAACCAAAAGCCGTTACATTATGAAAGAAATGGAGATACTCGGCAAAGTTCCGAACGACTTTAAGCCGATGACGATTGCGGAAGTCGAAAAAATAATCAACGAAAGCAAAAAGTTCGGCAGTGAAGAAGAACGCAAAAGCTACATTAAGACGGCCCTTTCCGCAAGACAGTATCCGAGCATTGTTTGGTACGAAGACGTAAACGGCGAAGCGTTCAAGGCTTGGTATGACCTTGAAGACGGAACGTTGAAAGTTGATGATAACGATTTGCGTTACAGTAGGACCTACGTTGCGATAAATTAATTCGCAAAAAGTGAATATTAAACAGTTAGGGCGGCTTCAAACGAAGTCGCCTTAACTTATGTCGTTGAGTTCTCGTATTCTTCGATAAGCTCATAAAGCTCGAGAAGCCGCTCCTCAAGCTCGGTTTTTTCCGTGTCCAGCTCCGCAAGCTTGATGTAATCCGTCACAAAACGTTCCGTTTCCTTTTCGATCTCCTCAAGTCTGTCCTCGATCGTTTTCGATTCTTTGATCGCTTTGGAGTATTGTGCGTTCAACCGCCTTTTTTCGGCGGCGTTTTTCTTTTCGTCGAGATATTTTTGCTTATTTTCCGAAACCGATCCGTTTTTATCCGCTTCGCCTGCGGTCGGTTTCAAACGCTCCGACTCTTTGACATATTCGTCGTACCCCTCTTTGCAATCGAGCATAGGCACGGTTGAGATATCGATTATTCGACTTGCAAGCTTGTTTATGAAGTATCTGTCATGGCTCACGGCGATGACCGTGCCGCCGTAATCGGCAAGTGCGTTTTCAAGTGCCTCTTTGGAGTTAATATCAAGATGGTTTGTCGGCTCGTCGAGCAACAGGACGTTATTTTTACGCAAAATCAGCTTGGCGAGCGTCAAGCGTGCCTTTTCGCCGCCCGACAACTCGGAAACACGTTTTTTTATGTCGTCGCCCTTGAACAGAAACAACGCAAGTGCGGAGCGTATTTCCGTTTGTGAAAGCTTGTCAAATGCGTCCCAAAGTTCTTCAAGTACCGTTTTGTTTTCGTCAAGCTCCTGATTTTCTTGGTCGTAGTAGCCTATGCGGGTATTATACCCGAATTCAAAGCTGCCCTTACTCGGTGCGAGCCTGCCACGCAATATTTTCATAAGCGTGCTTTTTCCGCAACCGTTTTTTCCGAGAATAAACGCAAAATCGCCACGCTTGATAAGAAACGAAACGTCGGAAAAGATCTTCTTGCCACCGAAGCTCTTTTCCAAATTTTTGACATTCAGTACGTCGTTACCGCTTTCCGAGCCTGCGTCGAACCGCAGTCGTACCGATTCGGGCAACCGGTCGGGTGCATCAAGTTTTTCCATTCTGTCTATCGCCTTTCGACGGCTCTCCGCGGCGATGATGTTCTTTTCTCTGTTCCAACGCTTCTGCTGTTCTATGAATGCTTCCATGCGTGCGATCTCACGCTGTTGATTTTCGTAATGGCGTTGCTGTATTTCGCGGTCGATCCGCTTTGCCTGTACGTATTTACTGTAATTTCCGTTGTAAAGCTTGCCGTGACCGTTTTCTATGTCGAGAATCTTGTTGCACACCTTGTCCAAAAAGTACCTATCGTGCGACACAAGCAAAATTGTTTGCTTGCTTGATGACAGTATCTCTTCGAGCCACGTGAGCGAGGATATGTCGAGATGGTTTGTCGGCTCGTCGAGCAGAAGAATGTCGGGAGAGGACAAAAGAAGCTTTCCCAAAGCAAGACGTGTTTTTTGACCGCCCGAAAGCAGGCAAACGCTCTTGTCACGGTCGTTTTCGTCGAATCCGAGCTTCGATAAATACGACAATGCACGGCTTTTGTATTCAAAGCCGCCTTTTTCCTTAAATTCCTCCGAAAGACGTGTGAATTGCGAGATAAGCTCGGGTGTCGAATGCTCGTTCAACCGTTTTTCAAACATCGAAAGCTCGTTTTCGAGCGACATCAAATCGCTTCTTGCCGTCAACAGCTCTTCATAAAGCGTGAGTGCGGAATCGGACACCGTGTTTTGATAAAGTATTCCGATCGTTTTGCCCTTTGAAATGTACACGTCGCCGCAATCGACGTATTCTCCGGTTATTATTTTGAAAAGTGAGGACTTGCCCGCACCGTTTACGCCGACGATGCCGAGCCGCTCTCCGTCGTTGAGAGAAAAGGAAATGTTGTCAAGTACCTTTTTTTCTCCGAACGAAAGCGATATCTTGTCTACACCTATAGAAATCATTTACTTTTTGCGTTCCTTATAAAATCTCTGTACCAATAGGCACTCTTTTTCCACGTTTTTTCAAGCGTGTCAAAATTCGTATGAATGATACCGAATTTGTAATTGTATGCTGCACTCCATTCGAAGTTGTCCATAAGGCTCCACAAATAATAGCCTCTTACATCGAAGCCTTCTTCTATTGCCTTTTCCGTCCACTCCAAAAAGCCCTTGCAGTATTTTATTCTGTCATCGTCGCATATCATTCCGCTTTTTTCGTCAACCGCTTCTTCGCCGATGTGATACGTGCCGTTTTCCGTTACGTATATCGGTATTTTCAAATCGTACAGCTCGTGCATGAGATGTATTGCATCGTATACCGCCTTGGGATAGTACTCGGCGTGATTGTTCAAAAAATTTCCGCCCTGCGAAAAATCCATTGCCGCTTTTTCGTTTCGCGTTACGGTAACTCTGTTGTATACATTGAGTCCGTAGTAATCGAGCGGTGTTGAGGTAAGCTCGAAATCTCCGTCTTTTATTTCGGGCATCGTACCCTCTTTTTCCATTTTGTTGAGTATGAAATCGCTGTAGCGACCGGCAAAAATAGGATCTGTATAGAATTTCCAGTTGTTCTCGTCCTCTGCCTCGGCGAGTGCGATATCCTCGGGCGACGATGTGAGAGCGTGACGCTTCCATATGTCGATAACGACACCCAATTGACCGACCGGTTTCAGTTCTCGGAAGGTCTTTGCCGCCGCACCGTGCGATACGAGTATGTTATGTCTTGCCATGTTGCCCCATTTTTCATTCGTATATCCCGGAGCAAAGCCGCCGTGGGCGTAGCCGACATACGTTGCGATCGGCTCGTTTATCGTTGACCACATCGGCACGATATCGCCGTAAAGCGTAAACATTTTTTCCGCATATTCTCTGAAATATCCGATGATATCACGGTTTTTCCAGCCGCCCTTATCTTCAAGTGCCTGCGGCAGATCCCAGTGGTACAGCGTGACGTTCGGCATTATCCCGTTTTCAAGCAGGGAATCGAAGCAACGCTTGTAGTAATCGACACCCTTTTGATTCAGTTCGCCGGTACCGTTCGGCAGAACCCTTGACCACGATATCGACATTCTGTAAGAGTCAACGCCGAGCTTTTTCAGATTTTCGAGATCTTCACCGAAGCGATGATAGCTGTCGCACGCAATTGTCGGTGTATGGCCCATATGTGTTTTTCCGGGCGTTGCGGCGAATCTATCCCAAATGCTCGCACCCCGTCCGTCCTCGAAGGCTCCGCCTTCGACCTGACCTGCACTTGTGGCAACTCCGAATATAAAGTTTTCGGGAAATGACATATTGTTTCTCCTATCTTTTCCTCGGTCAAAAAGCATGATCGCCCGACCGAACGTTTATTCATAAACGGCAATATTGTTTAATATAATGTAACACGAAATATTTGCGGGAGGAAATATAAATGTTCGTTTATTCGATGAAGGCATCAAGCCTGAAATTTGCGGGAATAATTATGCTTTGCGTCGCAACTATAGTGACGCTGGTGGCGTTTATCCCCGAATACCGCCCTGCGGCAACATACATAAAGGACGAAAAGGTGAATTATTCGAAGATCAAAACGAACGAGGACAGAATATCCTTTTTGTCGCAGTTCGGCTGGGAAGTTGAAAAGAATGCACTCGAGGAGCAAAGTGTTACGATACCGGATGAATTCGACAAGGTGTATACCTCGTATAATGTTATCCAGCAAAAGCAGGGGCTTGATCTCGGTAAATACCGCCGTAAGGACGTTACGAGATATACGTACAGAGTGACGAATTATCCCGATTACGAGCGTGAAGTGTATGCAAATCTGATAATTTACAAAAATAAGGTCATAGGCGGCGATATCTGCTCGGCAGATGTCAACGGCTTTATTCACGGCTTCAGTCAAGAGGTCAAGTTGCCTTAATTTTCAAAATTCGACGCACATTGTGTCGTAGCTCATAATGAAGCCCTCTTTTTGACACATTTGTGTGAATTTGTCGTATGTCAGATCGTATTCGGGCGACCGCAGTCCGTTGTGCGAAAAATGATTGCTCACAAATATCGTGTTTTCATCGGCGGTCTTGTTTTCGATAAGAAGCTTTTTCAGCTTGACGTTTGCGGGAAAGCCCATATGATGTTGCTCCGACGGCTGATAGCCCATGGTGCAATCGAGCGATATTAGATCGCAACGAACGTTTTTTAAATAATCAAGCACGGATTGCGGAAACATTCCCGTGTCGTGACCGTATATCATCGTCTTGCCGTCGCATTCTATGAGATAAATGTACGAATCCTCGTGATGTATTGCGGGAAGAGGCGTTATAATGTGCTTGCCGATGACGTATTTTTCAAACGGTTTGATATATGTGAAGTCGAAACCGCAGTCCGAAGTGTCACCGAGCGATGCCAGTCTGCTTTCGACACCGTGACCGCCGTAGGTGTGAAGCACCTCCGTGCCGCTTGGTAAATAGCAATAGCCGTATCGCCTGTTTTTTAACTCGTTCGCATAGCAGTGGTCGGGGTGGCTGTGAGTGAATATCACGTTTTTGATGTCGGACAGACGGATCGAGGCACGCATGGCGGCAGTATATATGTCGGGCGACAGGTCTATAAGAAGCTCGCCGTCGATAACGGCACCGCTTCGAAGCCGTATTTCTTTGCCGCCGACGGCACGTGCGGTTTCGCAAAAGCGACACCGACAAAAAACACCGGGTATCGCCTCTGCGGCGGCTGTTCCGAGATATTGAAGCTTCATTGTTCTCCGTTGGCATACAAAAGTATGCCGATTTTTATTTTATGATAACGGGGTAAGTCCCTCATTAGAAACTATTTTACCATAAAAACAGGCGAATTTCAATAGTATATTAAAAACTTACACGTTTTTTTCGCAAATTGCTTGACATAACGGCGATTTTAATGTATTATGATAATTGTAAGAGCCGTTTTTGTGCGGCGGAAAGGATAAAATATGGCTTTACTCGAATACAGGGATCTGACAAAAATATACACGCATACGCCCGCGGTGAGCAATATCAACCTCGATATAAGCTCCGGTCGCATAGTTGGTCTGCTCGGACCGAACGGAAGCGGAAAGACCACGCTTTTGAAAATGACGGCGGGTATTCTTTCGCCGACCGGCGGAAGAATAAGGATAGACGGTCATGACGTGGGCGAGAAAACGAAAGCGATCGTTTCGTATCTGCCCGAGAGGACATATCTCGACGAAACGCTCGGAGTCGGCGAAGCTGTAAAATATTTTGCCGATTTTTATAAGGATTTTCGTACGGAAAGAGCCGAGGAGATGATGAAATCGCTCGGCATCGATAAAACGTTACGCATAAAAACACTTTCGAAGGGAACGCGAGAGAAGCTTCAACTGATACTCGTGATGAGTCGTGACGCACGGCTGTATCTGCTCGATGAGCCGATAGCGGGCGTTGACCCCGCCGCACGCGATCTTATACTCAATACCGTTATTTCGAATTATTCGAGAAATTCGACGATAATCATTTCAACGCATCTTATTTCCGATATCGAGCGTCTTTTAGACGACGTGCTGTTTTTGTCGTGCGGCAATATAATCCTGTCGTCGAGTGCCGAAGCACTCAGATGCGAAAAGGAAAAAAGCGTTGACGAGGTTTTCAGGGAGATGTTCAGATGCTGAAAAAACTGTTTAAATACGATATGAAATATATAGCGGGCATAATGAAGATAGTCTATATAATAGCGATAGCTTCATCGTTGCTCATGGGAGTGGGAATACTCCTGTCCGCCCGTTGGGAGGCGGCGGCTGCGATAATTTTGATCGATGCCTTGCCGTTCATTATTTCTGTCTGTGCGATATCGGTGTCCGGCTTCGTTGCGATAGCAATGCGAATAAACAAAAATCTGTATACCGATCAGGGGTATCTGACCTTTACCCTGCCCGTCAAAACGAGCGATATAATATTGAGTAAGGTACTTGCGGGTGCGGCATGGGAATTGCTCGGTGCACTTATGGCACTTGTGTGCGTGGCGATTCCCCTGACGTTTGCCGTGATAGGCTACAAGATAGATATCAAAGTGATCGAATACGTGCTTGATAATATGTTGTTTATGTTCTATAATTCATTCGGAAGAGAAATGACCGTTGTTCTCGGCGTGCTGACGGTGATTTCCGCTCTTGTGAGCTGTGTGTTTCAGCCGATATGCATTTTGACGGCGTTTTCGATCGGACAAAAGGCGAAATCAAATCGTGTACTTGCCTCGCTCTTTGCGTATTTTTGTATCAATACGGTGTTCGATATAGTTTCGGGCATTATTCAGACGATTGTTATGAGTATAGCGGGCGTTGAAAACGCCGAGGTTACTCTCGGTATTTTGGGAACGCTCAACGTGCTTAGCACGGGAGTTTCGCTGATACTGTCATTGGCATTTACCGCAGGTGCGTATGTTTACGTTAAAAATGTAATGGAAAATAAACTGAATTTAATTTAAATTTTAAGCCCGGGAGGATGAAAATGAAAAGAAAATTGAGATTGATCTCGCTCTTGCTCGCTCTTACCGCCGTTTGCGGTTGCTCCGGAAAAGACACCGAGAGCGATACGAATGCCGATACAACGGCGGAAACGACGCAGGGCGAAGAAAATATAACGCAGAAAGAGTTATCTTTGACGCTTAACGGAGCGGAGCTTTCCGACAGCGACCTTACGGTGTATTTTACACCCGACAGAGATTTCGAAGGGAAAGTAACGCTCGCCGTTTCGAGCGGCGAAAATACGGCGGAAACGGGAAAATTTAAAATGACCGAAAAGCACGGTATCTCGCTCGGAAAAGGTAAGACCGATATCGGCGACAGCTTTTCCGTTACCGTTACGGCTTACGGCGAAAAAGACGAAAGTGCGGACGAGCTTAAATACGAGTATAAGAACGGTATGCCGCAGCTTTCAAAGGATAACGTCGAGATAATTCTTTCCGAACTTACGCTTGAGGAAAAAGCGGCTCTTTGCATAAACCAAACCTCAAAGACGTATTCCTCCGAAACGTACGAGGTGGAACGGCTCGGTATACCGTCCGTAACGATGAGCGACGGTCCGACGGGCGTGCGTTTGAACAGCGGTGCATCCGCTTTCGCATATCCGACTCCGTCGTCGCTCGCACAAAGCTGGAATACGACGCTGATATCAAAGGTCGTAGGCTATATGGCGGAGGATTTCGCACGCTACGGAGTGGATGTTATGCTCGCTCCCGGTGTTAATATCCAAAAAAATACGCTTAACGGCAGAAACTTCGAATATTTTTCCGAAGATCCTTATCTTACTGGTAAAGCCGCAGAGGCTTACATAAACGCCGCCCAGGCGAAGGGAATCGGTGTTTCGCTTAAGCACTTTATCGGAAATGAGCAGGAAACCTCGAGAGGTGCGACAGATTCGCTCATCACGGAGCGTGCATTGAGAGAAATTTACGTAAAAGCATTCGAATACGCTCTCGAGGCACAGCCGTGGACGGTGATGTCGTCGTATAATAAGCTCAACGGGAAATATACATCGACACGTGCGGATCTTATCACGACGTTGTTGCGAGGCGAGCTTGGCTTCGTCGGCTGTGTTACCAGCGACTGGGGAGCAAGCGGCGGACGCGAGGGAATGATAAATGCCGGAAACGATCTGTTCAGCGGCGGTGCGGACAACGAGGGAGATGCAAAGGAGATAGTGAAACTTGTCAATAAGGGTAAGATCACCGAGGAACAACTTGATTTCTGCGTAAAAAATATTCTTTCTCTCGTCGTTAAGACCAAGACGTTCGCCGGGGAAAACGAAAATACGGTGTTCAATATAAGCAATAAAAGAGAAAGAACGGAGATAGCACGTACTGCGGCAGCCGAATGCATGGTGTTGCTTAAAAACGACGGTGTGTTGCCGTTTGCGAGCGGAGAAGTCGCTTTGTTCGGGAATGCGTCGGTGCATACGTTAAGAGGCGGTCACGGCTCGAGTAACGTTACCACGTCGGACACGGTTTCGGTGAAGAGCGGTCTTTCGTCGGCGAACGGAATAACACTCAATTCGACGGCGAACGCATTGTATGCGGGCTGTAAGGCAAATCCGTACGCCGGTACCACTGCCGAAAGTAACCCGGGAAACGATGCCTTGGAGATAGTTGTAAGTGCCGAGCAGGCAAAGCAGATAGCCGGTGAAGCGGATATTGCGATAATGACGATATCAAGACTGTCTATAGAGGGTTCCGACCATGAAAACAGAAAGGGCGACTACTTGCTTAACGATGCGGAGGCTCAAACACTTAAAAATGTTTCCGAAGCTTTCCATGCCGCAGGCAAGAAGGTAGTGGTTCTTATAAACGCCGGCATACCCGTGGAAACCGTATCATGGCAGGACAGCGTCGATGCGATAATAAATATCGGTGTTTCGGGCGAGCAGATAGGAAATGCCGCCGCCGATATCATTACGGGCAAGGTAAATCCCTCGGGCAAACTGACGGCAACTTGGCCTAAATGTATAGAAGATACCCCCGCCTCCGATTACTTCCCCGGCAATTCGGTCGCAACGGTGTATTACGATGATATTTACGTCGGATACCGTTATTATTCGACTTTCGATGTCGATGTGGCATATCCGTTCGGCTACGGAATGTCCTATACGACATTCGAATATTCCGATTTCAAGCTTTCCGCAGATACGTTTTCCGACAGCATAACGGCGAGCGTTACGGTGAAAAATACGGGTTCGGTTGCCGGAAAAGAAACAGTGCAGTTCTATGTTTCAAAGCCGGACGGCGTAAACGAGCAGGCGAAATGCGAGCTTTGCGGCTTCGGTAAGACTAAGTTGCTTGAACCGGGTGCAAGCGAAACGATAAACGTGACGATAACAAAGGACGAACTCAAAACCTACATGACATCGGATTCCGAGTGGGTGATAGAGGCGGGAGAATATAAGCTCTCCGTTGCCGCAAGCGTAGCCGACATCAAGACGGAGAAATCGTTTAAGGTGAACGAAAAGATTTCGGTGCTTGATACCGAAAATCTGTGCGGTCTTGAGAAAGATATCAATGTCATCACAAAGGAAACGGGTAAGCAGGATTCCGGTACCGATTTCGGCGAGAATATAGCACTCGGCAAGCAGTCAAGTGCAACTATGGTCGAGGGACAGTACGTTTCCGATAATGCGTTCGACGGCGATATGACGACACGCTGGAGCGGACCGAACGGTG
The DNA here is from genome assembly GCA_964498965.1 of uncultured Lachnospiraceae bacterium. GTDB lineage: Bacteria > Bacillota > Clostridia > Oscillospirales > CAG-272 > CAZCJU01. The sequence goes on from CAZCJU010000027.1 coordinate 10,705, forward strand.
CGTTGACGGTCGATCTCGGCAAGGATCACGAATTGTCGAAAATGAAAATATTCTGGGAAGCGAATAATTCTGGCAAGTATTGGATACATACGTCAAACGACGGAGAAACTTGGACGGAATATGGCAAATTCGACGTAACATACGCCAAATGCGACATCGTGGATCTCGGCGGAACGAAAGCGAGATACGTTAAAATATCCTGCAAAAATTCAAGCTGGTTCTCTATATACGAATGCGAGATATACGCTAAATAATATTAAAAAAGCGACCGTATGTCGCAAAAACAAAAAAGCCTGTCGCCCCGTCGGGCGGCAGGTATTTTTACGGCTGTGTGTTATTTGCAGAAAAATTCTATATATCTGTCTATCGCTTCTTTGATGATCTTGACTGCCTCGCTTCGTTCGCTGACTTCGTTTACCGCAGTGGTCTTGTTTTCGAGATTCTTGTAAACGCTGAAGAAGTGACGCATTTCGTCGAATATATGCGACGGGATCTGATCTATGTTTGTGTATTCGTTGTAATTCGGGTCGTTAAACGGTATCGCTATTATCTTTTCGTCGTTTCTTCCGTTGTCGATCATGGAGATAACGCCTATTGGGTACGCACGTACAAGCGTCATAGGCTCAAGCGGTTGAGCACATAGGAGCAAAACGTCGAGCGGGTCGCCGTCGTCGCCGTATGTTCTCGGTATGAATCCGTAATTTGCGGGGTAGTGTGTCGAAGTGTACAGTATTCTGTCGAGAATGATCAGCCCTGTTTCTTTGTCAAGCTCGTATTTTTTCTTGCTTTCTTTGGATATTTCTATAACGCATATAAAATCCTCGGGCGAGATCCTTTTAGGTGAGATGTCATGCCATATATTTCCCATTTGTTCCTCCGTGAACCGTTATTCGGCGGCAGTATTTCGGTACTCGGTCGTATTGCAAGACCGAAAGTGCCGTGCAAGCCGTTGTAACGCCGTTTTGTACAGTATACCACTTTTTAATCGATTTTGCAAGAGCTTTTTGCGTGTTTATGCAAATAAAATTCACATTTTTGTTTTCGACAGCGGCAGATAGAGGTTGATAACGGTTATATTTCCGTCGGTACTTGACAAAAAGCCGAAAAAATGGTATCCTCATTATATGAAAAGCTACATACCGGAGAATGAAAATGAAAATACTTGAGGCAAAGGACCTGTCGTTTAAGTATCCGCTTTGTACGACATACGCCTTGAAAAACGTTTGCTTCGAGGTGAACGAGGGCGAATTCGTCGTTTTGTGCGGCTCTACGGGAAGCGGGAAATCCACGCTGCTCGGAATGCTGAAAAGCGAACTTGCACCGATCGGAGAAAAAACGGGCAAGGTGCTTTTTTGCGGCAGAGAGATAGGCGAACTTGACAAACGTGAAAGCAGCGGTGCGATAGGCTTTGTGATGCAGGATACCGAAAGACAGAGCGTATGCGATAAGGTGTGGCACGAGCTGGCGTTCGGACTTGAAAATCTGAATACCCCGAAAGAGGTGATCGCAAGACGTATCGGCGAGATATCGAGCTATTTCGGTATAGAATCGTGGTATGATAAAAGCGTTTCGGAATTGTCGGGCGGTCAAAAGCAATTGCTGAATCTCGCCGCCGTTATGGTCTGCGATCCAAAAGTGCTGATATTGGATGAACCGACATCACAGCTTGACCCGATAGCGGCGGAAAATTTTATTTCGATACTCAAAAGGCTGAACGAGGAGCTTTCGCTTACTGTGATAATTGCCGAGCATAGATTGGAAAGACTCGTGCCGATATGCGATAAGCTGATGGTGACGGATAACGGAAGGCTTGCGGAATGCGGCGAACCGAGAAGCGTCGTGACAAGACTCGGACATCTGCCGTGCTTTTATTCGATGCCGTGTGCGGTGCGGTTATACGATTCGTTCGGCGGAGATAAATGTCCACTCGGTGTAAGAGAGGGCAGGGAATATATAAGAAACGGCTTCGGAAACGAAATACGCCGAACAAATAAAAAAGAGTATACGCATTCCGATAGGCTTGCGTTGCGGCTTGGCGGAGCTTATTTCAGATACGAAAGAGCCTTGCCCGATGTTTTGCACGACACGTCGCTTGATATTTACGAAAACGAGATCGTGTCGATCGTCGGCGGAAACGGCTCCGGAAAAACGACATTACTCAAAATTTGTGCCGGCTTGCTTAAACCGTATTCGGGAAAGGTCGAGCTTTTCGGTAAAAAAACGAAGAATTACACGCTTGACGAGCTGTACGGCAGGACGGTCGCGTATCTGCCGCAGGACGTGCAAACACTGTTTTTGAAAAGTACCGTAAGAGAGGAACTCGAAGAAACGGGCGTGAATGCCGAGGAGCTGCCGTTTGATCTGACATATTTGTACGAAAAGCACCCGTACGATATCTCGGGAGGCGAACGTCAGCTGGTAGCTCTTGCAAAGGTGCTGGCGAAAAAGCCGAAAATACTGTTCACCGACGAAATAACAAAAGGACTTGACGGCGAAAAGAAGCTTATGACGGCACGAATATTCAAAAAACTGAAAGAGGGCGGAATGACCGTCGTTTCCGTGACGCATGACCTCGAATTTGCGTCGTTATGCTCCGACAGAACCGCACTTTTCTTCGGAGGATGTGTGGCATCGATAGACGAAACACGGAAATTCTTTTCGTCAAACAGCTTCTATACGACCCCATCGTACATTCTGAGCAAAGGCTATTACGATGAGGCAGTGACGCTTGACGATCTTACGGAGCTGTGCAAGCTCAATACATCGAAACGAAATACGGAGAAAACAAAATGAAAATATTGATAATAAGACACGGCGATCCGGATTACTCGATAGATTCGCTTACCGAAAAGGGATGGCGTGAAGCCGAATACCTGGCTCAAAGAATGGAAAAGGAGCAGGCGAACGCTTATTACGTATCTCCTCTCGGCAGAGCGAAAGCCACGGCGGGCATAACGCTCGAAAAACTGGGCAAAAAAGCCGAAATGTTGCCGTGGCTCAGAGAATTCGACGCAAAGATCAAGGACGTTCACAGCGGTAAATACCGCTCTGCGGTGTGGGATATGTATCCCGAAGATTGGACAGCCGAGGAAAAACATTACGACAGAAGCAAATGGTTCGATACTCCGCAAATGCGAGAGGGAAATGTCGAAGAATACGTAAGGGACGTTTGGGACGGACTCGATGCGGTGCTTGAAAAACACGGCTATAAAAGAGAAAACGACTATTACAGAGCGACGAACGCAAACGAGGACACGATAGCGTTTTTTTGCCATTTCGGCGTGGAATGTGTAATGCTCGCACATTTGCTGAATGTTTCGGCAATGGTGCTTTGGCACGGCTTTATGGCCGCACCGACCTCCGTAACAACGCTCATAAGCGAGGAAAGACACGAGGGCATTGCGTATTTCAGAGCAAGAGCATTCGGTGATATTTCGCATTTGTACGCAAATAAAGAAGAACCTGCCTTTGCGGGCAGGTTCTGTGAAATGTATTCAAACATCGAGCAACGTCATTGATATGCTTACGAAAATGCAGGGCTTACGAAAGACGATTACCGCATTTGGGGCAGAATTTTTCCGCTCCGTTCAGCTTTGAGCCGCACGTCGGACAGAATTTGAATCTAATTTCTTCTTTGGGCTTATCTTCGACAATGGGAGCTTTCTCAATTATGGGAGTTTCCTCGATTATGGGAGTTTCCTCAATTATGGGAGTTTCCTCGATTATGGGAGTTTCCTCAATTATGGGAGTTTCC
>CAZCJU010000027.1:14558-20074 GCA_964498965.1 uncultured Lachnospiraceae bacterium
TCGATTATGGGAGTTTCCTCGATTATGGGAGTTTCCTCGATTATGGGAGTTCCCTCGATTATGGGAGCTTCTTCGATTATGGGGGCTTCCTCGACGATGGGGGCTTCCTCCGTTTGCGGTTCTTCGAATCCGTTAGTCCGCATTTGTGCCGCAAAGAGGTCAAGCCTTGTCGTTTCACCGTAAGAAGATGTTGTTTTTTCATCCGACGTATGTGCCTCGGTGTTTTCGAAAACGGCGTTTTCGTCTTTTGGGGTATCCGCTTCGACCGCAGGGCTTTTCGGTGCATTACCGCCCGGAATGCCTTTTTTCTTTGCTGTTATGCCTGTGATTATCGCAACAGTCAGCAGTATTACAAACAATGCTCCGAGCGAAATAAGCACATAAAGGGCAATGTTACGCCATTTTTCATATTCGCTTACTTTGAAAAGCAATTTGTATGCATCTTCTATCGAGCTTTTTACAAGCTCGAGAAAGCTTTCCGTTTTAGTTTGCTTTTCAAGCGAGGAGTGATGTATGAGCAGGTATATATATATGCCTGCAGAGGCGGCGGTGAGCGTGCCGACCCAGATTGAGGAAAGCTTGAAAGCGGAATGGAGCTTTTTTCCCTTTTCCGCTTTTTTGAAAGAACGTGAAGTGAACAGCACGGCAAGGGCGAATATCACGCCGGCGGCAAAGGTTATCATGAGCGGCAAATAAGCGAGAATGGGATTGTTCGATTTCGTCGTTCCATTTGCTGTGACACCCGCCGCACCGCCTGTTGTGCCGTTTATTACAATGTCTTTAGCAGTCATGTTTCCGGCAATATCCGTCGATACGAGCTTGTAAATGTTTTCGCCCTCAACTACATTAAGCTCAAACGAGAACGTTCCGTCGGAGTTCAACGTAACCGCCGTACCGTCTATTGTGAGCGTTGCCGATGGCTCCGTTTTTCCGACAAGGAGAAATGTGCCGATTTGTACGTTCAGCGTTTTTCCGTTTTCTTCCAAAATCAATACGGGAGGAGTAATATCGGCATTTACTTTAAACGTCGCAATGTATTTAACAAGCTCGTCGCTTAAGCAGTATTCCGTACGTATTGTATTTTCACCGTCCGCAAGCGAAAGAGAAAAGCTTCCGCTGCCTGTAAGCAACAGCTTGTTTGAGGTTTCGCCGAAAATGATATCCGCTGTCACACTTTGCTTCGCTTCGTAATTTATCGTCAGCTGACGACTTGAAGTTAGCCCGGAGGCGGAAGCGGTGAGTTTAACGCCGTTATCTATCGGTATTACTTTTTTCAGCTCCTGCGATATCGTGTCGTTTTGATCGTAGATAAGCGAAACGGCAATTGTTTTCCATGACGGATCGAAATTATAGTCAAAATATGTCGTGTCGTTTTCAAGTGTCGCATTTGCCGTCGGCTCGCTTGCTCCGTCACCGAATATCGCAATGGTGTATTTCGCATTGCGTTTTGCATAATCGGACCAGTCTACAGAAATCGTGCTTTCGGCAAGATCAACCTCAACTTTAAAGTTTTCTATGGGGTCAAGCACAGTGCCGTCGGAATATGAAAACGTTTGGTTGGCGTATTTGCTTTTCAATTCATGCTCAACGCCGACTACACGTTCAACGTCAAGACGCAAGTAGTAATTATCGTAATTTGCCAAAGAATCGATATAGACGTTTCTCAAAACGCTGTCACCGGGATAAGCCGTACCCTCGTCAAGGAGCTTTTCACCCTCAAGCGTGCCATCGTCGTTCTTTACTACGGCATATATACTGTAGTCAAAAGAGGATGCATCGTCAGACGACACCGAAAACGTTGTAAACAGGTAATTGCCGATAGGCGAAAACTCGAATTTGTCTATGTTAAGCGGCTCAATATAGCTTGAATAGTAAATATCAAGCTGAGTATTGCCGCCCTTGTCGTATGAGATACGCCAACTTCCCGCTTGTGCGTCGGAAATGTAATACTGAACGTACCCATCTCCTCTATCCGAACGAAGCGACGAGGGGATAATGATGTTGCCGTTCGGGGCGGTAAAAAACATACTCGGCTCCGCAACGTCGTAATAAACGGTTATCGCAATATTACAGTTTTCATCTAAGGTCATGGTGGCTTCGTCGAACACGGCAAATGCACCGATCGAAAACATCGAAAGAAGCAGTGTTAATGTCGTTATAAATGCCGATAGTCTTTTTTTCATTGATTTACCCTTTCGTTCAAGTGAAAAATTCTTTCCATATGCCTATTTCGACGAGGTCGCAATAACGCCCGCCGCATTTTTCGGCCAGCTTATATTTCCGAACGGCAATTCGGGTTCGGTCCAAATTATGAATGCTCCGCTGCCGTCTTTGAATATTCTGTAGCCGACGGCTATTTCACTGTTAACGTTTATTTCCGGCTTGACTATCCCAATCTTTACCGAGCTTTCGACCTCGCCCGAACCCTGCATACCGATAAAGCGATTGAGTATGTCGATTTCACCGGTAACTTGAAGCTTAAGCTCAATATTACCGATTCTCCAATCGGGTCCTATTGTTACACTTGCTTTGAAGCCCCAAACATTCTCGTCTTCAAGCTCAAGCAGTTTGTTGGTGTAAGAGAATTTTCCAAGCTCTATTTCAGCCGAGCCGACTTCCAGTTTGTCAAGCAACTTGGCTGTTGTGCTTGCCTTAAGGTAAAACTCGCCGAGGCAAAGCTGTATTTTCATGTCGTCGAGCTTGAACAGCGAAACGTCGCCTATCCATTTGTCCAAGCCCTTAAGATTTGCGATCTCGCTTATTTTTGCCGTGTTGAGGCTCGCACCGCCCTCAAGCGTCCAATAGAATATGCTCTTTGAGGTGTCTATATTCGATACGCCTATATTGAAATCGTTAAGATTGCACGGCACGCCTGCGATCGTTACGGGTACTTTGACCTTGTCGCCTTTTGCCTTTACGGATATTTCCGTCGGAACGATGCCGTTGTTGTTTTCCTCGGACGTATAGTCGCCGTCGTCGGGATTGTTCCAACCGATAGTCAATTTAAGACCGAGATCCTCTTTGTTCGAATCCGTGTCGAGGAAGCCGAGCTTTACGCCCGCTTCGACTTTGTATTTGTTCTTGTAGGTGTCTATTTCAAGCTTAAATTCCGTACCGTCGAATTTCATTTGCTGATTGCCGAGCTTGAAGCCACTGTTCGCTACCGTTGAAAATTTCACGGAACCGCTTATGCCTATGGCATTTTTTGCGATTACACTGCTTTCGAGGTCTATCTTCTTTATGCCGCTCTTTTTGTCTTTGTCCTTGCCTTTGTTGATGAGCTTGTCGTAGTAGGGAATCGTCGTGTTAAGACTGTCGAATTTTATTTCGAGCTTGTTCGGAGAAAGCACTGCCGAAATGTCGGTGAACGAGAAGAGGTTACAACCCATTTCTATACCGTCAAGAGGGAAGGATTGAACCGTAAAGGTGTTTTTGTCGTAATTGTCAATGCTCTCGTTGTAAAGAGTTATCAAGCCCAATGCGGAAATGTGTACCTTGCTGCCCGTTTTGGCGAACATTGCCGCAAGTCCTTGCGAGTCCCCTTTGTCGTATTTGACGTATGAGCCGCCGTAATCCTCGAGAGTCACGTTCTTTCCCGTTAGGTCGCCGATTATTTTTACATCGCCGTTGAATACCAGCCAGCCGTTCATCGTGACGTTACCGGAGAGTGTTATCGTGTCGGATTTTGTGGTTTTGAAATCGGAAACAAAACGGTATGCTCCGAACTCTGTCACCTTTTGACTGCCGTTATTCATTATCGACAGTCCTTTTTCTATGTATGCGTTCTTACCTTCTACGCTGAATTGAATGTCGTAGCAGTCTATGCCGATGTTGTTGGGGAGCGTTATTTCAAGTGTGTTTCCGTCCTTGTATTTAGCCGTACATTTGTAGCTCATTTTGCTTGTGCGTCCGGAAAGCACTATTTCATAAGTCTTGCCATCCTCGAAGCCGGTACCTCTAAGCTCCGTTGTCAGCGTCTTGCCGTTTTTGTAAAGCAGTGCGGGATAGAAACCGCCGATTGAAACATTTCCGGTGTATATCGGCGTGTCCTCCGTTATTTCGGAAGAAATTCCCGAATCCGAACCGCCGCCGAGGTAGTACGTTTCGCTGTCGCTGTCATGCTCCGATTCCGCTTGCAGCTTTACCGTTCTCGTGTATGTAATCATGTCTTTGGGCGTGAATGTGATAACGTATTGATTGAGTATCTGCGAACGCAGATTTGCAAAAAAGTCGCTCAACTGATTAGTGCCGCCGTCACTTGAATTTGCCATTAAGTAAGCTCCGTTTGTCGAGCTTGCTATCAGGGACAAATATTCGGAGTCTGCATCAGAACCGAAACCTATCGAGTATACGGTGATACCGAGATCGTTACATTCGTCGCCGATATTTATTCTGATATCGTCTGCCGATACAGAGTAATTGTCCTGTCCGTCGGACATGAGAATAATGCTGTTCACCGTGTTGTATGCAAATGAAAATTCCTTGATGGATTCACGCATGGAATCGTATATCGCCGTGCCGCCCGAAGCGTACAGGCTTTCGGAAGCGGCAAGAAGCGTGTCTTTGTCAGTTCCAAACGGGTATTTTTGCTCAATACCGTATGAAAACGGCATGAGGGCAATGTTTTCCTTGTCGGACTTGCCGCTTATAAACAGATTTAACGCATCCTTCAAATCCGATATCTTGCTACCCGACATACTGCCGGAAACATCAACGCAGAAAAGTATATTGGCAGCGGTGTACTCCACCTTTTCAACCTTGAAATCGGATATTTCCACACCGCAGTCGGTGAGCTTTAGTGCCTTGGCAAGCTCTTCGGCGTTTGTGTAAAGCTTGCTGTTTATGTTTGCCGTTACCTTGATTATGCCGTCTTTTTCAAAGCTTGAGGTGTCGACGTTTACAATGTTGACCGACATTCTTTTTTCGTTTACATATGTGCCTATCTCGGTGGCAAACGAATCGGCAAAATCGTTATCGCCCTCCGTGCCTTCGTTGCCGTTATTGTCACCGCTGTCGGCACTGTCGGGTATCTGCATGGGCAGGGAATTGTCAAGAACCGCCTCGACGTACTCCGCAGTGTTCTTAAGGCTTTCGGAATTGTCCTTATCGGATATTATTTCTATCAGGGAGTACATAGGCTCGGTGTACGATATATCGTCGCAATCGCCTACGGAGTCTATCGAGCGGTCGAGGTATTCCCATACCTTTTCGTCGCGATCCAAATAATGTTCTACCTTTGCGGCTTGTATATACAGCTTCGAGGAATTTACGTTGCCCGACTTCGACGCGTTTTCGAGAAGAGAGTTTTCAAGCTTGGTCAAAGCCGGTATTTTGAGCTGCTCTTTGACCTGCTCCATCGTACCTTTTACAGATTTTTTCATGTCGTCGTCGCATTCTCCCGAAAGTGCGTTTAAATGCGTGTATACCGTGTTGAGCTTTTCTTTGTCTGCTGCGGCTTAATCCTATTTAATGCTGCTTTCGCCGATGCGTGAAGTTAAGTGCAACTCCGTAGCTTT
>CAZCJU010000028.1:0-6628 GCA_964498965.1 uncultured Lachnospiraceae bacterium
CATCCAGTCCATCGTGGCGGCACCTTCGTGAGTTTCGCCTATTTTGTGAGTTCTGCCCGTGTAAAACAAAATTCTTTCCGTGGTAGTCGTTTTACCGGCATCGATGTGAGCCATAATACCGATATTTCGGGTAAGCTCAAGCGGATATTCTCTCGGCATATGCGTAACTCCTTACCATCTGAAATGTGCGAATGCTTTGTTTGCCTCCGCCATTTTGTGCGTATCTTCTTTTTTCTTTACGGACGCACCCGTATTGTTCATAGCGTCGATGATCTCGGCAGCGAGTCTTTCAGCCATGGTTCTCTCGTTTCTGAGTCTGGAATACTTCGTTATCCAACGCAGACTGAGAGTTTGCTGACGCTCGGGACGTACGTCCATGGGGACTTGGTACGTCGAACCGCCGACACGGCGAGCCTTAACTTCCAGCTTGGGAGTGATATTTTCAAGGGCTGCTTGGAAAGCTTCCAAGGGATTTTTCTGTGTTTTTTGCTCGACTATCTCGAAAGCGTCATAAACTATTTTCTGTGCGACACCTTTTTTGCCGTCGTACATTATATTGTTTACAAGCTTAGTTACGAGCTTGGAATTGTAAAGCGGATCCGGTAAAACGTCTCTCTTTGTAATTTGACCTCTTCTCGGCACTGTGCTTCCCTCCTTCATAAAATTTTAATGAAATCATAGGTACTCGAAAGTTTTCTTCCGTTGTACTCGGTAGGTCCCGTAATATATATAAACGAATTATATCAATTCAGGTACTGCCTTGCACGATATGGAAATATTAAACCGAAGTAACCTTATCCGACTTTATTATTTGCCGGCTTTTGCTCTTTTTGCACCGTAGAGCGAACGGCTCTGGTTTCTCTTCGCAACGCCTTGAGCGTCAAGAGTACCTCTGATGATGTGGTAACGTACACCGGGGAGGTCACGCACACGTCCGCCTCTGATGAGTACAACAGAGTGTTCCTGCAGGTTGTGACCGATACCGGGAATGTAGCACGTAGCTTCGAGTCCGTTTACGAGCTTTACTCTGGCTATTTTTCTGATAGCGGAGTTAGGCTTTTTCGGAGTAGCCGTAGTTACCTTTGTGCATACACCTCTTTTTTGAGGAGAGCTTTGATCCGTGGCACACTTCTTTATGGAGTTGTAACCCTTTTGAAGCACGGGAGCCTTGGACTTGTAACGCTTGTCCTCACGTCCGTTTTTAACGAGTTGGTTAAAGGTTGGCAATTCTTGCACCTCCTTACTTTGATATTGTTCGTCTATATACATTCGACCCGCTGTCGGGCGTGCCGCTTGTACCGATATTACCGTTATGTGCATTCGTCACACATAATCGCAATTATTTTATCACATTTATTTGTTTTTGTCAAGCGTGGTTCTTTGTTTTTTTGACGCCGCTAAATTAAAAACATAAAAATTTACAATCGATTCACAATATTTTCGACGCTATTTCCGTTTTTTACGAAGTGTGAGTGCGACTGCCAACGAACCGACAGTCACTATCGCAACGACAGACACGGTTACTACGGATAATACTATCGAACGGTCGAGACCGCCCCTGTTTTCCGTACCTGCGTCCGTGGCGGGTGAGGGGGGAGAAAAAACGACGATCTCGGAGGCGTAGCCGACAAAATCGCAGTCGAGCGAAACGGCGAAACTGCCGCTTCCCGATACTTTTGTTCCGGTACAGGTCAGAGAGTCGGAAAGAGAGTGAAGTCGCGATTTCGAGGTGAGATCCACGCTCGTATTACCGTAGGTCTTGCCGAAAACGGTCACGTTGCCGTCCTCGGATACGCCGACATCGAGCCGTATCACCGCATCCGCGTATTTTTCCGGTTCGGCGGTAAAAACGGCAAAACCGCTGTCGACGTTGTATGTGCAAACGTCGATACAACGTGCTTTGCAGGCAAAAAGCAACTCGTCGGAAAGCTCCCGCTCGGTCACTATTGCGGAATTTATAGAACGGAGAAGCGTTTCAAGCTCGAATACGGCGTTGCCCGACTGCGAAAAAGACATGAGATCGGAACGGATATGCGTGAACAGTGAGGGCAGGGAATACGAGTATTGAGCGAGTGCGGGAGAAGCGAGAAGAAATACCCTCGTTTTACAGCCGTTTTTTTCGTTGAAGTCGTTGAGAAGCTCGCAAACACTCTTGTCCGTGCCATCGTAGGTCAGATACAAAATAGTATCCGAATCCTTTATTTTACCGTAAATTTCGGTAAGCGGCAGACCCATGCAATACGGCTCGCCGTTATTCAAAGTCACATCGACGCACACGGCACCGAATGAGGAATATTTTTCGAACCCGTTTACATCGGAAACGATCGGAATGACCGCCGGAGAGGAGGCAAGCTCGTTTTCGCAGAGCCGACGTGCAAATTCGATGAGTTGCTCGGTGCTTTGCGTGATTATTCCGTCACAACAGGAGGAGAGCGTGTCGTAATATGCCCCGGAGGCTTCGGCGGGTTTGACGAAAACGTTTATCAAGCGTCGGTGAAGTGCGTATACCGTGTCGAAATCGGCACATTTTTCGGACAGAATAACGGTACGTATTCCCGAAGAATAAAGTCTGTCGGCACATTCTTCGACCGAGATCGACGAAGACGAAGAGAGGTCAAGAACACCTCTGCGGTATTTGCTCGTTCCGATCGCTTTTTTTATACAGCTTTCGGAGGAAGATATAATGTAGCAGTCGTGAATGTTGTTTTCGTCGGCGAAATCCGAGAGAAGCGAAGCACTTTGTGTATCGGAAACGTAAAACGACGGCAGAATGGTATTTTCATACGGCGAAAGTCGAGCGGAGAGCGTGTCGAGACTTTTGCCGTCCGAATAAACGTAAAGCACGCCGTCGCCGCTCCTGACGTCGAATATCGTTATCTGTGCTTCGGCGGGCGAACCGCCCTCGGCATCATATGATATCAACAGGGGAGAAACGCCGTCGTTTTCTTTAACTTTTGCGTCGTAGGATTGAGAAACGCTTTTGATCTCCGGCAGGGAATAGCCGACGGAAATGCTTTTCACCGAAACATCGCAACCGTGACCGGCGAAGCCGAGCCGCTCCGCCGCCTTGCCGAGCGTTGCCTCACCGAGCATGACGGAGTCGATGTATGCGAAAATGTAGCCGTCTTTAAATACCGCTTTCATTTCAAGCTCCGCACCGTCGCACAGCTCCGTACCGCTGAATTTGGACGGAGATATCTTTCCCGTACCCTTATAGGCGGAGAGGGAAGCGGCGAAAAGCGTTGTCCATTCGTTTTCTTCGTCGAGAAACGCAAGCTCCGTATCTCCGCTTTTGGCAAGGGAGAACAAAAGTTTGCCGCCACCTTGAATATCGAAAGCAACGGAGAAGGAACAGGCGGGCGACACGGCGTAATTATAGCGGAATGAACAGGTGAATACAAACTCTCGTCCGTTGTCGAGTATGTACGGCAACATTGCACTCGGGTACGGCGGGTATTCCACACCTGCGGAAAAAAGCAGACCCTCGTTTTCCGCACTTACCTCGCAATTCGAGCATTCTATGCTGTCGGTGTCGTAATCATGCCCGAAAAACAGCGAAAAATCCTGTGCCTGCACGTGCAGGCACGGCAAAAACGACGAAATCAGGATATTCAATATAATCAAAGCACCGACCGAAAACGATCTCGAGCCGCGTTTTTTCACGTTCATTCTCCTATCAAAATATTTTTTCGATTACATACAAATACAGTATACCATTTTTTGTCCGTCGTGTCAAGAGCGAAAACAAAAACCGCACAGACGTGCGGCAAAAATAAAAGGTGTCGTCATACGACACAACAAAAATAAAAAAGGTGTCGTCATACGACACAACAGAAATAAAAAAGGTGTCGTCATGTGACGACACCGAAATATACGGGGTAAACTTATTTGATCTCCACAGTAGCACCGGCTTCGGTAAGCTTTGCCTTGTATTCTTCTGCGGTAGCCTTGTCAACACCCTCTTTAAGTGTCTTGGGTGCGCCCTCAACGATTTCCTTAGCTTCCTTAAGTCCGAGACCTGTAAGCTCACGAACTACCTTGATAACGGGAAGCTTGTTTGCACCGAAAGATGCGAGAACAACATCAAACTCGGTCTTTTCCTCGGCTGCCGCTGCGGGAGCTGCCACTGCCGCACCTGCAACTGCTACGGGAGCTGCGGATACGCCGAATTCTTCCTCGATCGCTTTAACAAGGTCAGCCAGTTCAAGTATTGTAAGGGACTTGATTTCATCAAGTATCTGTGTGGTTTTTTCGTTTGCCATTTTAGTAATCCTCCTGAATAATCTTCTTTTATGCCGCAGATAATTTTTGTGCGGCTCTTATTTTTTGTGCGGTCAACTCCGCACCGGCGGAAATTATTCCGCAGCTTCTGTAGCCTCTGCGGCTTCTGCGGGAGCTTCGCCGCTCTTGTCCACGATAGCCTGAAGTGCATATGCCAGACCGTAGAGAGGGGACTGAATGCTTCCCAAAATTTTTCCGATAAGTGTTTCCTTTGAAGGAATGCTTGCCAAAGCCATAACTCCGTCACGGTCGAGAACTTCGCCGTCTACAAAGCCCGCTTTGATATCAAAGGATTCTACCTTGTCGGCGTAATCCTTCATTATTTTAGCGGCTGCCACGGGATCGTTTTGGCTGATGGCGATAGCGGTCATGCCCTCGAGAACTTCACCGAGCTTGTCGTAGCCCACGGCTTCAACGGCTCTTTTTGTCATGGTGTTCTTGACAACGGCATACTCAACGCCCGCTTTTCTAAGCTCGGCTCTCAGCTTGGTATCATCTTCAACGGTGATTCCGGCGTAATTCACGATAACGCCTGCGGAAGCCGTTTTAAGCTTTTCGGAAAGCTGCTCGACGATCTGCTGCTTGCCCGCTTTGATCTTTTCACTTGCCATTTTGAATTTCACCTCCGTAATTATTTGCGTGAAACAAAAGAAAACTTTCTTTACCGCAAAGCGAAAAGAAAGTGAGTGCAATCGTATCAATACATTAAACACTATCTTCTCGGCAGGAAAACGGCTTGCCGTTTTTACTGTAACCTGCTGTCTTTGAATCAGCGTCTGATATTATAACACAAAAAAATCGATTTGTCAATAGCCGAGGACGGTTTTTTTGATTTTTTCGATCTATTCTTTTTTTTCGATAGGCTCTCCGTATTCGTCTATCTTCCCGTAAAGCGAAGAACGCACACGACTCAAGGTTACCGTACTCATTCCGAGATATGAGGCGATACAGTGATGCGGTACGAGGTTTATAAGACCCTTGTGGTGCTTTAAAAACCAAATGTATCTATGCTCCGCATCGGAGGTCTGTATGACTACCTTGTGGTAATAATGCTCGTCAAAAGCGTTTCTCAGAATTTGAGTTATCATAGTCGCCGCCTCGGGAAAGCTTCCGACAATGTATTCGTAGCCGTCGCAGGGCAAAATGTACAGCTTCCCGTCCGTCAGAAATTCAAAGCCCGCATAGGTCGGCGATACGAAATCGAACGGCTGACCGACGTTGACATCGCCGAATTTATAGTCGAAGCAGTCCGTCACGAACTCACCCCGTTCGGTGAGCGTATAGCCTCTCGCTATTCCTTCCGTCATTACGCAGACATAAGGCACAATATCGCCCACATCGAAAACGAGATCGCCCTTTTTGTATGTTTTCAATATGAGATGTTTTTCGAAAGCTTTTATCGTATCGTGATTCTTGATCTTGAAATGTTCCATGACCATGTCGAATTCGTTCATTTTTTATCCGTCTTTCCCGTTAAGTGTTATTTGTTATTCGTCTGTCTTTTTATGAAGCTTCGAACGTATGCGGCTGAGCGTTATCGTCGTCATTCCCAGATACGAAGCGATGTAATGATGCGGAATTTTGTCTATCAAGCCCTCGTAATGCTCCAAAAACCAAAGGTATCTCTGCTCCGCATTACAATTTTGTATTATGTTTTTGTGAAGAGTCTGTTCGTCAATCGATTTGACCAAAAACTCGGTTGTTTTGACTGCCATATCCGGATAATCGGATGTTATCACCTTGTATCTGCCGGCGGGCAAAATGAAGCAGTTACCGTCCGTCAGAAATTCACAACCTATATAGGAGGGTGATACAAAATCGAAAGGCTGACTGTTAGCGATTGCACACGAACCGAAGCCGAAGCAGTTTGTGACAAGCTCGCCGTCCTGCGACATGACGTAACCTCTTATTATTCCGCTTGTTACAAAATATGTGTACGGCACGACCTCGCCTATGTCGAACATTTTTTCGCCGCATTTGTATTTTCGTTGTATCAAGCTTGCTTCAAATTCTTGTATCAACTTCCGATCCGTAAGTCCGAGAAAGCTTACGATATTATCAAATTCTTTCACCGTTACCGTCCTTTATGTAAAATCATCGCCCGCTAAAAATATGTATAACAATTTATTCTACTACATTTTTATTTCAAAATGCAGAATAATAAATAAAAAAATGTCATCAAAAAAGTTAAAAAAATGTATCAACTCGTTGCATGACGAAAACGACGACCTCATATAAATATTATAACCTAAAATAGGGTAAAAGTCAATACCCCAAAACAGATTAAGTTATAATTTATGCGAAACGTTCCCACCCCTGTGGGGGAACGTCACGGAGCTTCGACGAG
>CAZCJU010000028.1:6728-20022 GCA_964498965.1 uncultured Lachnospiraceae bacterium
CGCCGAATCCCCGGGGAGCTGTCGCTCCCGCCGCAAAATTGCAATCGTTCGCAAGCTCCGCGGCTGCTCCGATTTAAATTTATGCGAAACGTTCCCACCCCTGTGGGGGAACGTCACGGAGCTTCGACGAGGAAGCCTCGCCGAATCCCCGGGGAGCTGTCGCTCCCGCCGCAAAATTGCAATCGTTCGCAAGACCTGTTTTTTGCAAATAATGCGAAGTATTGTCGGCAAGACACGGTATTGATCCGATTCGAATTAAGGTATTTAAGTTTTAATAGAAAAAAGAGGGATGAAAAATGTATCCGAGAATCAGAGATCTGAGAGAGGACAAAAACATGAATCAAACGCAGATAGCGAAAATGCTCGGGATGTCACAGACGGGATATTCCAAGTACGAAACGGGTGAAAACGATATACCCACCGCTATTTTGATCAAGCTTGCAAGATACTACAACACGAGCATTGATTATCTGCTCGGTGAAACCGAGATCAAAACGAGATACAAGTAGCATATGAAAAAGGACAGGCGTCCCTGTCCTTTCGACTTATTTCATTAATTTGACCATTACCGATTTCTGTGCGTGGAGTCTGTTCTCGGCTTCTTCGAATATTTCGTCTGCGTGTGCTTCGAACACGTCGCCGTCTATTTCCTCGCCCTTATGTGCGGGCAGACAATGAAGCACCATGGCATCGTTTTTCGCCGCAGAATACACGTTCTTTGTTATCGAGTAGCCTTTGAACGCTTCTCGGCGTGCCGCCGCTTCGCCCTCCTGACCCATGGATGCCCAAACGTCGGTATACAGCACGTCCGCATTGCTTGCGGCGGCGAATATATCGGGTGTACATACGAAATCGCCGTTTTCGGCTGCCCATTTCATTATTTCCGCATCGGGTTTATAATTGTCGGGGCAGGCGATCGCCACGCTCATGCCGCACTTTATGCCGCCGACGATAAGCGAATTCGCCATATTGTTTCCGTCGCCGATGAAAGTCATTTTTTTGCCCTTAAGCGAACCTTTGCACTCGCGGATCGTCATAAGGTCGGCAAGTACCTGACAAGGGTGTGCGTAATCGGTCAGACCGTTGATGACGGGGATAGAGCCGTATTCTGCCATATCCTCGGCTTCCTTTTGCTCGAATGTACGTATCATTATGCCGTCGAGATATCTCGAAAGCACTCTCGACGTGTCTGCGGCATCCTCGCCTCTGCCTATCTGAATATCCGAGGACGAGAGGAAAAGAGCGTTGCCGCCCAGCTCGTACATTCCGACCTCAAAAGAAACGCGTGTACGTGTCGAGGATTTGCGGAATATCATGCCAAGCGTTTTTCCCTCAAGATATTTTTTCTTTATTCCCGCTTTACGCTGTGCCTTAAGCTCGTCGGCAAAATCGAGAATTTCCGTTATCTCCTCTCCGCTCAGATCGGAAAGCTTCAGTAAATGTTTCATTTTTCAAGCTCCTTTACGGTATCGCAGATCGCTTCAACGCCGGTTGACAGTAAGTCGAACGGAATGTTGAGTGCGGGAAGCAATCTTATCTTGTTCTTTGCGGTAAGGGCAAGCACGCCCTTGTTTATGCACTCGTTTACGACATCGGCGGGTTTTACCGCGGTCTTTATGCCCAAAAGCAGTCCCAAGCCGTCGGCTTCTCTGCCGAGTCGTTCCTTTACGGTCTTTTTGATATATTCGCTTCTCTCGTTTACGCCGTCGAGAAGCTTTTCGTCAATGCGAGAAATAATATTGTAAGCACCTGCCGCACACACGGGATTACCTCCGAACGTGGAGCCGTGACTGCCGAAGCCGAGAGTGCTTTCGGCCTTTTCGCCGAAAATAACGGCACCTATCGGAAGTCCGCCGCCGAGTCCCTTTGCGGTGGTGACGATATCGGGTGTTATTCCGTATTGCATATAAGCGTACAGCGAGCCGCAGCGACCGTTGCCCGTTTGCACCTCGTCGATCATAAGCAGAATATCGTCCTTTCTGCATTTTTCCGCAACGGCACTTACGTATTCTTTATCCAAAACGTTTACGCCGCCCTCACCCTGAACAAGCTCGAGCATAACGGCACACGCACCCTCCGTTTTTTCAAGCGTATCGGCGATATTGTTTGCTTCGGCGTGGACAAAACCCTCGGTGAACGGGAAAAAATAATTATGAAATACGTCCTGACCGGTTGCGGCAAGCGTCGTTATCGTTCTGCCGTGGAACGAGTTTTTCAGAGTGACTATTTTGCTTCTGCCCTCGCCGTATTTATCGAACGAATATTTTCTCGCCGCTTTTATCGCACATTCGTTTACTTCCGCACCGGAATTGCCGAAAAATACCTTTTTCATGCCGGTCTTTTCGCAGATCAGGCGTGCCAATTCGGCACAAGGCTCGGAATAGTATAGATTGGATACGTGAGCGAAGGTGTGAAGCTGAGCTTCAACCGCTTTTATGTATTCCTCGTCGCACAGACCGAAAATGTTCGTTGCTATGCCGGAGCAAAAATCTATATATTTTTTTCCGTTTACGTCGGTAAGGATGCTGCCCTTTCCGTCGACTATCTGAACGGGAAAACGGTCGTATGTATTGGCGACGTATTTTTTATCAGTAGAAATAATATCCATTTTATATGAACATCGTTCCCATACCCTCGTCGGTAAGCATTTCCATTATGATGGAATGCGGTACACGTCCGTCGAGAATGAAAACCTTTTTAACTCCTCCGTTTATTGCGTCGGCACAGCACTGTACCTTGGGTATCATACCGCCCGATACGATGCCGGACGAATAAAGCTCGTCCACCCGTTCGGCATTGACTACCTTAATGAGTGAGGACGGATCGTTGCAGTCACGCAATATGCCGCTTATATCCGTCATCGAAATAAGGCTTTCCGCCTTGAGTGCGGAGGCGATCCTCGATGCGGCGGTGTCGGCGTTTATATTGTAAACGTTTCCCTCGTTGTCGCAACCGACGGAGGAAACGACGGGAATATACCCCTTTTCGAGCATATCCAGTATCGGAGCGGCGTTTACGTGCGTTATTTCGCCGACGTAACCGAGTCGCTCGTCCATCATTTTGGCTTCTATCATGTGACCGTCAACGCCGGACAAACCTATCGCACGACCGCCTATGCTTCCGAGGTGGTTTACGAGCTGTTTGTTTATCTTGCCCGCAAGCACCATCATTGCAACGTCGGCACATTCTTTGTCCGTTACCCGCAAGCCGTTTTCAAAGCGGCTTTGGATATTCATGCGTTTGAGCGTTTCCGTGATCTCCGGACCGCCGCCGTGAACAAGCACGACCTTTACGCCGACAAGAGAAAGCAACACGATATCGCCCATGACCGCCTTTTTCAGCTCCTCGTTTATCATGGCGTTACCGCCGTATTTGATAACGACTATTTTATTATTGTATTCCTTTATGTACGGCAGAGCGGTCACAAGCACGTCCGCACGTGCCGCATTGGTCATTTCCATTATGTTCTGTAATCTCCGTTGATTTTTACGTAATCGTATGTAAGGTCGCAGCCCCATGCCGTCGCCGAGGCATCTCCGTCGGACAGCACGATATATATTTGGATCTCGTCCTCCGAAAGTATGATCTTCGCTTTTTCTTCGGAAAATTCCACACCGGCACCGTTTTCACAGACCTTGACCTCGCCCTTGCGTGAAGCGAAATATACGTCAACGCCGTTAATATCGACCTCAACGCCGCTGTAGCCTATAGCACAGAGTACCCTGCCCCAGTTTGCATCCGAGCCGAACATGGCGGTTTTGACGAGTGAGGAGGCGATAACCGCTTTCGCGACGGTCTTTGCCGACACAATATTCGCTCCTCCGTTTACGGTGCATTCGATAAGCTTTGTAGCACCCTCTCCGTCCTTTGCCATTGCACGGCAAAGCTTCTTCGTGACGGAGGCAAGAGCCTTGCAAAATGTCGCATATGCTTCGTTTTCACGGTCGATAACGGTATTTCCCGCCTTGCCGCTGCACATTACCGTAAATGTGTCGTTCGTGGAGGTGTCGCCGTCTACGGATATCATGTTGAAGCTGTTGTCGGCATCGTTTTTTATCGCCTTTTTAAGCATTTCCGATGTTATGGCGACATCGCTCGTGACAAAAACGAGCATAGTTGCCATGTTGGGGTGTATCATGCCCGAACCCTTCGCCATTCCGCCGAGAGTGCAGGTCTTGCCGTCGATCGTAAATCGCACGGCGGCTTCTTTCATCACCGTGTCCGTTGTCATTATCGCCGATGCCGCATCGGAACCGCCGTCACGGCTCAACGCACCCGCAAGTGCGGAAAAGCCGCTTTCGATAGGCTCGATGGGCAACGGCTGACCGATGACACCGGTCGAAGCTACGATAACATCACAGGCGGGAACACCGGTGTATCGCTCGACGAGAGCACACATTTTTTCAGCCTTTTCAATGCCGTCGGCGTTGCAGGTGTTTGCGTTTCCGCTGTTGCATACTATCGCACGTGCCGTGCCGTTTTCGAGATTCTTTTTCGTTACCGCTATCGGTGCACCCTTTACGAGATTTGTCGTGTAAACTCCGGCAGCGGTGCAGGGAGTGTCACATACGACAAGAGCAAGGTCTTTTTTGACCTTGTTCTTACGTATTCCGCAATGAATGCCCGAAGCTTTGAAACCTTCGGCAGTGCAAATGCCGCCGGAAATAAAGCTTATATCGCTCATAAAATAAGACCCTTTGTTTCATCAAGCCCTAAGGCTATGTTCATGTTTTGTATCGCCGCTCCCGACGCACCCTTGCCCAAATTGCAGAAACGAGCCGATATTTGAGGACGGTCGTCGCAACCGCCGACGATTATTTCGAGATCGTCGCGACCGGCAAATGCGTCGGAATATATCAAACCGCCCGTCTGCTTCTTTACGTGTATAACGGGACTGTCTTTGTAGTATTCGGCGAAATATCCGTATAGCTCGTTCACGCCGAGCTTTTTTTTCATGAAATCGGATATCAACGGCACGGTAACGACCATACCGCAATAATAATCGCTTACTATCGGATCAAGCACCGGAGGACGGGAAAGCGAGCAGACCTTCATCATCTCGGGCAGATGCTTGTGCATACCGCCGAGCGAATAGAGTGCGGGCGTGGTGTCCCAGTCGGGACGTGCGTATTCGGCGATCATCTTTTTTCCGCCGCCGCTGTAACCTGTCAGCGAAAAACAGGTGAGCGGGTAGTCTGAAGAGATCATACCGCCCGATACGAGCGGATAAACGCAGACGCAGAAGCCCGTTGCGTGACAGCCGGGATTGGCTATACGCTTTCCGCAACGAATATTGGTCCTGAATACGCTTGACAGCTCGGGCAGGCCGTATACCCATTTGTCGTCGGTGCGGTGTGCGGTCGATGCGTCGATCATTATTGTGCTGTCGTTCTCGCAAAGCTCTACAGCTTCCCTTGCCGCATCGTCCGGCAGGCAAAGAAAAACGACATCGGAGGAATTTATCGCCTCACGTTGAGCGTTTTTGTCCTTGCGTACCTCCTCGGACAGGGATATAATCGTTATATCCCGCCTTGAGGCAAGCTTTTTGGAAATTCGCAGACCTGTCGTGCCTGCACTTCCGTCTATAAATACCTTGTACATTTTGATTTGCCGAAGCTTTCGTCAGTCGTTCTTCGGGCCGGACATTGCCTTTACCTTGCAAGGCAGCCCGAAGAGATTGATAAAGCCCGTAGCATCCTTTTGATCGTATACATGATCCTCGGAGAACGTTGCGATCTCTTCGCTGTAGAGCGTGTATGGTGAGGTCGTGCCGGCATTTATTATGTTGCCTTTGTAAAGCTTGAGCTTTACCGAACCGGTGACCGTCTGCTGTGTCGATTTTACAAAAGCGTCGAGTGCCTCACGCAAAGGAGTGAACCATTGACCGTTGTATACAAGTTCCGCATACCTGCCGGCTACGATGTCTTTGTAGTGCATCGTGTCGCGATCGAGCGTGAGCGTTTCGAGAACACGGTGAGCCCTGTAAAGAATAGTTCCGCCGGGAGTTTCGTATACGCCTCTGCTCTTCATGCCGACAAGACGGTTTTCCACGATGTCCACAAGTCCTATGCCGTTTTTACCGCCAAGCTCGTTGAGCTTGTCTACCAGCTCGACGGCTCCGAGCTTTTCACCGTCAACGGCAACGGGAACGCCCGCTTCGAAATCGATCGTAACGTATGTCGGTACATCGGGTGCCTGCTCGGGCGATACGCCCAATTCAAGGAAACCGGGCTTGTTGTATTGCGGCTCGTTTGCGGGGTTTTCGAGATCCAAGCCCTCGTGGCTCAAATGCCAAAGGTTCTTGTCCTTGGAGTAATTCGTTTCGCGGTTTATCTTAAGAGGAATGTTGTGTGCCTCCGCATAGTCGATCTCCTCCTCACGGGACTTTATGTTCCAAATACGCCAAGGAGCGATTATCTCAAGCTCGGGGGCGAGTGCTTTTACCGTAAGTTCGAAACGTACCTGGTCGTTGCCCTTGCCCGTACAACCGTGGCAGATGGCATCCGCACCCTCGGCCTTTGCTATTTCGACTATACGCTTTGCGATGACCGGACGTGCAAAGGAGGTGCCGAGCAGATATTCGCCCTCGTATACGGCTCCGGCTTGCATCGTCGGGTAAATGTAATCTTCGATAAATTCTTTTTTCAGGTCTTCGATGTAAAGCTTTGAAGCTCCCGTCTTGATAGCTTTTTCTTCAAGTCCGTCAAGCTCCGTGCCTTGTCCCACGTCGCCGGAAACGGCTATGACCTCGCAGCCCTCGTAATTCTCCTTGAGCCACGGAATGATTATGGAGGTGTCAAGACCGCCCGAATACGCAAGTACTATTTTCTTTATCTTTTTTTCCGACATGATTATATTTTCTCCTGTATAAAATTTATTTCTTTGAGCAATATTATACACCGTTTTTCGGTTTTGTCAAGAGCAAAAGTGCATAAAATTGCAAATTTATTCATTCTGATATATGAACGGCGACGGCGATGACGCAAAATGTATATATTGACCAAATCTTCACAATAATGATGTTGACAAGTGGGAAAAAAAGTGGTACAATACAAAGAAAAAGCCGATTGCCGCCGAAGGCGGGGAATGAGGAAGCATATGAAAAATCAAAAAGACGGCAAGAAATTCAATACAGCATTGTTTTTATGGGGACGGATCAAGCTGGCGTGTTGCTGCTTTACCGTCGCAATGAGCATTTCGTTTCTGTTCCGCTCCGAAACGAACGGAGCATCATATCTGTATATTTATTCATCGCTTGCGTTTTCCCTGTGTTTGTCCTTTATCCAGCTCGTAATGCGGATCAAAAACGTAAGCTATATTATAAAGCTCGTTTTGCATATGTTGCTTACGTTTATAGTTTTTACCGTGATATTTTTTATCGTCAATTCGAGAGGACCGAACGGTCAAGCCGTGTTCACACCTACCACATATGCGATGCTCTCTATGCTGATAGCGGTCGTGTATGCGGTGCTGGGTACTGTCGGTTACGTTTATTCACGTCGCATTAAATGCGAAAAGGACGAAAAAAATTACAAGAACCAGTTCTTGAAATGATAGGCTGTCACACCTTTATACGATATCAACCCGAACACGGCTTGCCGTGTTCGGGTTCGTTTTTCGAGCTTTAACGGTCAAAAGGCGGATATAAGCTCTTTTACGCTTGCCGAAAGAGCCTGAACCTTGTCGTCCGCTTCCTCGGCCGTCTTTCCGGATACGAGATAGTACAGCTTGATCTTAGGTTCTGTACCGGACGGACGGATAACGACGATGTCATCACCGCATTTGTAATACAGCGTGTTCGTTGTGCCTGTGTCCGCCTTTTTTCGCTCTCCCGTTTCGGGGAAGTATTCCTCGGGTACGGAATAGTCGATCACCGAGTCGATCTTGAATTTTCCGAAACTTGACGGGGGCGACTTGCGGAGAGAGGACATGATGCTCTTCATTTTTTCTATTCCGTCAAGTCCTTTCATTGTCAGATTGTCTATTCCGTCACGATAGTAGCCGTATTTTTTGTACAGTGCCGTGAGTGCGTCGTAAAGCGTCATGTCCAGCTTCTTATAGTATGCCGCCATTTCGCAAATGAGCATGGTAGCACAGAGTGCGTCCTTGTCGCGTGCGTAAGTGCCTCTCAAATATCCGTAAGATTCTTCGAAGCCGAGCAAAAACTCACGCTTTCCGGGGATCTCTTTTTGTTTTATCGTTTCGCCGATAAATTTAAAGCCGGTGAAAACATTATACATCATAACACCGTTGTCGCGGCAGATCTTCGTCGCAAGCTCGGTCGATACGAAGCTTTTTACGACATAAGGCTGCTCGCAGAGCTTGCTCTTACGCTTTAAAGCGTTTATAATGTAATCGGTGAGCAATGCTCCCACCTGATTGCCCGTCAGTGTCACAAATTCGCCCTCGCCGTTTCTTACGGCAATGCCCGCCCTGTCCGCATCGGGGTCCGTTGCTATTATCAGATCCGATCCGACCTGCTGAGCAAGACGTATTCCCGGTGTGAAAACGTCTTTAAATTCGGGATTGGGAAACGGTGTCGTAGGGAAAAATCCGTCGGGTATCGCCTGCTCCTTTACCGTGTATAAATTCTCGAAGCCGAGCTTTCCGAGCAGCTCCGGAACGAGAAGATAACCCGTGCCGTGCAGAGGAGTGTATACTATGTTCAGACTTGACGCCATTTCCTTGATTATATCGGTGTCTATTGCCTGATCGCATACATTCTTCAGATATTCGCGGTCGATCTCTCTGCCTATAACGCTTATCGTGCCGTCGAATATGCCTCTCTTAAACGGAATACGCGTTATATCGTTGAATATGTCGATCGCCGAAATGTATTCCGATACCTTGCTTGCGTGTTCCGGAGGAAGCTGGGCTCCGTCTTCCCAATACGCCTTGTAGCCGTTGTATTCCTTGGGATTGTGCGAAGCCGTTATGTTGATTCCCGCAATACAGCCGAGATGACGTATCGTAAAGGAAAGCACGGGAGTGGGACGGAGAGAGCCGAAAATGAATACCTGTATTCCGTTGCCCGCAAGCACCTCCGCCGCAGCCATTGCAAATGTGTCGGAATATTGGCGGCTGTCATATGCTATGGCGACGCCTCTGTTGCACGCTTCCTCACCCTGTTCCTTGATGAGATTCGCAAAGCCTTGAGTCGCATGACGCACGGTGTAAACGTTCATTGCGTTCGTACCCGCATTCATCGTTCCCCGCAGTCCTGCGGTTCCGAACTGCAGATACTGATAAAAACGAAGCTTTATCTCGTCCTCGTCTTTCAACTCCGCAAGCTCCTGCTTCGTTTGCTCGTCAACAAGCTCCGAGTTTAACCATGCGTTGTAATTTTCGCGGTAATCCATAATGTAACCTCTTTATATATTTTTTACCTTATTATACGCAAATTTCCCACCGTGCGGGTACACCCGAAAAAATTTCATTTATTTTCGGAGGCACTTGCGAGTGCCGATTTCAAAGCCTTGGCAAGCTGGTCGGGACACGAGGTGTCCTTAAAACCGCACTTCGTTCCCTCTAAAAGTGCAATGACCTCTTTTGCGTCCATGCCCACACACAGCTTCGATATCCCTTTCAGATTTCCGTTGCAACCGCCCGTGAATTCGACGGCTATGATCCTATTTCCGTCAAGTACGAGTTCGATCTTTGACGAACAGGTGCCTTTTGTTTTGTATGAGTAGCTTTTCTCGCTCATTTTCAAACGATCCTTTCATATGCTCGTATAATATATTAAACTATAAATGTTACAGAAATATGAAAATGGCGGAACAAATGAAAAAATGATGTATATGAAATAAAATTAACATTTTTTTCATCAAAAATTAAAAACATTTTGTGCATAGCCTATTGCAAAAAAAACGAAAATATGATACAATAACTCCGCTTGATGTGCGATGAAGCGGGAGGTGGCTGCAAAGCCGAATGCTTATGCAGGGAATTTCCGCAGAGTATGTCCGATATTTAATCGGGCGACGATGAAAACAATCCGCACCGTACACAGTTCGGTTTCGATATTCCGAGGCAGACGATGTGTCGCTTCGGCAATCGGTAAAAGACCGATACCCCATGGATAACGTCGAAAGGCGAATCCGTTTTTTAATGGGAATGTGTGAAACACACGGTGTCGTGTTTGAGTTTCTGTTCGGCCCTTTTAGATCAAGCCGAAATTTAAAAGGAGGAAAACAAAGGTGGCAGTTAAGGAGAAAATCAGAATCAGACTGAAGAGCTAC
The DNA here is from genome assembly GCA_964498965.1 of uncultured Lachnospiraceae bacterium. Taxonomy (GTDB): domain Bacteria; phylum Bacillota; class Clostridia; order Oscillospirales; family CAG-272; genus CAZCJU01. Next base: position 16,970 of record CAZCJU010000028.1, read on the forward strand.
GATCATACCCTTATCGACGCGGCGGCGGCAAAGATCGTCGATACGGCGAAGAGAACGGGTGCCGAGGTGTCCGGACCTATTCCGCTCCCCACGGAAAGAGAAGTAGTTACGATCCTTCGTGCTGTATTCAAGTACAAGGACTCGCGCGAACAGTTTGAAATGAGAACTCACAAGCGTCTTATAGACGTAAACAAGCCCTCCGCCAAGACGGTAGAGGCTCTCACGAATCTTGAGCTTCCGGCGGGCGTTGAGATCGAAATAAAGCTTTGAGCTTTATTTATACAATGCAGACAGGCTCCGCACACGGCACAGTCGTGTGGCAACCGGTCATGTTGGCTCAGCCAACCAATAACCAAAAAGGAGAAAAGAAATGAAAAAAGGAATCATCGGACGCAAGATCGGCATGACGCAGATCTTCACCGAAACGGGTGCGGTCGTACCCGTGACCGTCATCGAGGCGGGACCCTGTGTGGTAGCACAGAAGAAAACGATCGAAACGGACGGCTACAATGCCGTACAGCTCGGCTTCGGATATGTTAAAGACAAGCATATGACAAAAGCCGAAAAGGGACACTTCGCAAAGAACGATGTTGCTCCCAAGAAGCATCTTAAGGAATTCAGACTCGACGATATCGACGCAATAAACGTGGGCGATATCATCACAGCGGACGTGTTCGCCGCAGGCGACAGAGTCGATGTAACGGGAATTTCCAAGGGTCACGGCTACAGCGGCGTTATCAAACGCTGGGGTGCACACAGACTCAGAATGACACACGGTGTAGGTCCCGTTCACCGTCAGGTAGGTTCAATGGGTGCAAACTCGTCCCCGTCGAGAGTATTCAAGAATAAACACATGGCAGGACAGTACGGTGCCGAGCGGGTAACAATACTTAATCTCGATGTCGTAAAAGTTGATGCGGAAAAGAACCTTATTGCGGTAAAGGGTGCGGTTCCCGGTGCAAAAGGCGGAATAGTATTCCTCCGCAACAGCTGCAAATAATCGTAAGGAGGAATGAAAAATGGCAAATTTTAATGTTGTGGACATGACCGGTAAAGTGACCGGCGAAGTAGTTCTTTCCGATGCGGTTTTCGCTGCCGAGATTAACGAGGCAGTGCTTCATGCGGCGGTAAGAGCATATCTTCTCAACCAAAGACAAGGCACACAGTCCACGCTTACGCGTACCGAGGTTTCCGGCGGCGGCATAAAGCCCTGGAAACAGAAAGGCACGGGACGTGCAAGACAAGGCTCGACCAGAGCTCCTCAGTGGACGCACGGCGGCGTTGCTCTCGGTCCCAAGCCGAGATCGTATCGCACGGATCTGAACAAAAAGGTAAAGAGAATCGCTTTACAGAGTGCTATCTCATCTAAAGCGGCAGGCGGCGAAATGATAGTAGTAGATGCCATAAAGACCGACGCTTACAAGACGAAGACGATGACGGCTATGCTTTCCGCTATCGGTGCGGGCAAAAAGTCGCTCGTGGTTCTCGACGGCAACGATCCCATGGTAGTAAAGAGCTTCGCCAATATCCCCGGTGTAAAAACGGCTCAGGTCAACACGATCAATGTATACGATATACTAAATTGCAATACGTTCATCGTAGCGAAGGCCGCCGCTGAAAAAATATCGGAGGTGTACGCAAAATGAAAAACGCATACGATATAATCATTCGTCCGATCATCACCGAGGATTCGATGATGATGATGGACAGCAAACGATATGTATTCGAAGTACACGCAGACGCAACGAAACCCGAGATCGCAGCTGCGGTCGAGGAGATCTTCAAAGTAAAGGTTGCGAGCGTAAATACCGTAAACACGGCAAAGAAACCCAAAAGACTCGGAGTTCACGCAGGTTATACGAGAGAGTGGAAAAAAGCGTTCGTTACGCTTAAGCCCGACTCCAAAACCATCGAGTTCTTCGACGGTCTGAAATAAGGAGGAGTAGCAATGTCGGTAAAAACCTTTAAACCCATAACACCCGGCAGAAGACAGATGACGGTGCCCTCCTTTGAGGAAATAACCAAGAAGACACCCGAAAAAAGTCTTATTGCAAAGAAAAAGAAAAATGCCGGACGTAACAGCTACGGCAAAATAACCGTTCGTCACAGAGGCGGCGGAAACAAGATAAAGTACAGAATGATCGATTTCAAGAGAGCCGACGAAAACGAGGCTACCGTGATCGCCATCGAGTACGACCCCAACAGAACCGCATACATCGCACTTATTCAGTACGAGAGCGGAAAGAAGTCCTACATCGTAGCTCCCGTAGGTCTGTCCGTAGGCGACAAGATTTACTCCGGTGCGAATGCGGACATCAAAGCGGGTAACACGCTTCCCATATCGAGCATTCCCGTAGGTACGCTTATCTACAACATCGAGCTTTACCCCGGCAAGGGCGGTCAGCTCGTAAGAAGTGCGGGTGCCGCAGCTCAGCTCATGGCTAAGGAAAACGGCATGGCTCAGGTAAGATTGCCCAGCGGTGAGGTTCGTATAATCAGACTTAACTGCAAAGCGACTATCGGTCAGGTAGGTAATCTCGAGCATGAGAACATCAAGCTCGGCAAAGCGGGTAAAACACGCCACCTCGGTATCCGTCCTACGGTAAGAGGTTCGGTAATGAACCCCTGTGATCACCCGCACGGCGGCGGTGAAGGTAAGTCCCCCGTAGGTCGTCCTTCGCCTGTTACTCCTTGGGGTAAGCCCGCTCTCGGCTACAAGACGAGAAACAAGAAGGCTCGCACCGAGAAGTTTATAGTTAAGCACAGAAACGGCAAATAAGAGAAGGAGGGAATAAGAAATGAGCAGAAGCTTGAAAAAAGCACCTTATGTTGACGAAAAACTTTTTTCGAGAATCGAAAAAATGAACGAAAGCGGCAGCAAGCAGGTAATCAAAACTTGGTCACGTGCGTCTACGATCTATCCCGAATTCGTCGGTCACACGATTGCCGTTCACGACGGACGTAAGCACGTTCCCGTATACGTAACCGAGGATATGGTCGGTCACAAGCTCGGCGAGTTCGCACCTACGAGAACCTTTAAGGGTCACGCAGGT
>CAZCJU010000029.1:0-19370 GCA_964498965.1 uncultured Lachnospiraceae bacterium
AGCGTTAAGTCCCGTTCCTACGGCTGTTCCGCCGAGTGCCAGCTCGTGCAGAGGCTTTACCGCAAGGTGAAGCAGCTGTACATCTCTTTCGAGGCTCGATCTCCAACCGCTTATCTCCTGACTGAACGTTATAGGCGTTGCGTCCTGAAGATGCGTTCTTCCGCTCTTTACTATACCTTCGTTCTCCTCTTCGAGCCGCTTAAAGGTCGAAATGAGCGTTTCGGCGGCGGGAATGAGCTTGTCCTCTATCATGAGGACCGCGGAAATGTGCATAGCCGTGGGGAACGTGTCGTTCGACGACTGACTCATGTTCACGTCGTCGTTCGGGTGAAGCAGTTTTTTGCCGGCAACGGCGTTTCCCCTGTTCGCTATTACCTCATTCGTGTTCATATTCGACTGCGTTCCCGAGCCTGTTTGCCAAACGACGAGCGGGAAATGGTCGTTGAGAGAGCCGCTTATCACCTCGTCGCAGGCGGTGCTTATCGCCGCAAGCTTTTCGTCCGTCATCTTCTCGGGACGAAGTGCGTTGTTTGCCAAAGCCGCCGCTTTTTTCAAAATGCCGAAGGCGTGTACTATTTCAGACGGCATCGTTTCGATGCCCACGCCTATTTCGAAATTCTCGTGACTCCTTTGCGTTTGTGCCGCCCAGAGGCGATCTGCGGGTACCTTTACCTCGCCCATGGAGTCATGCTCTATACGGTAATCCATGCTAACTCCCTTATATCTTAATGTTATCTATTACGCTTCTCAGGCTGTCCGCACTCTTCCTAAGTGCCGCAAGCTCCGTGTCGTTGAGCGGAAACATTACTTTGCCGTGAGCACCGTTGCCGCCTACAATATTGAGCAACGACAGGCAAAGGTCGTCTATTCCGTATTCGCCGTGAAGCATCGTCGATACCGTAAGCGTCGTATCGACACCGGAAAGCAGGCATTTAACGAGGTGACACACCGAGATCGAAACGGCGTAGAACGTCGCTCCCTTGCGTGCTATTACCTTGGCTCCGGACTTGCGAACGTATTCCTCTACCTCGTCCTTATCGAATTCGGGATAAAGGGCTTTGGTATTTTCGTCTGCAATGCAGGCTTTGTATTCTTCTATCGGAATATTCGAAATGTTCGCTACGGACCACGGCACGAATGCGGAATCGCCGTGTTCGCCGAGAACGTATGCGTGAACATTTTGCTGATTGATCCTGTAGTACTCGGACAATCTCGCACGCAAACGGGAGGTATCGAGTATCGTACCCGAACCGATTATACGGTTCTCGGGAATGTCGGAGCATTTGCAGAACGTGTATGTGAGTATATCGACGGGGTTCGCAACGATAACGTAGAATGCGTTGGGTGCATACTTGGTTATTTCGGGTATGAAACTCTTTGTTATGTCGACGTTTATCTGAGCCAGATCAAGACGGGACTGGCCGGGCTTACGTGCAAGACCCGAGGTAACGATAACTATGTCCGAATCCTTTGCGTCCTCATAGCTTCCCGCATATACCGAGCAGGGATTGCAGAAGGGTACGCCCTGTCTGATATCGAGTGCTTCGCCAAGTGCCTTCTCGGTGTTGATATCGATCATGACGATCTCCGATGCGAGTCCCATGACCGTCAGTGTGTAAGCGATGGTGGAGCCTACGCTTCCCGTACCGATAATTGTAATTTTGTTCATTTTATTTCTCCTTAACTTTATTACATATATTTTAAACCTTGTCGGTTTTTTTCGTTTTCAGACCGGCTACGGCATCGGATATCGTCTTGTCCTGTGCCATAAGTCCGTATTTATCTACCTCGAGCCTGTTCCGCTCTCCGTGCGTAAGACATCCCGCTCCGCCGACACAGCCGCCTATGCATGCCATGCCCTCTATGAAGTTTGCGTCAAGCACGTTTTTGCTTTTCTTGAGCAACGCCGTTCGGCACGCCTCTATTCCGTCGCACGAGCAGGGCTTAAGTTCGAAATCCGTTATGCCCTGTTCCTTAAGTCCCTGTGCGACCGCATCGGAAAGACCGCCGCAACGGGCGAATATCCTGCCGAAATACGATGCGTTGTCAAGCACGCCCTCTTCAAGCGTCGAAATGTCTATATCCCGACTGTCGAACAGTGCCTGAAGCTCCTCGAACGTCATCGCCGCATCGACATACGGACTTACCGTATCAAGCTCCGCTTCCGCTTTCTTTGCCGTACACGGACCTATGAATACGACTTTTGCGTCCTCCTCCGTGTCCTTGATGTATTTTGAAATAGTCGCCATCGGGGAAAGACTGTGCGATACGTTGCCCGAAAGCGACGGAAACGCCGATTTGAGATACGCGACGAACGCCGGGCAGCATGAGCTTGTCAAAAAGCCCTTCTCCGCAAGCTCCTTCGATTCCGCCTGTGCGACCATGTCCGCACCGAGTGCCGCTTCGACTACGGCATCGAAGCCGAGGCGTTTTAAGCCCGTTACCGCCTGACCGAGCTTTGCGTAGGTGAACTGGCTCGATATAGACGGAGCAACGACCGCATATATCTTGTACGCTCCGTTCCGACTGCCCTTAAGCAGGTCTATGACCTTTAAAATGTACGATCGGTCCGTTATCGCCCCGAACGGGCATTGATATACACACGCTCCGCAGGATATGCACTTTTCGTAATCTATTTTCGCCGCACCGTTTTCGCCCGTCGAAATGGCTTTTATCTTGCACGCACTCTGACACGGTCGCTTTCTCGAAACGATCGCCGAATACGGACAGACCTTCGCACACGCTCCGCATTCGACGCACTTCGATTTGTCAATGTGCGCGACGTGGTTCTCGTCGAAATACAATGCGTTTCGCTTACATACGTCCTCGCAGCGGTGTGCCAAACAGCCTCGGCACATATCCGTGACCGTGTAGCCGCTTGCGGGACATTCGTCACAGGCTATATCGATCACCTGTATGATATGCCCGTTATCCCCCACGCCCATTGCGAGCTTCACTCTTTCCGAAAGTATGGCTCGCTCTTTATATATACAGCACCGCATCGTGGGAGTGTTGCCCGGTACTATCGTTTTCGGAATGTCGATAAGCCCCTCGGTGAGAGTTCCCTCCCACGCAAGCCGTGCGACCTCCCGCAGTACCTTGTACTTCAGGTGCTGTACCTTCGTATCGAATTTTCTCATATTTTGAACTTTTCGTACCTCGGCTCAAGCTATGAAAGCCCGCCCGATATGACGGAAGCGAAAAATCCGTCAACCTCGCTCTCTTTCACGGCGTAAAGCTTTCCGTCGACATCGACGCTTACTCCGTCACCGCAGTTGCCCGCACACATTTCGACGGCAAGCGTTATTTTGCTCTGTAAGCCGCTTTCTTCGATCAGCCGCTCCAGCCGTTGCAGTACACGAAAGCATCCCTTAAGACGACAGCACGAATCCGTGCAAACGGTAACTTTCATATCCTCTCCTTGTTTTTATATGCCGTTTTTCGACATATCATTTGATTATATCATAATGCTTTTTGATTTACAATTATCAAATTGGTATAACGGTATTATCCGAATTGATATCACCGTATCATATTTTCGTTCGGACAAGCTCGTCGAAGAAAAGTCTTTCCCATGTGTTGAAATGCATTCCGTTTTTATATACGAGTCCGTCGCAACGGATCTTGTCGGTAGCGACGCAGACCTCGCATATGCCGTACGCCTTGAGAAGCTTTTCCGGCATCGGCGGCGAATACGCATAGATCTCGTCGTTTGCCGACAGCAATTCAAGACAGGCAAGTGCGGAATCCACTTTGAATACGCATTCGTTCTCGTCCTTTTCGCCGAACGCACCCGTGTATGCCGCCCGTACCGCACCCGACATATCCTCGCCCCGGCTCAGGGCGATGCGGCCGCGACGATTGGCGAGCATGACAAGACGATACCGAGCCACTCTCTCGTATTTCAATCCCCGCTCGGCGGAAAACACTTCGAAGCGTCGCTCGCAATCCGCCGAAACACCGACGATGCCGAGCCTGTATTCGCCCCTGCCGACCGCATTTACCGTGTCGGCAACCGAACGAAGCTCGTAACTTTTTTCGCATTCGGTATTTTCTCCGTGCGAACAGATATGCGAAAACGCCCGAAGTGCGTAATGCGGTGTGATGCCGCAGACCGAAAGTCGTTCGACACGCTTTTGCGGTGCTTTGTACAGTTCCTCGACCTCGTTTATCTTTTCGAGTATCTTTTCCGCACGGAAAATAAATTCCTCGCCGCTTTGCGTGAGCGTCATGCCCTTTGCACTGCGATTGAATATCACGATGCCAAGCTCTTCCTCAAGCTCCTTTACCGCTCTGCTCAGATTCGGCTGAGCTATCAAAAGAGCTTCCGACGCTTTGTTGATCGACCCGATGCGGGCGACCTCCACGGCGTATTTCATATGCAGCAGATTCATATTACGCCTTACGCCTCGCTCGCCGTGTGCGTCATGTATGCTTCCCCGTCCATGTCCTTCCACGTGAAAACGCCGTTTTCGAGTGTCATATAGCCGTGTCTTGAGCCTTGCTTCGGCAGTGAGGTCGAGCCGGGATTCATGTAAGTTATCCCATCCCGTTCGACAAGAGCGGGAACGTGGGTGTGACCGTGCAGCAGGATGTCGCCGGGCGAAAGCGGAGGAAGCGAGTTTAAATTGTATTCGTGACCGTGCGTTGCGAATATCATTTTTTTCCCGATGCTCAATATCGCATATTGAGCCTTGATCGGAAAATCGAGGACCATTTGATCTACCTCGCTGTCGCAATTGCCGCAAACGCACAGAATAACGTTGTGTAACGGGTTAAGCATTTCGACGACCGCCGGCGGCGAATATTCCTCGGGCAAAGAGTTTCTCGGACCGTGATAAAGTATGTCGCCCAAAATAAGCAACCTGTCCGCTCTCTCGTATGCAAAACGATCGATCAGCTTCTTGCAGTAATAAGCCGAGCCGTGAATGTCCGAAGCAATGAGAAATTTCATATTACACCCCCTAAACACTGTGATAGCAATCTAAGTTTCGTGCGGAATACGACAATTTTATCCGCACGCATACATTTTATCAAAACAAATATAAAAAGTCAATATATATAGTGTGTACATAAAAAAGTTTACACTTCGGACAAAATAATTAACAAATTTTGGCAAGCAGAAGTATCGACGGAGGTTTGGAAAATGAAGGCAGAGTAAAAAAATCATGCAAAAACCGTTGCGGAATATATATCGAAAAATATATATGAGATATACTTTTTTTATATTTTACAAAATGAAAAAAAGATAGTATAATATCCGTAGAAAAATATATATAGGGGAAGCTGTCGAAAATCTTCGGGTGGGAAACAGCTTTTGTTTCCATGTTAAGAAACATACCCTTGCAATACAAAAATTCGGACAGGAGAACAGGAATGTACAGAATCGTTCGCAAAAAATCGCTTAATCCGACGGTCACGCAAATGGAGATCGAAGCACCGCTTGTCGCAAAAAAAGCAAAGCCGGGTCAGTTCATAATCCTTCGCGTTGACGGTGACGGTGAGCGTATTCCGCTTACCGTAGCGGGCTGCAATACGGATGACGGCACGGTAAAGATCATATTCCAAATCGTCGGAGGCACGACCGAACGCCTCAATCATAAAAACGAAGGCGAGTTCATCGAGGACTTCGTGGGGCCTCTCGGCTGTGCGACGGAAACGGAGGGCATTAAGAACGTCTGCATAATCGGCGGCGGTGTCGGCTGTGCAATAGCAATGCCCGTAGCCGAGGAATTTCACCGTCTCGGAGCGAAGGTAACGTCCATAATCGGATTCAGAAGCAAGGATCTGGTAATACTCGAGGACGAGTTCGAAGCTTGCTCCGACGAGATGATACTCATGACGGACGACGGAAGCTACGGTCGCCACGGAAACGTGACCGTTCCGCTTAAGGAAAAGCTCGAAGCGGGCGAAAAATTCGACATGATAATCACGATAGGACCGCTGATAATGATGAAGTTCGTCGTTGCGACGGCAAAGCCGTTCGGCACGCCCGTTACGGTTTCGATGAACCCCATAATGATAGACGGCACGGGAATGTGCGGCGGTTGCAGGCTCACGCTCAATCAAGACGGCAAAAAGGTTACCAAATTCGCCTGTGTTGACGGTCCGGATTTCAACGGCTATGAAATAGATTTCGACGAAGCGATGTCGAGAGGCAGGATGTATGCCGATTTCGAGCGTCACGCACGCGACGAGGCGTGCAATCTTTTCAAGAAAGCGTAAGGAGTGAGAATAAATGGCTATCGATCCGAAAAAACACGAGATGCCCGTGCAGGCACCCGAGGTAAGAGCAAGAAATTTCGATGAGGTCGCACTCGGATACACCTCCGAAATAGCGATATCCGAGGCAAAGCGTTGCCTTAACTGTAAAAACAAGCCCTGCGTACAGGGCTGTCCCGTAAACGTAAATATTCCCGATTTCATAGCGAAAATAAAAGACGGCGATTTCGAGGGAGCGTATCAGACTATCGCGACGACCTCGGCACTTCCGGCGGTATGCGGACGTGTATGCCCTCAGGAAACGCAATGCGAGAGCAAGTGTACTCTCGGCATTAAATTCGAGCCGGTCGGAATAGGCAGGCTTGAGCGTTTTGTCGCCGACTATCACAACGCAAACGGCACCGAGGCTCCGAAAACGGCGGAGAGCAACGGTCACAGAGTTGCCGTTGTAGGCTCGGGGCCCTCCGGACTTACCTGTGCCGGCGACTTGGCAAGAGCCGGATATAAAGTCACCGTCTACGAAGCGTTGCACAAAGCGGGCGGCGTTTTGGTATACGGTATTCCCGAATTCAGACTTCCCAAATCGATAGTTGCGAGAGAAGTCGAATCGCTTAAAGCCATGGGCGTAGATATCGAAACGAACGTCGTTATAGGTAAAACGCTTACCGTGGACGAGCTGTTCGAAATGGGCTACGAGGCGGTATTCATAGGCTCGGGTGCGGGTCTGCCCGGCTTCATGGGCATTCCGGGAGAATCGCTCAAGGGTGTGTACTCCGCAAACGAATTTTTGACCAGAAGCAATCTTATGAAAGCGTTCAGGGACGATTCCGCAACGCCCGTAATGAAGGGCGGCAAGGTCGCCGTCGTAGGCGGCGGAAACGTGGCAATGGATGCCGCAAGAACGGCATTGAGGCTCGGTGCGGAAAAGGTGTACATAGTTTACCGTCGTTCGATGGATGAGCTTCCCGCAAGAAAAGAGGAAGTAGAACACGCAATAGAGGAAGGAATAGATTTCCGTCTTTTGCGTAATCCCGTCGAAATACTCGGTTATAATAATCCAAGCGATCCGAGAGATCCCCGAAACGGCTTCGTTACGGGTATGCGTTGCATAGAAATGAAGCTCGGCGAACCCGACGAAAAGGGCAGACGCCGTCCCGTTCCCGTTGAAGGCTCGGAATTTGTCATAGATGTCGATACCGTGGTGATTTCCATAGGCACAACACCCAATCCCCTTATAAAGAATACGACAGAGGGGCTTGAGGTGAACAAAAAAGGCGGCATAATAGTTACCGAGGACGGCTTGACCTCACGTACCGGCGTTTATGCGGGCGGCGATGCGGTCACGGGTGCGGCAACGGTAATATCCGCAATGGGTGCGGGTAAAACGGCTGCGGCGGCGATAGACAAATACCTTTCGCAAAAACAGTAAGGAGAGAGGCAATGAACGAAAATTTTGATTTTGCGACAGTCGATAAGATACTTGAAGCGAATAACAACAGCCAACAGCTCATTATAGCGATATTGCAGGAGATACAGGAGCATTACCATTATCTTCCGAGAGAGATATTTCCCTATCTTGCCGAGAAACTCGACATGAGCGAAGCGAGAATATACAGTGTCGCAACGTTTTACGAGAATTTTTCACTCGAGCCTAAAGGAAAATACGTTATAAAGGTGTGCGACGGCACCGCATGTCACGTTCGCCGCTCCATACCGATACTCGAGCGTTTAAGACAGGAGTTGGGTCTGAGCGAGGACAAAAAGACGACGGACGATTTGAATTTCACACTTGAAACCGTTTCGTGCCTCGGAGCGTGCGGTCTTGCCCCCGTTCTTACGGTAAACGACGTGGTTCACCCGGGAATGACACCCGAAAAAGCGTCGGAGCTTATTAAACAACTCAGGGAGGAGCTGGCAAATGCTTAAGAACAGAGAAGAGCTTATAGCTTTAAGAGAAAAATCGAAAAACGCTTATAAGGCTCAAGCCGAAAAGCTGATAATTTGCGCCGGTACCGGCTGCGTGGCAGGCGGCTCGCTGAAAATATTCGACAGAATAAAGGAGCTTATCGAGGAAAAAGGACTTGAGGTCGAGGTAGAGCTGGGCGATGTTCCGCATGATAAATCGATAGGTCTTAAAAAGAGCGGATGTCACGGCTTTTGCGAAATGGGACCGTTGCTCAGAGTAGACCCTCAGGGCTGGCTCTATACCAAGGTAAAGCTCGAGGACTGCGAAGAGATCGTCGAAAAGACCGTTATCGGCGGCGAGCATATAGAAAGACTCGCTTACAAGAAAAACGACATTATATACAGGAAGCAGGAAGAGATCCCGTTCTACCGCCAGCAGACGAGAGTCGTTTTGGAGCATTGCGGTAAGATAGACGCAAACTCCGTTAAGGAATACCTTGCGATAGGCGGCTACGAAGCCTTCGAAAAAGCTCTGTTCGATATGTCCGCCGACGAGATAATATCGGAAATAAGCAATTCCGGCCTCAGAGGCAGAGGAGGCGGCGGCTTCCCCGCGGGTCGCAAATGGGAGCAGGTAAAGCGTCAAAAGGAAAAACAAAAATATATAGTATGTAACGGCGACGAGGGTGACCCCGGTGCGTTCATGGACAGAAGTATCATGGAGGGCGACCCCCACAGAATGCTCGAGGGCATGATGATAGCCGGTATAGCCTGCGGAGCGAGTGAGGGCTACATTTATGTGCGTGCGGAATATCCGCTTGCCGTTTCTCGTCTGAAAAACGCCATAGAGCAAGCGAGAGAAATAGGTCTGCTCGGTCACGGCATACTCGGAACGGATTTCGACTTCGATCTGCATATATGCAGAGGTGCGGGAGCGTTCGTGTGCGGAGAGGGCAGCGCCCTTACCGCTTCCATCGAGGGCAAAAGAGGCTTCCCGAGAGTTAAGCCGCCCCGTACCGTGGAACACGGTCTGTTCGACAAGCCCACGGTACTGAACAACGTCGAAACTTTCGCAAACGTGGCACAGATAATCACGAAAGGCTCGGAGTGGTACAGAAGCATCGGAACGGAGGCAAGCCCCGGAACGAAAGCTTTCGCACTTACGGGTAATATAGCAAATACCGGACTTATAGAGGTTCCCATGGGAACTACGCTGCGAGAGATAATATTCGATATCGGCGGTGGCATGAAAGGCGACGGCGACTTCAAAGCGGTCCAGATAGGCGGTCCGTCCGGTGCGTGCCTGACAAAAGAGCATCTCGATCTCCCGCTCGATTTCGATACGTTGAAAAAAGTAAAAGCCATGATAGGCTCGGGCGGACTTGTCGTAATGGACTCCAATACCTGCATGGTAGAGGTCGCAAGATTCTTCATGAACTTTACGCAGAACGAATCATGCGGAAAATGCGTTCCGTGCCGCGAGGGTACAAAGCGTATGCTCGAAATACTGGAAAGAATAGTTGCCGGAAACGGCGAGGACGGCGATATAGAGCTGCTGCTCGAGCTTGCGGATACAATTTCCGCAACGGCACTGTGCGGTCTGGGTAAATCCGCTCCATCACCCGTGGTAAGCACGATAAGAAACTTCCGCGACGAATACGAGGCTCATATATACGAGAAGCGTTGCCCGGCTGGCGTTTGCAAAAAATTGAAGAAAATATATATAGACCCCGAGCTGTGTAAAGGCTGCTCAAAATGCTCCAGAGGCTGTCCCGTAAACGCTATAAGCGGTAAGATAAAGGAACCGTTCAAAATTGACCTGTCCATCTGCATACGCTGCGGAAGCTGTGTCAGCACGTGTCCGTTCCACGCAATTAAGGAGGGTTGATTTATGGCAAACAAGGAATATGTAACTATAGACGGTATACCCGTCGCCATTGAGGGTGAAAAAAACCTGCTCGAGCTTATACGTAAGGTCGGCATAAAAATGCCCACCTTCTGCTACCATTCGGATCTGTCCGTGTACGGTGCATGCCGTATGTGTATGGTGGAAAACGAAAGAGGCGGTCTTGACGCAGCCTGCTCGACACCTCCCCGTGCGGGAATGAATATAAAAACAAATACGGAAAGACTTCGTCGCTACAGAAAAAACATACTCGAGCTTATATTGGCAAACCATTGCCGTGATTGCACAACGTGCGATAATAACAGCAATTGTAAGCTCCAGGACCTCGCAATGCGTTTCAATATCGAGGGCGTTCGCTTCCCGAATACCGCAAAATCGACGAGAAACGAGGACACCTCCTCCGTCAGCATAGTGAGAGATAACGGTAAGTGTATCCTCTGCGGCGATTGCGTGCGTGTTTGTAACGAAATACAGAATGTCGGTGCGATAGATTTCGCCTTCAGAGGCTCGAAAATGGTGATAAGCACCGCTTTCGGCAAGCCTATCGCCGAATCGCCTTGCGTAGGCTGCGGTCAGTGCGTTGCCGTCTGCCCCACCGGTGCTATAGTAGTTAAAAACGACATTTCCGAGGTTTGGAAAGCAATCGATGACAAAAACACGAAAACAACGGTGCAGATAGCCCCCGCGGTCCGTGTCGCTCTCGGTAAGGAGCTGGGCGTTACAAACGGCGAAAACGTAATGGGTAAGATCGTCGCCGCACTTCGCCATATGGGCTTCGATGAAATCTATGATACATCTCTCGGTGCGGATCTGACCGTGCTTGAAGAAACAGACGAATTTATAAAAAGAGCCGAAAGCGGAGAAGCTTTGCCGCTCATCACTTCCTGCTGCCCCGCTTGGATACAGTATTGCGAGAAAAAACACCCCGAACTGCTGGATAATATATCCACGTGCCGCTCGCCTATGCAAATGCTCGCAGCCGTGTTAAAGGATAAAGCAAGTGAGGACGGAAGAAAACACTTCCATGTCGCCGTTATGCCCTGTACCGCAAAGAAATTCGAAGCAGACCGTGACGAATTTAAGACCGACGGCATACCGAATGTGGACAAGGTCATAACAACGCAGGAGCTTATCCGCATGATAAAGGAATCGGGCATAATGTTCGATACTCTCGCTCCCGAAAGCGTCGATATGCCGTTCGGTACAGTGTCCGGTGCGGGCGTTATATTCGGCGTTACAGGCGGCGTTACCGAAGCGGTGCTTCGCCGTGTTGCCGCAAATAAATCGAGAGTCGAGCTTCTGACAATAGCTAATTCCGGACAACGGGGAAACGACGGTATAAAGGAATTCGAATTGCCCTACGGCGATAAAGAGCTTAAAATAGCCGTGGTAAGCGGCTTGAAAAACGCCGAGGAAGTAATTCAAAGAATGAAAAGCGGCGAGCATTTCGACTTCATCGAGATCATGGCTTGTCCCGGCGGATGCGTTTCGGGCGGAGGTCAGCCGTTCGCCGATTCGTGCGACAGAGTGAGCAGAGGACAGGGACTGTATGAGGCGGACAGACTTCTGAGTATCCGTCGTTCCGAGGAAAACCCGCTTATGACCTCGTTGTATAACGATGTCATAAAGGGAAGAAGTCACGAACTCCTGCACGTTCATTATCACAAAAAATAACCGCATATGCCCATTCGCAAGCCTTCCCCGCTTGACCCGTTTCGTAAGCCCTCCTCCGGGGGAGGCGGCAATCCGAAGGATTAACGAATGAGGGTGTCATCGCACCGCCCCCGTAAAGCCTCTCCAAAAGGGGAGGCTTTACGGGGGGATAATAAGGGAAGGCTTTTTTACGGAGGATCAATATTTTAAGATCTGGTATATATACGGGCTTGTGGGTGAATTTACCATTCTGTGGCACATCACGCACAGCTCTTTTTTATCGTATTTCGAAAGCATTTCGCCGAGGGCTTCGCCCTCCGCAAAGCCCTCGGCGTGTCCCGGATAGACGGACACGGTCATTACGCACCCGTTTTTGAGCAGATCGATACCGTCCGCCACGGCTTTCAGCGTTGTATTTCGCATAGTATGCTTTGATTTATCTCCGCCGGGTCGATATCCGAGGTTGAACATACCGCCGTCTATCGGACAATTCACGTATTTTTTCACGTTTTCGTGACCGGAAAGTATCAATTTCGCATTACAAAGTCCTTTTTCGTCAAGCAACGCCTGTGTATTTTCGAGTGCTTCCACCTGTACATCGAACGCGTACACGATACCGTTTTTCGCAAGCTCGCACAAAAAGGCGGTATCGTGTCCGTTTCCCATGGTAAAATCGACGTAAACGCCGTCGGGGTTTGCACATTGTATCAAAAACGATTTCGCAAAGGCTTTAAGATTCATTTCGACTCCCATTTTTTCCATTCCTCCGGGCAATATCCGACGGTGGCTTTTTTTCCGTATCTGACTATCGGAGTTTTAAAGAGCGTTGAGTCGGTCAGAAATTTTTCCTCGACATCTTCCTCGTAAGCGAGGTATTTAACGAGCGGTGCGTTTGCCGCTTTTTCGTTCAGGAGTTTATCGAAGCCTCCTACTGCGAGCTTGACGCTTTCAAGTTCGCCCCTTGACATATTTTTTTGCGTCAGGTCGATGAATTGGGCGTTTATTTGTCTTTCCTTAAAATACCTTTGTGCTTTCTTTGTGTCGAAGCACTTATTTTTTCCGAAAATTTGTATTATGGGCATTTTGATTCCTCGTCCGTTGTTATTACCCGTTCATTATAGCACGTGATCGTTGTTTTTGCAATACCCGTATCAAAGTCTTACCCGGATTTTTTCGAGAGCGGATTTTTCTATTCTCGACACGTAAGAGCGCGAGATCCCCAAACGCAGTGCCGCTTCACGCTGAGTAACTGGCATATTTCCATCCAATCCGTAACGCATCGTCACTATTTGGCGTTCCCTTTTGTTCAAGCAGGTATTTATGAGCTTTATCATTTTTTCGACTTTCGTTTTTCTGTCAAGATCTTCGGCTATCGTATCCGGAACCGATATGATATCCGAATAAGTAAGCGCGCTTCCGTCCTTATCGGAATCTATTTCTTCGTTCATCGAAACCTCGTTATGCAGCTTTTTACCCGCTCTGAAATGCATCAATATTTCGTTTTGCAGGCATCTGCTCGCATAAGTTGCGAATCTCGCCCCGTTTGAAGCGTCGAAGCTGTCCACCGCTTTTATCAAGCCGACCGTGCCTATCGAGATAAGGTCGTCCTTGTCCTTTGACAGCGAATAATACTTATTTACGATATGTGCCACGAGCCGCAGATTATGCTCTATCAGCTCCGCTCTCGCCGCCGTATCGCCTTTTTTCATTGCGGCAAAGCATTCTTCTTCTCTTTCCCTGCTCAGCGGCGGCGGATACGATTCGGTATCCGTCGCTTTTAAGAACAGGCAGAAAAATCCGCACAGCACCGTTGCCAACGCACTCAGCATACGGTATTACCTCCTTTTATTTTGTCTTTCGCTATATATATATGATATGCTTTTTCGGTCATGTCCTATGAAAAGCACGGTTATGAACGAGGCAGTCACAACTTGTCCCATTAATATTAACAAATTGCGGTTGATAAAAATGTAAAAATATTATATCATTACAAGAATAATCGGGCGAGTCGGTTTTTCGACCGTTCGGTACATTTTACTTTTTAGGGAGCGATATGGGACACGATATTTTAGGTGCGATCGCCGCATTCGTTCTCGGCGTTGCCGTTTCGTTTGCGAATTATCTCATTTCACGCACCGCTTTACGAAAGAGGAGCAAGCTGTTTTCGAGCGTAGCCTCATTAAGAATGGTAATAAATTTGATCTTTCTCATATTACTGTATTTTGCCTCTTCGCCGCTTGGCTTTGATGCGACCTACTGTCTTATAGGCGGCGGTTTGGGCTTGACGCTCTCGCTGTTTTTGTTTACGTCGCTGTTGCTTCGGCAAGGTCGAAGCATTACCGACACGGACGAGAGGGACAGCGGAGAAGAAAAAAAAGAAGGGACTGATGACTGATGGGTGAAAGATCCGAGGTAGTTATAAAATTATTCGGTTTTCTCGACGTTACGGGCGAGGTCATCGCCATGTGGGGGATTTTACTTGTTGCGACTGTGATATCTCTGATAATAAAGTGCAATTTAAAGGAACGACCGGGTAAATTTCAGAACATGATCGAAACGGGAATAGAAATGCTCGACAATTTTTTCACGGGCATTATCGGGAAGAAGAACACGAGAAAATATTTTTATTTTTTAGGTTCGCTTTTCATTTTCATAATTTTCGCAAACTATTCGGGACTTATACCCGGTATGGGGCTTACGAAATACGCAAAGGCACCGACCTCGTCGCTTTCGGTAACGCTCGGACTCGGCGTAGTGACGTTTGTGTTCTTGCAGATATCGGGACTTAGGTGCGGTGTGAAGAAATATTTCAAGCGTTTCGTATCGCCGATATTCGTAATGCTTCCTCTGCTCGTGCTTGACGAATTTATCAAACCCGCCTCGCTTGCTTTACGTTTATTCGGTAACGTATTCGGTGAGGAAACGGTGACGGAGAACCTTTATGAGATACTCCCCATAGGTATTCCCGCCATTATGATGGCACTTTCGGTGCTTTTCTGTGCGATACAGGCAGTCGTATTCACGATGCTTGTTTCAATATATCTCGAAGAAACCATTGAATAACAAAGGAGAACGGAAAAATGGATAAAAACGCAATAATAGCTCTTGCCGCAGCACTTACGATAGCGGTAAGCACGATATTTCCCTCTATAAGCCAAGGCTGGACGGCAAAAGCCGCCATGGAGAGCATCGCACGTCAGCCCTCGGCGGCAAAGGACATACGTTCGACGCTTATAATTTCTCTTTCGCTTATGGAAGCACTTACGATCTACGGCTTGCTTATCGCATTCATACTTGCGTCTAAGATCGCTTAAGGAGGCAAAAAAGTGACCGTACAGCTATCCGTTCTAATATGGACGGTCATCTGCTTCTGCCTTCTCATAGTCATACTGCATAATCTGCTTTTCAAACCGCTTTTTCTCGTTATGGACAAGCGGAACGAGAAAATAGAGGAGGCAAAGCGTAAAAAGCTCGGAGAGCAAAAAGCACTCGAAGAACGGCTTGCCGCGGAACAGAGCATGAGAGAAAAGACGGCGAAGCTCGATTCGGAGAGATGTGCGAAGCGGATAGCCGAGGCACATTCAAGTGCCGAGCGGCTCGTTCGCACCGCAAAGGCGGAACAATATCGCTTGACGGACGCACGGAGTGCCGAGCTTAACGCACAGATAAATACGCTCGGAGAGGAGCTTGACAAGGGCGTGGATAGCCTTGCCTCGGCGTACATATCCAAGCTGTTGTCGTAAGGGCAATATGGATTTTTTATATGCATTGATAAATTTTCTTCTGCTGGCACTTGTCGTGTTCCTCATCGGAAGAAAAATGATATCGTCTGTATTCACTTCAAGACTTGACAGAATAAACAGGGAGCTTGACGAGGCGGATTCTCCCTCACTGCCCGAGCCTATGTCCGCCGACGAGCCGACGGAAGTGCCGGGCGGCATTTCGGAAAAAGCCGAAGCCGAAGCGAACGCCATATTGGCATCGGCAAAGGACGAGGCGGAGCGGATATTATCGCAGGCAAAAGCGGACGAATTGCGTATCAGGCGCGACACGCTTTCTCTGCTCCGCGACAATACTGTGGACAAGACTGCGGACAAGATCGCCGAATTGCTTTCGAGCGAGCCTTACGCCTCACGGCTTAGGGAAAAGCAACACGATTTCGCACGTCAGATACTCGAAATGGTCAAGCTCACACCGGGCGATATGGCGTATCTCAAAACGCACGACGTGCTTTACGTCACTTTGACTTCCGCAAAGCCGCTTGACGAGGACATAGTAAAATTATTCGAAAAAAAGGCATACGAGCTGCTCGATGCGGTGGGCGGAAAGCCGTCGTATTGGGTGCGTGTCGATGAATCGCTCATAGGCGGCTTTCGGCTTCGTATCGGCGACACGGTCTACGGCTACACGGTAGCGGACGACCTGTACTTTTTGAAAAACAAGCTGAAAAAGGAAAACGTAACGGGCGAGGAGGACAGCGAAGCTCTGCTCAAACGAATGATCGACGATATTTCGTCGTTCGATACCGTTGCGGGTCAGTTTCAGCTCGGTCGTGTCATCAGCGTATCGGACGGTATTTGCTGGCTTGACGGTCTTGCCGACATAATGTACGGCGAGGTCGTTGAATTCGAATGCGGCGAACGCGGAATGGTGCTTGATATAGAACGCGACAGGATAGGCTGTATAATTTACGGCAGATACGAGCATATCGAAAGCGGAAGCCGTGTACGTCGTGTCGGCAGAATAGCCTCGGTAGCGGTGGGCGACGAGCTTTTGGGACGTGTCATCGACCCGCTTGCCCACGCACTCGACGGAAAAGGCAAGATATACACATCGCAACGCCGTCCGATAGAATTCAACGCCCCGTCTATACCCGACCGTTCGGCGGTGTGCAGACCGTTACACACCGGAATTAAAGCGATAGACGCATTGGTGCCGATAGGCAAAGGTCAGCGTGAGCTTATAATCGGCGACAGGCAGACGGGAAAAACGTCGCTCGCCGTTGACGCTATCATAAATCAAAAGGGTAAAAATACCGTCTGCATATACACGGCTATCGGTCAAAAAGACACCTCCATTGCCGATATAAGGGAAAAGCTCGAAAAATACGGTGCGATGGATTATACCGTCATCGTGTGCGCTCCGGCATCAAGCTCGGCATCGTTTCAATATATAGCACCTTTTGCGGCGTGTGCCATGGGCGAATATTTTATGTATCGGGGCAGAGATGTGCTTATAGTATACGACGACCTGTCAAAGCACGCCGTCGCATACAGAGAGCTGTCGCTTTTGCTTCACCGTCCGTCGGGGCGTGAGGCGTATCCCGGCGACGTGTTCTATCTGCACGCCCGCTTGCTCGAACGTGCGTCGCAGCTTTCGTCCGAGTTGGGCGGCGGCTCGATGACCGCACTTCCCATAATAGAAACTCAGGCGGGAGATATTTCGGCATATATTCCGACAAATGTCATTTCGATAACCGACGGTCAAATATTTCTTGAATCCGAGCTGTTCAACGAGGGACAACGTCCCGCAATTAACGTCGGACTTTCGGTGTCCCGTGTCGGCAGTGCGGCTCAAAGCAAGTGCATGAAGCAGGTTTCTTCTCGGTTGCGTATGAATTTGGCACAATACCGAGAGCTTGCCGGCTTTTCGCAATTCGGCTCGGATCTCGAGGATTCGACGAGAAGCGTGCTTGAAAAGGGCAAGAGAATGATGGCGGCACTTCGGCAAAGCCGTTATGCCCCGTTGCCCGACTGGAAGCAGGTCATTTTGATATATGCGGTGTCCGAGGGCTATGCATCCGAGATTCCCGCAGAGGATATGGAGCGATACGAAAGCCGATTGTACGATTTTATCGGCTACAAGCACCCGGAAATAGTTACGGAGCTGAAAAAAGGCACTAAGCTCAGCCGAGAGGTACTTGAGCATATTAATTCCGTTTTGAGCGAGTTTAAGGAGCGTGTCGGTTGAGGTGAAAAATGCCGAGCTTAAGAGAACTTAAAAAGCGTTTACAGAGCATAAGCACCTCACGACAGCTTGCGGGTGCGATGAAAACGGTGTCGAGTGCGAGATTGTCCGCATTGAGCCGGAGCTTTGATGTGTTTTCCGAATACAGAGATGCGTGTACGGCGATAGCACGATCGTTCGGCTCGTCCCTAAACGCCCTTTTTCCTCAAAAAGGCGAACGCCGTACCTGCTATGTCGTGCTTTGCTCGAACAGGGGACTTTGCGGCGGCTATAATAACGAACTGCTCGATTACGCACTGAACAAGCTTTCAAACTGTGACGAGCCTTACGAATTGGTTCTATGCGGAAGCAAAGCGTCGGAGTTTTTTTCGCAAAAGCACGGCGATGTCTTTAAAGAGCATATAATCGGGGAATTCGTACTGCCGGATACGCCGTCATTCGATGACTGTGTACCCCTGTGCGATTATCTTAAAATGCGTTACTCGTCCGGGCAATGCTCCGAGGTAAGCTTCATATATCAGAAATACGAAAACGTAATGAAACAGCACCCGCACTCCTATCGGCTGTTGCCGTTTGAACAGGGCGATGAGGGCGACGGCTGCGACGATGCCCTCATCGTCCCCGACCGTCTTACGGTAAGCGAAGCCGCATATTTATACTGCGTCGGCTGTACCGTGTATTCCGTAGTACTCGAAGCCGCCATGGGTGCGGCGGCTTCCACACTTATGGCTATGAGAACGGCATACGACAACGCAAACGATGCCGCCGAGGCTCTCGAAAACGAGATCAGCCGCAAGCGGCAGAGCGAAGTTACGTCGAGCGTTATCGAAACGTCGTCCGATAACCTCGCAAAGGATAGTTAAGGAGATTTATCATGGCAACGGGCTGTAAAGGAATAATCACGAGAATAACCGGTCCTGTCGTCGATATCCGTTTTGACGGAGGCGGCATACCCGATATATTTCATGCCGTAAACGTAAATACGAAAAACGGAATATGCACCCTTGAGGTTCTTCAGCATTTGGGAAACGGCGAGGTCCGTTGCATTTCGATGCAATCGACCGACGGAATGTCACGCGGAATGACGGCGTTCGACACAGGCTCGCCGATCTCCGTTCCCGTAGGCGAACAAACGCTCGGACGTATGATAAACGTAATGGGCGAGCCGATAGACAGAGGCGGCGAGATCGGCTCGGAAACGAAATGGCCGATACACCACCCCTCGCCCTCCTTTGTCGATATAGTGACATCGGAGGAAATACTCGAAACCGGTATAAAGGTCATCGATCTGATGACACCTTATATGAAAGGCGGTAAGATCGGACTTTTCGGCGGTGCGGGCGTCGGCAAGACCGTCCTTATCATGGAGCTTATACGTAATATAGCATTTGAGCATGACGGCTATTCCGTCTTCGCCGGTGTCGGTGAACGTTCGAGAGAGGGCTATGACCTCTGGAACGAAATGAAGCAATCGGGTGTTATCGACAAAACGGCACTTGTATTCGGTCAAATGAACGAACCCGCCGGTGCAAGACTTCGCGTTCCTCTTGCCGGATTGACAATGGCGGAATATTTCAGAGAAAATTCGCATAAGGACGTGCTTTTGTTTATAGATAATATTTTCCGCTTTTCGCAAGCCGGTTCGGAGGTTTCCGCGCTGCTGGGACGTATGCCGTCCGCCGTCGGATATCAACCGACGCTCGCGTCGGAAATGGGA
>CAZCJU010000030.1:0-19034 GCA_964498965.1 uncultured Lachnospiraceae bacterium
GCAATGTCCTCGAGCAGGGTAAACCGTTTGTATTTTTCGACTGCCGCCGAAAAACGATCTATCGTGCTTGTGCAATATACCGCCAAAATGGCGGCGGCTCCCGTCGCCTTGATCTTCAAATCTATGACCTCGCCGACAAATTCGACTCCCAGATCCATTAACATCGCCATTTCTTCGTTTTGCTTTCTGCGGATATAACCGTATTTTCCGTTCATTTCGTCAACGACGGAAATTGCGTTTTTATCGGCTTTGTTGTCTTTTTCACGCAGAAAATACAGGTTTGTGCCTATGTCGAGCTTTCGCTTCATTTCCGAACGGTTATCGAGGTAGTACATACCGACAAGGTCGAATTTCCCGTAAAAGAATCTGTCGATCATCGAAGCTGCCCCAAATATTTTTTAAGATATTGACCTGTGTAGGAGCGTTCGCACATCGCCACCTGCTCCGGCGTACCCGCTACTATCACTTCGCCGCCTGCATCGCCGCCCTCCGGACCGAGATCGATTATATAGTCCGCTGTCTTTATCAAATCGAGATTATGCTCTATTACGACAACGCTGTTTCCCGATTCCACAAGTCTGTCAAGCACATAGATCAGCTTTTTTACGTCGTCCATATGAAGTCCCGTGGTCGGTTCGTCCAAAATGTACATCGTTTTTTCCGTCGCACGGCGGGAAAGTTCCGTTGCAAGCTTTACTCTCTGTGCCTCGCCGCCGGACAGCGTCGTGGCGGACTGACCTATTTTGATATACCCGAGTCCGACATCGTAAAGAGTACGGAGCTTTTTTGATATTTTCGGTATGGCATCGAAAAAATTCATTCCTTCCTCGACGGTCATTTCGAGAACGTCGTAAATGCTTTTGCCTTTGTATTTTACTTCGAGAGTATCCGGGTTATACCTTTTTCCTTTGCATCTGTCACAGGTAACGTAAACGTCGGGTAAAAAGTTCATTTCAATCTTAAGTACTCCGTCACCTTCGCATTCCTCGCATCTGCCGCCCTTGACGTTGAAGGAAAACCTACCCGCACCGTAGCCTCGTGCCTTTGCGTCGGGAGTTTTTGCGAAAAGCTCTCTTATCTCCCCGAAAAGCCCTGTGTATGTTGCCGGATTCGAACGCGGATTTCTTCCTATGGGACTTTGATCTATAATTATTACCTTATCGAGATTTTCGATCCCCTCTATATCGTCATGCTCGCCGGGATAGGTGTATGCACGATTCAGTACCTTTGCAAGCTTTGCGGCGAGTATCGAATTTACAAGAGATGATTTTCCCGAACCCGAAACGCCTGTAACACAGCATAATGTGCCGAGAGGAATCGATACATCGATGTCTTTCAGATTATGCTCGCTTGCTCCCAATATCTTCAGGATCTTTCCGTTTCCCTCTCTTCGCTCTTTCGGAACATCGATCTTCTTTTTTCCCGACAAGTATTGCCCTGTCAGAGAATTTTCCGTACATTTGATCTGCTCCGGCGTGCCGCAGGCAACGACCTCGCCTCCGTGTATTCCCGCACCCGGACCTATGTCAACGATGTAATCCGATTCGTTCATAGTTTCCTCGTCATGTTCTACCACGATTATGCTGTTACCGTAATCACGCAGATCTTTCAGTGTCGAAATGAGCTTGCCGTTGTCCCTTTGATGTAGCCCTATGCTCGGTTCGTCAAGCACGTACATCACTCCCGTCAATGCCGAGCCTATTTGAGTGGCAAGCCGTATTCGTTGTGCTTCGCCGCCGGAAAGAGAACCTGCTTTTCTCGAAAGTGTCAGATACCCCAAACCGACGCTTTTCAAAAATCCCAATCGGCTTTTGATCTCCTTGAATATTTCGGCTGAAATCTTTTTTTCCGTTTCGTCAAGCGTAAGCCCGTTTATGAAGTCAAGCTCCTCATCGACGGAAAGAGAGCAAAATTCATGAATATTAAGCCCGCCTACGGTCACAGCCAGTATTTCGGGCTTAAGTCGTTTGCCGCCGCAGGCTCCGCAGGTCATTTCATATGTGAATTGCTCGTAATATTCGCTCATGCTCGGATTTTGACGTTGACGTTGAGATATCATTTGGATTATGCCGTCAAAGCTTACGTTTTGCTCGTGTCTTACACCGTCAAAATATCTCACTATCGAATATTTTTCATCACCGGTGCCGTACAGCAGATATTTTATAGCCCTGTTACTCATATTCACGATCGGAGTATCGATGTCGAAGCCGTGCTTTTTGCCGGCTGCTATAAACAGCGGTCCGTTCCACGTTCCCTCGTCAATAGACTTAAATCCGTTTACCGCAATTGCACCCTGCCGCAGTGTAAGCTTCGTATCGGGTATTATCTTTTCCGGATCTATCTGCATTTCGTTTCCGAGTCCTCCGCACGCTTCACACGCTCCGAGCGGATTGTTAAAGGAAAACATTCTCGGTTCAAGCTCGCCGAAGCTGATATTATGTTCCTCACAGGCGAATTTTTCCGAAAATTTCATTTCGTTTTCGTCGTCGCCCTGTATCGATATTATCAGCTCGCCGTCCGATAATTTCAAAGCACATTCGACGGAATCCGAAAGGCGCGTCCGAATACCGTCTTTCATTACAAGCCTGTCTACAACGACCTCGATGTCGTGCTTTACGTTTTTGTCAAGCTTGATATCCTCGCTCAGCTCGTACAGATTTCCGTCTGCTCGGATACGTGCGTAGCCGCTTTTTTTTGCGTCCTCGAGAACTTTTTCGTGCATTCCTTTTTTTGCACGCACGACCGGAGCAAGCACGGAAAATTTGGTACGCTCGGGAAGCGACATTATCTTTTCTATTATCGAATCCGTAGTCGTTTTTCGTATTTCTTTTCCGCATACGGGGCAGTGGGGAATACCTATCCGTGCGTACAGCAGCCTTATATAATCGTATACCTCCGTGACCGTCCCGACCGTGGATCTCGGATTCCTGCTCGTGGTCTTTTGATCTATTGCGACGGCGGGAGAAAGTCCGTCTATATAATCTATATCGGGTTTGTCGAGCTGTCCCAAAAACTGCCTTGCGTAGGATGAAAGCGATTCGACAAATCGCCTGTGTCCCTCGGCGTACAGTGTGTCGAATGCAAGCGATGATTTTCCCGAACCGGACGGCCCGGTCAGTACCACAAGCTTATTCCTCGGTATGACTACGTCGATATTTTTGAGATTGTGTACCCGTATCCCTTTTGCTCTTATCTCATCTTTTGCCATCAGTATTCACCTTTAAAGCGTTGATTTTGTCCCGCAACTGTGCCGCATATTCGAATTGCAACTCCTTTGCCGCCTTTTTCATTTCCGCCGTCAAGCGTTCGATCTCCGCCTGAAGCTCTTTTTTCGAATATTTCTTTGCCTTGACCTTGCCGTTTTTGCCTTTTGCCGATATTTCTATAACGTCACGCACGCTTTTTTCTATGCTTTTAGGCACTATTCCGTGCTGTTCGTTGTATTTTATCTGTATGCTTCGTCTGCGTTCGGTTTCGTCAATCGCAAATTTCATGG
Organism: uncultured Lachnospiraceae bacterium; assembly: GCA_964498965.1. Taxonomy (GTDB): domain Bacteria; phylum Bacillota; class Clostridia; order Oscillospirales; family CAG-272; genus CAZCJU01. The sequence goes on from CAZCJU010000030.1 coordinate 3,497, forward strand.
ACGATGTCATTTTGTCGGCATACATTATTACTGTGCCGTTGACATTTCGTGCGGCCCTGCCGATAGTCTGGATCAAAGAGGTCTGTGATCGGAAAAGCCCTTCCTTATCGGCATCTAAAATTCCGACAAGCGATACTTCGGGCATATCAAGTCCCTCTCTGAGCAAATTTATTCCGACCAGAACATCGAATACACCCAAACGAAGATCTCTTATTATTTCGTTCCGCTCCATGGTGTCTATTTGATGATGTATATACCTTGCCTTTATCCCATTAGATGTCAGATAATCCGTCAGATCCTCTGCCATTTTCGTTGTAAGTGCCGTAACGAGAACACGTTCGTTCTTCTTGACTCTTATACGTATCTCTCCCATGATATCATCGACCTGTCCCTCTATAGGGCGAACGACAATGCTCGGATCGAGCAAGCCGGTGGGACGAATGAGCTGTTCCGCTATCCGCTCCGAATGCTCGTATTCGTATTCTGCGGGAGTTGCCGAAACGAATACCGTTTGATTCAGTTTCGATATAAACTCTTCGAAATACAGCGGCCTGTTGTCGTATGCCGACGGCAGTCGAAATCCGAATTCGACAAGACTTTGCTTTCTCGCACGGTCGCCACCGCTCATTCCTCTGACCTGTGGCAAGGTGACGTGGCTTTCGTCAACGAAAAGCAAAAAATCCTTCGGGAAAAAGTCAAGCAGACTGTACGGAGTGCTTCCGGGAGATCTGCCCGAGAAAATACGAGAATAGTTCTCGACTCCCGAGCAATAGCCTACCTCGCTTATCATTTCAAGGTCGTATTTCGTTCTTTCTTCTATTCGTTGGGCCTCTATAAGCTTTCCCGCAGATTTGAAATATTCGACCCTCTCCGTCATTTCTTCGTATATTTGTTCTATCGCCGCAAGTCTGCTTTCGTCGGATATCGCATAATGCGATGCCGGATATATCGCCGCATATCTCAACACATCGAGTATGTTTCCCGTGACCGCATTTATTTCGCTTATTCTGTCTATCTCGTCACCGAAAAATTCGACTCGTATCGCCCTTTCTCCCGAGTTTACGGGAAATATCTCGACCGTGTCGCCCCTTACTCTGAATTTGTTACGTGTGAAATTTACATCGTTTCTGTCGTAATTGATCGAAATGAGCTTCTTTATAAGCTGCTCTCTGCTCATTTCCGCTCCCGGACGCAGACCGAGTACGAGCTTGCCGTATTCCTCGGGATTTCCGAGCGAATAAATGCAGGAAACGCTTGACACGATTATCACATCACGCCGTTCGAGCAGCGACGAGGTCGCACTGTGTCTGAGCTTGTCTATTTCGTCGTTTACAAGAGAATCCTTTTCAATGTACAAGTCTTTTCCGGGAATGTATGCCTCCGGTTGAAAATAATCGTAATATGAAACAAAATATTCTACGGCATTGTGAGGGAAAAATTCCCGAAACTCCGTGCAAAGCTGAGCGGCAAGCGTCTTGTTGTGTGCAAGTACCAAGGTCGGTCTGTTTACCTGCTCGATTATGTTTGCCATGGTAAATGTCTTTCCCGAACCCGTCACGCCGAGCAAGGTCTGGTTCTTCATGCCTTTTTTTATACCGTCTACGAGCGTTGCTATAGCCTGTGGCTGATCGCCCGTCGGCTTGTACTCGGATACAAGCTGAAATCTGTCCGTATGTGTTCCCCTCTTTCGTTTTGCCGTTTTTCGATTTAAATGTTATTTTACGGTGTCTCGGATCGAAAATCGTGTTTCACTTTGACACTCACTGCATAGTTTAACACGTAATATTTAAAATTAAAAGAATATATAACTACTTTTTTGTAAAGTCGAACAAATGTTTGCACAGTTCTCCGTTCCGATTTTTCATAAACATCGGTACATACCTATTCTGCGATGCGTTGTCACCGACGAAAAAAACGGTTTAATTAAGTTATAAAAAATTCATAATATCGACACGACAATTTTCTTTTGCGAGAGTATAATTATCCCGAATCGATTTATTGCACGGAGGTATACCATGAGAAAAACGAAAATAGTTTGTACGATAGGTCCGTCATGCTCGGATGAAAAAACGCTCAGAGAGATGTGCCTTGCCGGAATGAATGTCGCAAGACTGAACTTTTCGCACGGTACACACGAATATCATTCGGAATTGATAAGCTTGATCAAAAAAGTACGCTCCGAGCTGAAACTCCCGGTTGCGATAATGCTTGATACAAAAGGTCCGGAATACCGTATCGGTATGTTTGAAAACGGTAAGGAATATCTGAACGACGGCGATACATTTACGTTTACGTCGGACGATATAACGGGCGACAAAAAAAGAGTTTCGGTGAGCTATAAGGCGTTGCCGAAAGAACTGAACGTCGGTAACAGGATACTCGTAAACAACGGCTTGCTTATATTCGAGGTTACCGAAATATGCGGTAACGATATAATCTGTAAAGTTCTTTCGGGCGGCGAAATATCAAACAGAAAGAGTATGAGCTTTCCCGGAAAGGTGCTTAAGCAAAAATTTCTCAGCGAGCAGGATAAAAGCGATATACTTTTCGGAATAGAAAACGACGTGGATTATATAGCGTGTTCGTTTGTTTCGGTCAAACAAGATTTGACTGATGTGAAGGAGCTGCTTTACAAAAACGGCGGCGACGGAATAGCACTTATAGCCAAGATCGAAAACCGTTCGGGTATCGACAACATAGAGGATATCTGCACTCAATGCGACGGCATTATGATAGGCAGAGGCGATATGGGAGTGGAGATCCCGTTTGAAGAGCTTCCCGCAATACAAAAACAGCTTATAACAAAATGCCGCCTGTTGGGTAAACGTGTGATCACGGCAACCGAAATGCTCGAATCCATGATACACAACCCCAGACCCACCAGAGCCGAAATATCGGACGTGGCAAATGCGGTGTATGACGGAACGAGTGCGATAATGCTCTCGGGCGAAACGGCGGCGGGAAAATATCCGGTGCTTACACTGCAAACAATGTCAAAAATAGCCGAATATACCGAGAAAAATATAGATTTCGCGAAACGCTTCCATGATTCGGAATTTCGTATATCGAATCGGATAGATGCTATTTCTCATTCGGTATGCACTATGTCCATAGACCTTGACGCACGTGCGATAGTCGTATGCTCAATGTCGGGAAAAAGTGCAAGAATGGTATCGAGATTCCGTCCCCCCGTTGATATCATCGGTATGTCGGTGAACGAAAAAACATATCACCAGCTTGCTCTGTCTTGGGGCGTAACACCCGTTTTGTGTAAGGTTTATCCGTCGGCGGAGGTCCTATTTTATTCGGCAAGCAATATAGCCAAAAGCACCTTCGATCTTAACAGCGGCGATACGGTCGTGATAACAGGCGGTTCGAGAACGGGTCAGTCGGGTGCAACGGATACGATACGCGTGGAAGTCGTGGAATGATCCGCAGCGGTCGCTAAATTTTTCGCATTCAATAGGAGATTTTTCCCGTCATTTATTGCGGCGGCGGTCAACGTATACAGAGTTGCGTTCGGTCGGTTATCATATTTTTCCGAATGACGACATGAGCGTGCCGTATAATAGGCGAGAATATTATCGTCCGATTTATAAAAGCCGACAGGCTGTGAGCAGCTTGCAAAATCTGTCGGCTTTATTCGGTTTAAAGTGTATTCGTTAGGCTTTAGCTTGCCGCATTTACTATATCGCCGACACCGTTTAATATGATCGACGGACGGTATGCGTACATTTTGAGTGTTTCAACGGTCGATACGCCCGAAAGCACAAGTACCGTTGACATACCGCTTTCAAGTCCCGATATTATATCGGTATCCATTCTGTCGCCGACCATTACCGCATCGGCAGAGTGACAGCCGAGTAAGCGTAACCCCGTTCTCATCATCAACGGATTCGGTTTGCCGCAAAAATATGCGTGCGTTCCCGTTGCTTTTTCTATAGGTGCCACAAGCGAACCGCAAGCGGGAGAAATGCCGTTTTCGATAGGTCCGGATACATCGGAATTGGTTCCGATAAGCTTAGCTCCCCTAAGGACAAGATTGCACGCCTTTGTCAGCGTGTCGAGCGAGTACGATTTGCCCTCGCCCACCACAACGTAGTCGGGATTGTAGTCGTTCATCGTTATCCCTGCATCGTAAAGTGCGTTGAAAAGTCCCGCTTCTCCGATAGCGTATACGGAACAGCCGGGTGCTTGTTCCGATAAAAACGTCGCCGTCGCCAATGCACTTGTGTAAAAATGCTCCTCGGTCACTTCAAGCCCCAACCTCGTAAGCTTGTTTTGTAACTCTCTCGGCGTGTAGTTGCTGTTGTTCGTCAAAAACAAGTATTGTTTGTTTTCTTTTCTGAGCCAATTTATAAATTCGGAAACCCCGGGAAGCACCTTGTTCCCGTGATATATAACTCCGTCCATATCGCATATAAATGCGTTTTTACTTAATAATTCCTTTGCACACACCTTGGACATTATATTTCCTCTCGCTTTTTTTACAGCCGTTTTTCGGTCGGCTTGTTTACATTATACATTATATTGTAAAATTGTCAACGGAAAATAACAAAATAATCGAAGCTTTTTCGCAAAATCTCAAGGAAGCGACGGCACGACGGCTGAACTGTCGAAAAAAACGATATTCTTACACACTCGGAGATGCGTGCTATCGGGATGAGCCATCGCCCATATCATAATATATACCCGTTTGTACGTTAAAGGAGAAAAACTATGTCGGATAAATATGAAAAAACCGTTACGCTGTGCTTTGTCGGGTATTGCGTTCAGGCGATAATAAATAATTTTATTCCGTTGCTGTTCGTGACGTTTCAAAACGATTATCAAATACCGCTGTCGCAGGTAACAATGACGGTCACGGTGAATTTCGGTATTCAGCTTGCGGTAGACCTGCTGTCGGTGAAGCTCATCGACAAAATAGGCTACAGGATTTCCATGATAGCGGGTCATGTTTTTGCGGCGGCGGGATTGATCATGCTGACTTTTTTGCCCGATATACTGCCGAGTGCGTTTGTCGGCATATTGATATCGGTCATCGTGTATGCCGTCGGCGGAGGTGTCTTGGAGGTGCTTGTAAGTCCTATCGTGGAGGCTTGCCCCTCGGATAATAAAGAAAAAACGATGAGTTTGTTGCATTCGTTTTATTGCTGGGGTCAGGTCGGTGTGGTCTTGCTTTCGGCACTGTTTTTTAAACTGTGCGGAATTAATAATTGGAGAGTCCTTGCTTTGATATGGGCGGCTGTTCCGCTCGCAAATGCATTCGCATTCGCCTTTGCCCCGATACCTCGACTTGACGAGGACGGAGAGGTCGGTATGAGCCTTAGAGAATTGCTGAAAAATAAAACCTTTTGGCTGTTTTTCGTAATGATGCTATGTGCGGGTGCCTCGGAACAGTCCGTCAGTCAATGGGCATCTGTGTTTGCCGAAAAAACTCTCGGAATATCGAAGGTAGTCGGAGATCTGGCGGGACCGATGGCTTTTGCCGTGCTTATGGGAACGTCAAGACTTTTTTACGGTAAACTGGGCGATAAGCTCGAACTTGACTGTTTTATGCTCTTAAGCTCTGTACTGTGCATAATATCTTATTTGCTGATATCGCTTTGCCCCGTGCCGCAGATCGGCTTGGCAGCCTGTGCGTTGTGCGGACTTTCCGTCGGAATCATGTGGCCGGGAACGTTCAGTAAAAGCTCCGCACACCTTAAAAACGGCGGCACGGCAATGTTTTCGCTGCTCGCACTGGGCGGAGATCTGGGCTGTTCGGGCGGCCCGACGCTGGTCGGCTTCGCATCGGAGCTTTTTAACGGCGACCTTAGGTCGGGAATACTTGTAAGTGCGACCTTCCCGACGTTAATGCTGTTCGGTGTCATTCTTTGCAAAAAAGAAAACATACGACGTGCGAAAACAATGCAAAAAACACGGTAAGTATATATTTCGGCTCTTGTCGTGAAGCTTTATGCTTCCGACAAGAGCTTTTTATTTCGGTTCATGTAGACGAAGGACAAATAAATACTTTTTTCAACAAAAATTGAGATAAAATTGAAGTTAAGTTGCCGTTAGACGTGTATAATTCTCGCAATCAATATCACGATAGAGGGATGAACAGTATGCGAAAAACAAAAATAATAACGGATTCATGTGCCGATATCGGTTCGGATCTGCTCGAAAAATACGGAATAGATTATGCGAAAATGACGATCATCAAGGACGGTGAGGAATCTCCCGCACTTTTGACTTGGAGTGCCGAGGAGGCACACAGACTTTACGACACGATAAGAAGCGGAGAAAGAATATTTACCGCTCAGGTAAGTGCCGAGGAATTTAATCGAATATTCACCGAATATCTCGAAGAGGGCTGCGATATCGTATATATCGGTTGTTCGTCAAAACAATCCGGTTCGGTAAATACCGCTCATGTCGTTTCGAAAAAACTCTTGAAAAAATATACGGACGCAAAGATCTTCTGTATCGATTCACTGAACGCAAGCCTCGGTGAAGGTATGCTTGCCGTAGAAGCGGCAAAGCTTGCAGAAAACGGAAAAAATGCGGATGAGATCGCCGAAAAGATCGTAGAAATAAGAAAAAAAGTCAATCAATTCGTTACGGTGCATACCTTGGAACATCTGAAACGTGCGGGCAGAGTTACAGCGTCGGCGGCGTTTTTCGGAAATCTGATGGGCGTAAAGCCGATACTCGTTTCGGATATCAACGGAACACAGTACGCAGTGAAAAAAGTAAAAGGCAGACGTAAATCGTTTGAAGAAGCGGTAAAAAACCTGAGCGAAGCCGTAAAAGCTCCGGAAACACAAACCGTGTATATCGCACATTCCGATTGCTTGGCGGACGAAGTGGAGCTGCTTACCGCACTCGTAAAGGAAAATATCCCCTGCAAGGATATATACATAGGTATAATCGGACCGATAATCGGTGCATCGATAGGTCCCGATGCCGTAGGCGTTTGGGCCTTCGGAGATGACGTTACGTATGAAGCGGAGGAAAAATAAATGACACCGAAAACAGCCGTTGACGGCGAGACTCTTGCACGGATGCTGTCCTTTGCGGAAGCGAATTTGCGAAAGCACGCAAAGGACATCAATGATCTGAACGTTTTTCCTATTCCCGACGGCGATACCGGCGATAATATGCTCATGACACTTTCATCGGGCGTCGGACACCTGCGTAATACGGACAAAAGTATATCCGAAGTCGCTCGGTATGCGTCCGAAGGAATGTTGCTCGGTGCGAGAGGCAATTCGGGTGTGATTCTGTCGCAGATCTTCGACGGAATAGCCGAAGGCTTGAACGGCTTGTATTCCGCACAAGCCGCAGATCTTGTAGGTGCGTTACGTTGCGGGGTCACCTATTCGTATAATGCGGTCGTGCAGCCGACCGAGGGTACGATACTGACCGTTTTGCGATGTGCCGTCGAACACGTCGAAAATATGCAATTCGACAATTGCTCACAGTTGCTTTGCGAATTTATTTCGAAAGCGGAGCAAACACTTCAAAAAACGCCCGAAATGCTCCGGGTATTGAAAAAGGCGGGTGTTGTGGATTCGGGCGGTGCGGGTCTGATATGTATATTCAAAGGTATGCTCGAAGCTCTTGAAGGAGGCGAACTGTCGGAAAATAATGTCAATACCGAAATCGGCGGCGTAAACGAGGTGAATGTGGATTTGTTTACCGAAGACAGCGTTTTGGAATACGGATATTGCACCGAGCTGTTGATACGCTTGCAAAAATGTAAGACAGACGTAGAAAGCTTTGATCCCGCTTGTATTGCCGAGGGACTTAAAGATATAGGCGACAGCATCGCCGTCTTTAAAACCGGCAGTGCGGTGAAATTACATATTCATACATATCACCCCGATAAAGTACTTGCGTTTTGCCAACGATACGGCGAGTTTTTGAAGATAAAAATAGAAAATATGTCGCTTCAGCATAATAATATACCGAAATATGCCGCAAGAAGAGAAAATAACGAGAAGGGTAAAAAGGAAAGAAAAAAATACGGAGTTGTGGCGTGTACATCGGGTAAGGGAATTGCAGAGCTTTTTTCCGAAAGAGGTGCGGACATTATCATAAACGACGACGACGGGATAAATCCGTCCGTTGAGGATTTCTTGACCGCTTTCGAAAACGTAAATGCGGATACGGTGTTCGTTTTACCGAATCATGCGAATGTCATACTCACCGCAAGACAGGCGGCGGGTATGTACGATCCGTCATGCGTCCGTGTTATAAACAGCAAAAATATCGGTGAGGGATATGCGGCTCTGTCTGTGCTGTCGTTTGAATCCGATAATGCGGACACGATAGCCGAAGAAATGACCGCTGGTATGGAAAATGTAGTGACGGCGGAGATCTTGCGTGCGGTGAAAAGCACAGACGAGGTCCGTGCGGGCGAGTATGTCGGATTTGCGGGAAAAAACATAATCGACAGCGAAGAAAGCAGATACGATGCGGCGTGCCGCACCGCAGAAAAATTGTCAAATGGATATTTCGAAGCGTGTATATTGATAAAAGGCGTAAATGCCGACGAAAACGAGGCAAAACAGTTGGAAAAATTTATAAGCTCAATGTGTAAGGGCGTAGAGGTCTTTCTCGTCAACGGTCTGCAAACCTCGTGCGATTATATAATTATCTTCGAATAGTTTAAACTTGAGTAAAACTGCACAAAATTCCCGCACGGTTTTCGGAAACATATTATCTAAACGACGAAAGTCGAAAAAAATTAAAATTTTTTGCCGCAACCTCTTGACAAAACGTCGGGAGGTTGCTATAATATCTGCTGGTTAGCAAAAGCTAACTAAAATTTAAAGCAATAAGTTAGCACACGCTAATCGAAAAACATTGTGCCGCCTACGTGCGGTTTGAGAGGAGGAAAACGGTATGATGCCGTTGGTGCTTGCCGATATCGGCGAGGAAAATATCATAAAAAAGATCGGCGGCAGCCGAGAGGTGAAAACACATCTCGAAACGCTCGGGTTCGTTGTCGGAGGCTCGGTCACGGTGATAAACGTGATCGCCGGTAATGTGATAGTCAATGTCAAAGATTCACGGATCGCCGTAAGTAAGGAAATGGCACAGAAGATAATGGTTTGAGCTTCGTAAGTTAAACTTAAATTAAATTGTTGAGGAGGTAATAGTATGAAAACTCTCAGAGAAGCAAAGATCGGTGATACGGTCAAGGTGGTGAAGCTTCACGGAGAAGGTGCGGTAAAACGACGTATCATGGATATGGGCCTTACAAAAGGCGTAGATGTACATATACGCAAAGTGGCACCGCTCGGAGATCCCGTGGAAGTTACAGTGAGAGGCTATGAGCTGTCGCTTCGTAAAGCCGATGCCGAAATGATCGAGATCGAATGAACGAAGCACTCCGCATACTGAATTCGGGGCTTGACCCCGTATAATTTTGAATTATCGGTTAGCGATTGCTAACCCGAAAGAGAGGAATGAAAATGGAAATGCGAATTGCCCTTGCGGGCAACCCGAACTGCGGTAAAACGACGCTGTTCAACGCTTTGACAGGCTCAAATCAATTTGTCGGAAACTGGCCCGGCGTAACGGTGGAAAAAAAAGAGGGTAAGCTGAAAAAGCACGACGGAGTTATTATAACGGATCTGCCCGGTATCTACTCGCTCTCGCCTTACACGCTCGAAGAAGTGGTTGCGAGAAATTACCTGATAAACGAACGTCCCGACGCAATATTGAATATTATCGACGGAACAAATCTCGAAAGAAACCTTTACCTGACAACGCAGCTTACCGAACTCGATATTCCGGTGGTCATCGCCGTAAACATGATGGATATCGTGAGAAAGAACGGCGATAAAATAAATACAGAGGAGCTTTCCGAAAGACTCGGTTGCCGTGTGGTCGAGATCTCCGCACTTAAGGGTACTGGTATTACGGAAGCGGCGGAAGCGGCGATAGAGGCGGCAAAAAACACAAAAACCGTCCCCATGCACACGTTTTCGGGTACTGTCGAACACGCAATAGCACATATAGAAGAAGCGGCAGTACACGGTATGCCGAAAGAAAGACAAAGATGGTATGCGATAAAGCTGTTCGAGCGTGACGATAAGGTGAAGGAGCAGATAAAGCTCGATCCGGCAACGCTTGAGCATATCGAAGAGGATATAAAAGATGTCGAGAGAGAAATGGACGACGATGCGGAATCCATAATCACAAACGAACGGTATATTTACATAGGTGAACTTATCAAGGCGTGCTATAAAAAAAGATCTGCGGGCAAGCTTTCGACATCGGACAAAATAGATAAGGTAGTAACTAACCGCTGGCTCGCTCTTCCGATATTCGCCGTTGTCATGTTTTTGGTGTATTATATTTCGGTATCGACTGTCGGTACTTGGGCTACGGACTTCACGAACGACGGATTGTTCGGTGACGGCTGGCATCTGTTCGGAATAGGTACGGACGAATACGAAGAAAAGATCACCGAGTATGCGGAAAAAAATATATGGACAGATGAAATGACGACGATCGTCGATAACGCCGTTAAAGCGGGAGTTGTCGGTGCGGAGGATATAAGCTCCGCTATCGAAGATAAAGATTTCGGTGCGTTTGATGAAGCATACGGTACTTATGCGGATTCGCTTGCCGAAGCCGGATACGATATTTCCGAGCTTTACGAAGCCGCTTTGGGCGAGGAAGCCGAGGGGGTACCCGATACGGCGGATTTCGGAATTTGGGTTCCCGGTATTCCCGTTCTAGTTCAAAACGGACTTGATGCGGCAAATTGCCCCGAATGGCTCGACGGACTTATAGTAGACGGTATCGTCGGAGGCGTGGGTGCAGTCCTCGGATTCGTTCCGCAGATGCTCGTATTGTTCATTTTGCTCGCTTTTCTCGAGGCTTGCGGTTATATGTCGCGTATAGCGTTCGTGCTGGATCGTGTTTTCCGTAAATTCGGTCTTTCGGGTAAATCATTTATACCCATGCTCATAGGTACGGGATGCGGCGTTCCCGGAATAATGGCATCTCGTACGATCGAAAACGAAAGAGATCGCCGTATGACGGTAATGACAACGACATTTATTCCCTGCGGTGCAAAGCTTCCGATAATAGCACTTATAGCATCGGCACTGTTTGACAGTGCATGGTGGGTAGCCCCGAGTGCGTATTTTGTGGGTATCGCCGCAATAATCGTTTCGGGCATCATGCTTAAGAAAACGAAAATGTTCGCAGGCGACCCCGCCCCGTTCGTTATGGAGCTTCCGGCATACCACTGGCCTACGGTAGGAAACATCCTCCGTTCAATGTGGGAAAGAGGCTGGTCGTTCATTAAAAAAGCCGGTACCATCATTCTCCTTTCGTCGATCATTATCTGGGCAGGCTCGAGCTTCGGCGTAGTTGACGGTGCGTTTGTATTCAGTACGGATATGGAGCTTGAAAACAGCCTTCTCGGAATGATAGGCGGCGTGCTTTGCTGGATATTTAAGCCCCTGGGCTTCGGTAATATCAAAGCAACTATCGCCACGATAATGGGTCTGGTCGCAAAGGAAGAAGTGGTCGGAGTGTTCGGCGTTCTCGACTTCGAAAATATGAGTAAGCTCGCCGCATATTCGTTCTTGGTATTCAATCTGCTTTGCGCACCCTGCTTTGCGGCTATCGGTGCAATTAAGCGTGAAATGAACTCCGCTAAATGGACATGGTTTGCGGTAGGTTATCAGTGCATATTCGCTTATTCCGTATCGCTTGTAATATATCAAATAGGCTCCGTGTTCACAAATTCCCTTAACATATTCGGTTTGTTATGTGCGATATTGATTTCGGCGTTTGCCGTCTATATGCTGTTCTTTAAGCGTTACAGCGAGGCGAATAAGTTTACAAAGAAAGTAAAGCTTTCAAAATAAGATATTGCGGGTGGTGAGATAAATGCTTGCATGGCTTGCGGAAAACATTTATACGATAATAATATGTGCGGTATTGATATTGATCGTGGGTGCGATAATCGTAAATATGATCAAGGGAAAGAAAAACGGTAGATCCTCCTGCGGTTGCGGCTGTGCCGATTGCCCGATGAGCGGCTCCTGTCATGATAAAAAACAACGATAAATCAGGACAAAACGTATATTAAAACGATTTGGGGACGCAGACAATACTGCGTCCCTTTTCGAATGATGAGGTGAGCGTGTGGAAAAATGTGTTTTCGAAATGTTTGTGGGTGTTATAGTGTCGGTGCCGTTCATATCGCTTATAAAAACGATAAAATTTATATGTAAATACATTTTAAACGGCTGTAAACACCTGTAAGCGTCTGTAGACGATGCTCGGGTAGATGAATTTGCTTTTCTCTGCATAAAAACGATCTGTGCGTCAAGAATATCATCGGAGGGCGTGTATGCAAAACGTAAAAAACGAAATCTATATCAAATATTGCGAAAATTTGGATTACGATGTCGTTGTACAAAAGCTCGACGGCGAGGAAAAATGCTTAAGCTCTCGACTTTGCGAGGGCGTGAATTGTAAAGCGGCAGAGCAAGACACAAAAATAAACGAACCGAAAAAAGAATAGCGTTCCCGAACGTAATCAAAAACCTTTTCCGCAGCTCAGTGCGGAAAAGGTCTTTTGCGTTTAACGGTTTTACCTCGATTTTACATACCGACGGTTACGGACTTTACCGCCGAAGTGTAATATGTATCGTGTAAAAACAAAGGAGTTGATGTGAAATGAAAAAAACAGCGGTATTGCTTGTCGCAGTACTTATCGGTATGTCGCTTGTCGGCTGCGGAAAAAACAAAGGCGTTTGTATCGAAGGCTCGACTTCCGTGGGTAAACTGATGGGAGCGTTATCGGAAACATTTGAAAACGAAACGGGAATTAAGGTATCGTATAATTCAACAGGCTCGGGTGCGGGAATACAATCCGTTATCGAGGGAAGATGCGATATAGGACTTTCGAGCAGAGAATTGAAAGAATCCGAAAAAGCAAGCGGGCTTAAAGCTACCGTGCTTGCGTATGACGGTATAGCGGTGATAGTAAATAACGAAAATAAAATAACCGATTTGAATATGACGGATATAGCGAGGATATTTAAGGGCGAGATCGTAAATTGGAATCAGATCGGCGGCAACGACGGCGAAATAGTGCTTGTGGGCAGAGAATCCGGAAGCGGTACAAGAGACGCATTCGAAAGTGCAACGGAATGCGTCGGTAATTGCAAGTACCGTCAGGAGCTGACCTCAAACGGAGATGTTATCACTGTCGTGGCGGGTAATCCGAACGCAATAGGCTATGCGTCACTCGCCGCAACCAAAAATTCGGTCAAACTGCTGACGGTGAACGGAGTTACGCCGACCGCGGAAACGGTAAAGAACGGCAGTTATACCGTTCGTCGCCCGTTTATACTCGTAACAAACGAAAATATCGAATTATCGGTACAGGCACAAAGCTTCTTTAATTATATAACCTCTGATAAAGCGAGGGATATTATATCGTCTGTCGGTGCCGTGCCTGTGAATTGACGAAGCGTAATCGATCCGCATTTGTGGGAGGTGACATATGAAGAAAAAAGCTATGTTCGAAAATTTCGTGCAGGGAGTGTTTTTTCTGCTCGGTTCGATAACCGTCGGATGCGTATTACTTATAACCGTTTATCTTTTCGTGTCGGGCTTGCCCGCTATAAAGGAAATCGGAATAACGAATTTTCTGTTCGGCAAAGAATGGATACCCAATGCCGATGAACCGAAATACGGAATATTGCCGTTTATCCTGACAAGCGTTTACGGAACGGCGGCAGCCGTTATTCTCGGTGTGCCTGTGGGATTTTTTACGGCGGTGTACCTTTCAAAGCTCGCTCCGAAAGGAGTGAGAAGCGTATTGGAAAATGCGGTAAGCCTGCTTGCCGCAATTCCGTCGGTCGTTTTCGGACTTGTCGGTATGCTCGCAGTCGTTCCGACCATTCGCAAAGTGTTTAACGTCCCGGACGGAGCAAGCTTGCTTGCGGCTGTTGCGGTGCTTACGGTAATGCTTTTGCCGAGCATGATAAAAGCTTCCGTGACCGCACTCGACAGCGTTCCCGTCGAGTACGAATATGCCTCGCTCGCACTCGGTGCAACGCCTATCGAAACGTATTTCAAAGTGTCCGTTCCCGCCGCAAAAAGCGGTATGGCATCTGCCGTGGTGCTTGGCGTCGGACGTGCGATAGGCGAAGCAATGGCGGTTATGATGGTTGCGGGAAACGTGGCGAATATGCCGTCGATCTTCTCAAGCGTGAGATTTTTAACCGCGGCGATCGCCTGCGAAATGTCTTATTCAAGCCCGGGAAGCTTGCAAAGAAACGCACTTTTTTCCGTTGCACTCGTGCTGTACCTGTTCATAATGCTCGTTAATGCGACACTGAACCGTTTGCTGAAAAGGGAAAAGAATAAATAATATGAAAATCAAGCGAAAATTGCATATATGCATATTGCATACGGCGATGACAAGCTCAACCGCGATAACGGCGGCGATAGCAATACTTTTACCGATCTATGTGCTTTGTAAAGGCTTGCCGCATATATCGCAGGAACTGTTGTCAACTGAGCCGAGTGTACTTGAAAATAGGATCGGCATTTTGCCGAATATTCTGAACACGGTCTATATTGTTATCGCAACACTTGCGATCGTACTGCCGCTCGGCGTGTCGGCGGCAATATTCCTTACGGAGTATGCGAAAAACAAAAAAATCGTTGCATTGATCGAATATGCTGCGGACGTGCTTTCTGGAATACCGTCGATAATTTACGGACTTGCGGGAATGTTGCTTTTCTCGAATAATTTCGGAACGTGCCTACTTGCGGGAGCGTTGACACTTGTCATTATGAATCTGCCGACAGTGATGCGTACCACTCAGGAAAGTCTTAAAACCGTGCCGCAAGCATACAGAGAGGGTGCTTTCGGACTCGGTGCGGGCAAGTGGCGTGTTATTCGAACGGTAGTCTTGCCGGGGTGCGTTGACGGTATCATGACAGGGTGCATTTTGTCGGTCGGAAAAATTTTGGGCGAATCTGCGGCACTGCTGTTTACGGCGGGTTTCGCTCATTCACTGAACGGGATATTCGAAGGACTTGCAAGTCCGGGAGCAACGCTTTCCGTGGCACTTTATGTGTATGCGAAGGAAGAAGGGGAATTCGGTATCGCTTTTGCCATAGCGGCTGTTTTGATGTGCTTGGCTTTGACAGTGAATCTTGCGGCGACGGCGGTCGAAAAACATTACAAAAAAAGGAGAACGGTATGAAAAACAATATTATAACGGCTAAAGATCTTTGCCTGCGGTACGGCGAAAATCAAGTGCTGAAAAATATAAGTATCGACATTCCCGAAAAAAGCATAACGGCACTGATAGGACCGTCCGGGTGTGGAAAATCAACATTTCTGAAGACTTTGAATCGCATGAATGACCTTGTGCCGACAGTGAAAATAAACGGAGAAGTAAAATATGACGGAACGGATATTTACGGCAAAGAAACGGACGTGAACGAACTCAGACGCAATATCGGAATGGTGTTTCAAAAACCGAACCCG
>CAZCJU010000031.1:0-18904 GCA_964498965.1 uncultured Lachnospiraceae bacterium
CTTGCAGGACTTCAGTCGATCTCTCCTGCGATATACGAGTCCTGCCAGATAGACGGAGCTTCCGCTTGGGAAACGTTCTGGAAGATAACCTTCCCGATGATAAGCCCGATGATCCTTGTAAATACGATCTATACGATAATCGACTCGTTTACGGCATCTACGAATACGGTTATGACTTATATAACAAATAAGTACAGTGAAGCAAACGGCGGCGACGTTGTTTCGTCTGCAATGGCATGGATCTACTTCCTGTTCGTTATCCTGATAATTTCGTTAGTCGGAGCTATTATGTCCACGTACGTATTCTACCAAAGACGTGATTAAGGAGGATAATATGAACGCTGATTCAACTGTAAAAGTAAAAAAAGAAACAAAGAATAAGATAAAGGTCGATTTTGACAGAACGCCGTTTTGGCAAAGAATGAAAGCAAAATATCTGTCTGTGTATTTTCTGCAGAAAGCGATATTCGCAATATTTCGCTTCGTTCTTCTGGTAGGCGTATCGTATGTCATACTCTTCCCGTTCTTTACAAAAATCGCATCATCGTTTATGTCCCCTTCGGACGTTGTCGATTCGACGGTAAAATACATTCCGAAAGCTCCCACGCTTGATATTTACAAGTACATATTGCTTGAGAACCACTACTTGGAGGCATTCGGCAGAACATTTCTGCTCTCCGCTTGCTGTGCGGTGTTACAGACATTTGTATGCTCTCTCATAGGATATGGATTTGCGAAGTTCAAATTTAAGGGAAGCAAGCTTCTGTTTGCTTTGGTGCTGTTCTCAATGATAGTTCCGCACCAGACCTTACAGTTGTCGATGTTTATGAAGTTCAGATATTTTGATATACTCGGAATATTCAACTTCTTGGGCGGCGGGTTTTTGCCGACATTGAATCTGACTAACGGCATGACCTCGTTGAACCTTACAAATACATTTTGGCCCTTGATATTATTGTCGATAACGGGTCTTGGCTTTAAAAACGGCTTGTACATCTTTATGATGCGTCAGTATTATAAAGGCGTACCCGACGAACTTGAAGAAAGTGCGTATGTTGACGGTTCAAATACATTCCATACGTTCTTTACGATAATATTGCCGATATCCGTGCCGATGATGATAACCATATTCCTGTTCTCGTTCTCGTGGCAGTGGACCGACAACTTCTATACCGACCTGTTCTTCACAAAGGAGAATATATACCTTATGAGAAGTATAGTTGCTATACCTCCGTCACTTGACTCGTCAACAGGTACGGATACTAACCTGTACAATGCCGCAATCAGAAACACGTGCGGTCTGTTGATAATATTCCCGTTGGTAATTATGTACCTGTTCTGTCAGAGATACCTTATCCAGGGTATTGAGCGTTCCGGTATTACGGGCTGATAAAATCACACAAAATGCAAATCGGTGCCGTGTCATTGCAGACACGGCACCGATTTAATATTTGACTTGCGACCTGCGATCTTGAAAATACGGTGTTATGAATAAGGTAGCTATATCGATATGATTTAGGCAAAAATGCCCACGCCTCTTAGGCGGTGTGTTTCGGTCGCCATTCCGGTAGGGAATACGATCTTCTCCCAATACAAGTCAGTATACGTCTACCGTTATTGCATTGAATGACGAGGCAAATCCGCTATTGAATCAAGGCACAAAACGTATTTGTTTTGATATTAAGTTATATTTATCGCCACGCCGTTTACTTCAACTTCCTCGGAAGCGGGAATGACGATGTATTTTACTCCGTCTATGATTTTCGTTTCGACTATGTAGCTGTACTCCGCATCGATTGAAATTTTTACCTGAGGCGTTGAAATGACGAATTTGTTTGCATCGATTATATTTGACGGATTTAGCGGAGTGCCGTCACCGAATTGTTCACGACATTTTTTTTGAAAGCTTTCGACCTTGCTTTCGTCTATTCCGTCGTTTTTCAGTACCGAGCCGATCTCGTTTACGGAAATATCAAGCTCTTCGACACTTTTGGTCTGCTTGTGTTGCTCGATCCGCTCACGCAAATGTTCATGCACCGATTGAACCACTTCAAGCGAGCAATCTTCGTCGAGCATTTCGGATAATGTAGAGGAAAATGTCTGCTTTTGTTCGACAGCGGTCATCGGTATACTTGTATTGAATATTTTTTCAATAAATTTCGAATCGAGCGAGGAGGTTTCCTTGCTGTAGTAAAGTGCTTTGTAAATGTTCGCACATCTGGCCTCAAATGCGGGAAACATAAAACCGACTTTCGGCACACCGACTATCTGGTTTGACGCATGAGTGCGGAATTTTTCGTCGGGAGAAGAGTAACCGAGTTGAGATTTTTCATCCTTTACGGGACAAATACAGCATATGAAATACGGAAAAACGGTGTCTGAATCCTCCGTTTTTTCGCCGTTTTTGTCGTGTGTAGGCACGTCGTAGGTGTCGAACGCAAGCAAGATCAGATAGTTACAATCGTCGGTCGAAAGTGCGTCGATGATTTTTGCGTAAAATTCTTCAAGTACATCGTTGTCCTTGCCGCCGGAGCTTCTCAATTTTGCAAGCAGCTCATGCTCCTCGGAGGAGAAAACTTGATTTGTCGAAAATTCAAGCTCTGTCAAATTGCGTCCGAATGAGCCGGAGAGCGTTTTTTTGAATAACGAAAGGTACTTTTCAAGCTCGAATTCCGACATCAGCACGGTTGATTCGCTTATGCGTGAAATAATTTCTTTTTTGTCGTTTATGTAGCAACCGTGTATTTTTCCGATATTGTTTTTGTCACAGGCAAGGCGGCGGCGTATTTCGTTCAATTCCTTTTTGTTCATTTCAGCCTCTGTAATTTTCATATTACAAACGAAGATTATAGCATCGACGAACACAAAAGTCAACGGGTAGAATTAAAATTTTTGAAAAGACTTTATCGCCGGGTCAATGCGGCAAAGTCGAAAGCGGTTTCGGCAATGTTTTTGCACACAAAAAAGTCGGCTGCGGAAAACATTTGAAATGCGAAAAAGGCATTGCTGCGTTTGCTTAAAATGAAAAAACGTCGAGGTATCGACGAGGGGTGAAGCACCGGAAAAATCATATCATTTAAACGAAAAATTCGCTGCTTGGTGTGTTTGGAGCTGCAATTGAACGTAAATGCGAAAAAATGTACGAAAAAACAGATGAAATATATTAATCTTTTAGTAATCGGTGACTTGACAAAACGTGCTTAAGCGTGTATAATAAATACACAATTATTTATAATTTTCCAAAAAGGGAGAAAAACAAAATGAAAAAGATATTTTCGCTTTTGCTTGCCCTTATACTTGTTACGGCAACTTTTTCGGGTTGCGGAGAGAAGAATAAGGGCGATGCCGATTCGCTTAGGATCGGTATGATAGGTCCTCTTTCGGGCGATACCGCTATGTACGGTAAAGCTGTAGAATACGGTATGCGAATTGCGGTCGAAGAAATCAATGCAAAGGCAGAGGCAAACGGCGGACTTAAGATCGATATTAATTTTCAGGATGATGAAAACGATGTCGAAAAGGCTAAGAATGCGTACAATAACCTTAAGGACTGGGGAATGCAGATACTTGCAGGTACGGTAACTACGAAGCCCGCTTGTGCTATCGCACCGCTTTGCAACGACGATAAAATATTCATGCTTACTCCTTCGGCTTCGGCAGAGGACGTGATCAAATGCGGCGATAACATATTCCAAATGTGTTTTACCGACCCTAACCAGGGCGAAGGCTCGGCTGAGCTTATGTCGAAAAAACACCTCGGCGAGAAGATAGGTATAATATACGATTCTTCGAGTGCATATTCGGCGGGTATTTATAAATCATTTAAGGAAAAAGCGGCAGAGCTTAACCTCAACATAGTTTGCGAGGAGTCATTCACCGATACGACTAAGAGTGACCTTAACACGCAGGTAAATAACTGCAAAAATGCCGGAGCAGATCTTGTGTTCCTCCCGATCTACGCAACGGAAGCATCTCAAATACTCAAGTATGCCAAAGGCATCGGTTATACACCCATGTTCTTCGGATGCGACGGTATGGACGGCATTCTTGAGATCGAGGGCTTTGATAAGACCGTTGCCGAGGGACTTGTTATGATGACACCCTTTGCGGCAGATGCCGATGACGAGCTTACCAAATCGTTTGTTGCCAAGTATAAGAAAAAGGCTAACGGCGAAACACCGAACCAGTTCGCAGCTGACGGTTATGACGTTATTTACGCTCTTTATGATGCGGCCGTAAAAACCGGAATCAACGGAAGTACATCGAACGAAGCAGCAAATACAATGCTTATCGAACAATTCAAAAAAATGGAATTTGAGGGACTTACCGCCGACACGGGATCTAAAATGACCTGGAAGGCTGACGGTACCGTTTCTAAAACGCCTACCGCAGTCGTTATTAAGGACGGTAAGTACGTTAAATACGACGAAGAAAAATAATAAATAATTGTTTTATCTACGATTATCTGCGAACCGTTACGGGCAAAAACGTCCGTAACGGCTTCGTAGGTTAATTCGGCGACAGTCTATGAGAGCGGATATGCGAGAATATGTCCGTTCTCACAGGCTGTCGAATAGCACGGTAGTGGAGAATAAAAGTTAATGGGTGGATTAGAGAGTTTAATTAACGGATTGAACATAGGTTCGGTATATGCCGTAATAGCACTCGGCTATACAATGGTTTACGGAATCGCCAAAATGCTTAATTTCGCTCACGGCGATGTTATCATGGTCGGAGCGTATATTTCGTTCTGCGTAACGAATTATCTAAGAATGCCTGCGGCGGTGTCGATTATTGCCGCAGTCGCAGTGTGTACTGTACTCGGAGTGGTAATTGAAGGCGTGGCATATCGCCCGCTGAGAGGCACGTCTAATCTTGCCGTGCTTATAACGGCAATAGGTGTGAGCTACTTTTTGCAAAATTCGGCACAGCTTATTTGGACTGCAAACTCAAAAAGCTTTACGAGTATAGTTTCTATCGGAACGCTGTCGCTTTTCGGCGGCAAGTTGCAAATTTCCGATGAAGTCATCGTGACGATAGTCGTTTCGCTGATAATAATGGTCGCTTTGACGCTCTTTACGGGAAAAACACGCATCGGTAAATCCATGCGTGCGGTTTCCGAGGATAGAGAAGCGGCACAGCTCATGGGTATAAACGTGAACAGAACAATCTCGTTGACATTTGCGATAGGTTCCGCCCTTGCCGCAATTGCGGGAATATTGCTCTGTTCATCATACTCTACACTTCAGCCCACAACAGGTTCGATGCCCGGAATAAGAGCGTTTACAGCCGCCGTTATAGGCGGAATAGGCTCTATCCCCGGTGCGATGATCGGCGGTCTGCTCTTAGGCATTATCGAAACGTTCAGTAAAGCGTATCTTTCGTCTGCGTTCAGCGATGCGATCGTTTTTTCCGTTCTTATTATAGTACTGCTCGTTAAGCCGACGGGACTTTTAGGCAAGCAGCTTCAGGAAAAGGTGTGAGGTGCGGATATGAATGATATTTTTACCAAAATAAACAAAAAAACCGCATTCACGTATCTCGGCGTTATTGTGGCATATGTTCTGATGCAGTGCTTGTCGGGATCGCTTTCCTATTCCGTCAAAGGTCAGCTTGTTCCGATATGCGTATACATCGTTCTTGCACTTTCGCTTAATCTCGTTGTCGGAATTTCCGGTGAGCTTAGTTTGGGACATGCCGGATTTATGGGTATCGGTGCGTTTACCGGTGTTACCGTTGCGACGATATGTCAGACTTCGGTTGAAAACGCAATATTGAGGTTGATAATAGCCATGGTGATCGGCGGAACGGTAGCCGGCGTTTTCGGCTTTATTATAGGCATACCCGTTATGCGACTTAACGGTGACTATCTTGCTATAGTTACGCTTGCATTCGGCGAAATATTGAAAAATATCATAGGTAATATTTATGTCGGCTACGATAGCAACGGACTTCATTTTGCAATTGAAAACGGAAAGCTTCAATTGCAGGAGAACGGAAAAATGATAATAAACGGTGCTATGGGTGCGACCGGAGTTAAAAGCATTTCAACCTTCACGGTGGGCTTCGTTCTCATACTGTTTACGCTGTTTGTTATATTTAACATTGTCAATTCAAAAGAGGGGCGTGCGATAAAGGCGATAAGAGATAACAAAATAGCGGCTGAAAGCGTAGGTATAAATGTAACGGCGTTCAGGGTCAAGGCATTTGTGGTAGCTGCGGCACTTGCGGGGATGGCGGGTGCGTTGTACGGACTTAATATGAATTCGGTCGATACTTCGAAATTCGGATTTAATACCTCGATAAATATTTTGGTTTATGTTGTTCTCGGCGGTATGGGAAATATACCGGGTACGATAATAGCGACGATCGTATTGTATATGCTTCCCGAGGCAATGAGAGGCCTTGAGGACTATCGTATGATCATTTATTCCGTCGTTCTTATATTCGTTATGCTGTTTACTTGGTCGCCTAAGTTTAAGGGCATAAAGGAAGCATTCAAAACGAAAATCGGTAAACTGTTCAAGAAAGCGAGGAAAGCCTGAAAATGAATGAGTATTCGAAAAAGGTCGTTGAAGTTTCAAGCAAATCGTTTCTTCGCGAGCAGGATGCGGACAAGCAGCCCGTGCTTGAGGTAACAAACCTCGGCGTTGATTTCGGCGGTCTTACGGCGGTTGATAGTTTTGATATAACCGTAGGTCCTACCGAAATATCGGGACTTATAGGTCCGAACGGTGCGGGCAAAACGACTATATTTAATCTGCTGACGAGCGTGTATCAGCCGACAAGAGGCTCGATTTTGCTCAACGGCGTTGACACAAAAGGCAAAACGACGGCACAGGTAAATAAATTGGGTATTGCCAGAACGTTTCAGAACATACGTCTGTTTAATGAAATGACGGCACTCGATAACGTAAAGGTTGGTATGCATAACGAGATCAAATGCTCGTTTGCCTCGTCCCTTTTAAGACTTCCGCCATATTTCAAGGCGGAGAAAAAGGCAAACGAAAAGGCGATGGAATTGCTCGATTTTCTCGGACTTGCCGAATTTGCCGATTCCAAAGCGGGAGATCTGCCTTACGGAATACAAAGAAAGCTTGAGATTGCAAGAGCCCTTGCGACAAATCCGTCGATAATATTGCTTGATGAGCCTGCGGCGGGAATGAATCCGAGCGAAACTGCAGAGCTGACACGTCAAATAAGACGTATAAGAGATACTTTTCACATCGCCATATTTTTGATTGAGCATGATATGAGTCTTGTCATGAACGTATGCGAAGCGATAGTCGTGGTGAATTACGGCAAAATAATAGCAAAGGGTACGCCTGAGCAAATCAAAAACGACCCTGCCGTGATCGAAGCTTATTTGGGCAGAAAGGACGGATGACGGATAATATGCTTAAAATCGATAATATTCACGTGTATTACGGTGCCATTCATGCTATAAAAGGCGTTTCGTTTGAGGTCAATGAGGGCGAAATAGTCGCACTTATCGGTGCGAACGGTGCAGGTAAAAGCACAATATTGAAAACCGTGTCCGGCTTGCTTCATCCCAAGGGCGGAACTATAACGTTTAACGATGAAAATATAACACATACGGAAGCCCATAAATTGATACGTCACGGACTTGCACACGTGCCTGAAGGCAGACGTATATTTTTGCAAATGACGGTACAGGAAAACCTCGAAATGGGTGCGTTTATTCGCAAGGATTCAACCGGCGAGGACCTTGAAAATGTTTTCGAAAAGTTCCCGCGTCTTAAAGAAAGACGACGCCAAATAGCCGGCACTCTGTCGGGCGGCGAACAGCAAATGCTTGCGATGGGACGTGCATTGATGAGCCGTCCGAAGCTCATAATGCTCGATGAGCCGTCAATGGGGCTTGCTCCTATTTTGGTCGATCAGATATTCGATATAATAGGCGAGCTTCACAGCTCCGGCACGACGATACTTCTTGTCGAGCAAAACGCAAGTAAGGCATTGCAGATAGCGGACAGAGCCTATGTTCTTGAAACGGGTAAGATAACTTTAAACGGTACAGGTACCGAGCTTGCACAAAGCGATGAGGTAAAAAAAGCATATCTCGGCGGCTGATCGTTGCCGAAAAAACAAACCGATCGACGGAAACGTGTTGCTTCCGTCGGTCGGCTTTTAAATTTGATTATCCGTACCTATTTCCGATCAGCATCGGTATCAATGTGGAATTGCGACTTCTTCGCATTGTTCTCACGCTTTGCACGGTTTTCCTCGTCTTTACGCTTTGCTTCTTCTTCGGCTTTGCGACGAAGCTCGTTTTCTTCTTCGCTTCTCTTGCGTTTTTCGGCAACCATCTCGTCAAGCTCTTCAACCGTAGGTGAGCCTTCCATGCACGCTTTGAACTGCTCGGCGTCCATCGTTTCATGCTCGATAAGATAATTTGCGATGAAATGAAGCTTATCGGTGTTCTGCGTGATAATATCCGTACACTTTTTATACGCCTCGTCTATTATCCGGCGGATCTCGTCATCTATTTCGGCAGCGGTCTTTTCGGAATATGTTTTCGTGTTCGAGAAATCTTTGCCTAAGAACACTTCGTCGTCGGAGTGACTTGAACCGTAAACAACGGTTCCGAGTACGTCACTCATACCGTATTTTGTTACCATGCTTGTCGCAATTTGCGTAGCACGCTGTATATCGTTTGAAGCACCCGTGGTTATGTCATCGAAAATAAGCTTTTCCGCAACTCTGCCGCCCAATAAGGTCACGAGATTTTGACGCATCTCATCACGGCTCGAATACATTCTGTCTTCTTGCGGGACGTTGAGCGTATAACCGCCGACCGTTGCGGTGGAAATTATCGAGATCTGGGTTACGGGATCAAGCTTATCCATGAAAAAGCTCGATATCGCATGACCGGCTTCGTGATATGCGGTAAGCTTGATATCCTGCTCCTTGCGTTTTTTGCTTCTCTTCGGAGTGCCGACTATAAGCTTAAGCGTGGATTCTTCGATATCCGCCATTGTGATAAGCGATTTGTTTTTTCTTGCGGCTAAGAGTGCGGCTTCGTTGAGAAGATTTGCAAGATCGGCACCTGTGAAGCCGACTGTCGTTTTTGCAATCTGCGACATATCCACATCCGTGGCAAACGGCTTGTTTTTTGCGTGAACCTTCAAAATCTCTTCGCGGCCCTTGATGTCGGGATAATGTACGGTCACTTGGCGGTCGAATCTGCCGGGACGGAGAAGTGCGGGATCAAGAATATCGGGACGGTTCGTTGCAGCCATAACGATGACTCCCTCATGTGTTCCGAAACCGTCCATTTCGACGAGCAACTGATTGAGCGTTTGCTCGCGTTCGTCGTGACCGCCGCCTAAACCGGCACCTCTGTGGCGACCTACGGCATCAATCTCGTCGATGAATATTATACTTGCGTTGCTCTTTCGTGCCGTTTCGAAAAGATCGCGTACACGGGAAGCACCGACACCGACGTACATTTCGACGAAATCAGAACCGGAGATCGAGTAGAAAGGAACTCCGGCTTCACCTGCAACTGCTTTGGCAAGTAATGTTTTACCGGTACCGGGAGGACCTACCAAAAGTACTCCTTTGGGTATTCTCGCACCCAGCTTCATATATTTTTTTGGATCTCTGAGGTATTCGACGACTTCGCGCAACTCTTCTTTTTCTTCATCCGCACCCGCAACGTCGGAAAAGTAAACCTTTTTCTTTTCGTCGGCACCTACTTTTACCTTTGCCTTCGCGAATGAATTTATCTTTCCGCCTTTTCCGGCCATTTGGTTCGTAAAAAATACCCAAAACAGGATAAGACCGACGAGAAGTATCACATAAGGGATGAATTGCAGCCATATGCTGTTTGCAAGAGGCTCGTAATCGTACCTTTTCAGTGTGCCGTTTTCAAGCTGCTCGGTTATGACATCGCCTAAATCGTTGTAAAAAAGATTTATGTCGCGAAGTTCGTATACGTAAGTGGTGTTGTTTTTCTTATATTTGAGTACGTTATCGTTTCCGATATCGAACTCGGTGACCTCACCGCTTTTGAAATCTCGTATTACCGTGCTGTAGTCCTTTATCTCGGTGCTTGTATTGCTCATGCTTTGAATGATAAAGGTCGACAGACCGATCAGAGCGGCTATCAGTATTGCGTAAAATATAAAAAGCTTATGATTGGATTTCATTTCATCTCCGAGATATTATCTGTAAATTTCGGGTTTAAGTACACCGACGTAGGGAAGCTCGCGATATTTTTCGTTGAAGTCAAGACCGTATCCGACTGCAAATTCGTCGGGAATCTCGATTCCCGAATAGTCGGGAACAAAATCGACCTCACGTCTTGACGGTTTGTCTAAAAGAGTACAGGTCGCAACGCTTCTGACGCCCTTAAGCTTCAAATATTCGACAAGTGTGGAAAGTGTTCTTCCGCTGTCGATAATGTCCTCGATGATGAGGATATCGCAGTCCTCCAGCTTTTCTCTCTGCAGATCGAGTATTATGTTTACATTCCCACTCGTCTTGTAGCCTCTGCCGTAAGAGGCGACTTTCATAAAATCGATCTCGAGCGGAATTTTTATTTCACGCATAAGATCGGAAAAGAAAACGACCGAGCCTTTCAAAATGCAAAGGAGCAAAAGATTTTTGTCGGCATAATCGCTTTCGATACGCCGTGCAATGCTTTTTACGGTATCACACAACTGCTCCTGGGTGACGAGAATGTGTGAGATATCGTTTTCAAGGTTTTTCAATCAAGAACACTTCCTTATCGGTTTTATTTGTCGGAATATAGGCGATCAGTCGCTTGTTTTCGCTGTAGCGACCGTCGTAGCCGTCGGCACAAGCGTCCCCGGGAACGCAAACTATGTTGCAACCGTCACAGATGACCGGGTAGTACATACGCCTGTCGTGCGTGATATGCTTGGAATTTAATAAATTCTTTATTTTTCGATTTATTCCGTTCACGGAATATCTGTCATTTTCCATACGACTTCTCGCAAACATATCACATTTTATCATATCAGCATTTAGTATAGTGCATTTAAATGATTTGTAAATATTCTCGTAATGTATCCCAAAATTTCCGTTTATTACGGGCGAAAGACAGAGCATAAATCCGTATTCGGAAAAATCGTTCAAACCATCGTTGAGCTTTTTCGAATACGGCAGCTTCTCCCTGCGGGGACTTAACGCCAAATAAGCACCGCAGAAAAATGCGTCGCAACCGAAAGGCAATTGCAACTGTGTACCCGGCTCGGCACCGAATGCGAGCTTTACGACATCGTTTGCCGATCCAAACGGCAAGCTCTCGCCGGTAATCTGTTCACAGCCCTTGCAGATTACGTATGTGAGTAGCGGCGGCGGCAAGCTCTTGAGGGAGATCGTGTCGATATAAACGGTATCGCCCTCGTGTCTTTGCTTGTTTAAAAATTCGACGGCGAGAGAAGAAAAATATGCGTCGCTCTGTGAAGCAAGCTCGCAACAGGTGGCGATATTTTCGAGATATCCCGTATTTACTTTTTTCAGCTTCGGAATTATTTCCGCACGTATATAGTTGCGTGTGTAATCCGTGCTGAGATTTGTGCTGTCAGTGACGTATTCTCGTCCGTTTTCGGTGAGATATTCGAGGATCTCGTCCTTGCTCACATCGAGTATGGGTCGAACTATCGCTACGTTGTCAATGTAACGGACGCGAGGTATTCCCGATAATCCGCGTAGCCCACTTCCCCGACAAAGCTTGAATATGACGCTTTCCGCCCTGTCGAGTGCATTGTGTGCCGTGGCTATAAAACTTATATCGAGCTTTTTTGCCTGCGAGATCAGTGCTTCATAGCGGTATTTTCTCGCACATTCCTCGATCCCCATACCCTCTTTTTCGGCAAGCGAGGGAATATCGTATTTGTAAGAAGAAAAGCCGACACCGAGGGACAAACACAGAGCCGAGCAAAAATCCTCGTCACGTTGTGCCTCCGCACCTCGTATCCCGTGATTTACGTGGCAAGCGTAAACGTTTTTCGCCCCCAAACACTCAACGGCCCCGCAAAGCAGTGCTACCGAATCGCTTCCGCCGGACAGAGCGACGAGCAGCGAGGTTATATGTAACTGCGAAAAAAACAGGGAAGCCTTTTCCGTTAAAATGCTCTTTTTCATTGATCGAGATTCTTTTCAATGGATATAAATTTGGTAAATTGTCCGTTCCAGCCCATTTCTACCTTGCCCGTAGAGCCGTGACGGTTTTTCGCAATAATGATCTGAGCCAGATCCTGCTTGTCCGTACTTTCCTTGTAGTATTCGGGACGGTAAAGGAACATAACTATATCCGCATCCTGCTCGATCGCACCCGAATCACGCAAATCGGAAAGCATAGGCGTTTTGTCCGGACGGGATTCGGGACCGCGGGAAAGCTGAGCACAACAGA
Source organism: uncultured Lachnospiraceae bacterium (assembly GCA_964498965.1). Lineage (GTDB taxonomy): Bacteria > Bacillota > Clostridia > Oscillospirales > CAG-272 > CAZCJU01. The sequence goes on from CAZCJU010000031.1 coordinate 12,407, forward strand.
TCACCGGCACGGCAAGCTCCTTTGCCATGATCTTCAGGTTACGGGATATTTCGGCAACCTCGTTTACTCTGTTGTCGATCCTTTTATCGCTTTTCATCAACTGCAGATAGTCGATGATGACAAGTCCGAGGTTTTTCATTCGCCGGAGCTTTGCTTTCATCTCGGTAACGGTGATGTTCGTTGTATCGTCAATATATATATCCGTGTCGCATAGTCTTGCGGCGGCTTTTGAAAGTCTTGTCCAATCGTCCTCGTCGAGCGTTCCCGAGCGAAGGTGATAGCTGTTTACCATAGCCTCGCTTGAAAGCATACGGGAAACAAGCTGTTCGTCGGACATCTCAAGCGAAAACACGCACACGGTCTTTTGCGACTTAAGTGCGACGTTTGTGGCTATGTTCATCGCAAACGAGGTCTTACCCATACCCGGTCTTGCCCCGATAAGCACAAGGTCGCCCTTGCCGAGTCCGACAAGCACATTATCAAGCTCGCCGAACTGCGTCTTTACGCCGAGAACCTCTTCCTTGTCGGTTTGCATTCGATTGAGTCTGTCGTATGTCAGGATTATCGCATCCTTGATGTGAACAAAGCCCTTTTGTTCGTTTACGTCGGCGATATCGTATATTTTTTGCTCTGCCATGTCGAGAATATGCGTCACATCGTCCGCTTCGCCGTATGCCGCTTCCTCAATATCCTCGGCGGCACCGATAAGCGAACGCAAAATGCTTTTGTTTTTTACTATCTTTGCGTAGTCGGTGCAGTTCCTGGAAGAGGGAACGATTTGAGCGAGCAGCTTGATGTATTGCTTCATTTCCTCCTCCTCGAGCGAGCCTTGTTTTATAAGCTCCTCGATGAGAGTAACGACATCAATGCTTCTGTTTTGTTGCAAAAACATATTTTGCATGGCAAGATATATATCCCTGTGCAGCTGCTTGTAAAAATCGTCGCTTTTAAGTATGACCGCAATTTCTCGGAAGCATTCGGGATCTATGAGTACCGAACCCAAAACCGATTGCTCCGCTTCCTGTGAAAACGGCAACTTTCTTGCTATATCTTCACTCATTTTTTACTCCGTGCCGCATTCGGCAAAGCGTTATTTGTCACAAACGGAAACTGTGAGCGTGGAGGATATTCCCGTGTAAAGCTTGCATTCTATTTTGTATTCGCCGTAACTCTTTATAGGTTCGGAAATGACGAATTTTCGTTTGTCTACCGTAATGCCGTGCTTGTTTGCAAGCTCGTCCGCAAGCTCTTTTGCCGTAACACTGCCGTACATCTTTCCATCCGCACCCGATTGCTTGACTATTTTTATGCCGAGCGTCTTTAATTTGCTTGCAAGCTCTTCTGCCGCCGCCTTTTCGAGTGCGATCTTGTGAAGCCGTGCTTCTTCTTTGTTTTTAATGTCGTTCATTATCTGTGCGTCCGCTTCCGCCGCCAGCTTCTTCGGAAAAAGAAAATTTCTGGCGTAACCGTCCGATACGTTTACAACGTCCCCTTTTTTTCCCTGTCCTTTTACATCGGCTAAAAGTATGACTTTCATTATTGTATATCCTTTCGAGTATATGAATGTTATTTTTGATCTGTTTAATTGTTTATAAACGGGCAAGTCCTTTTTTGAAATGCGATATCAGTGCTTATGCGTCTGACGATTCGGTGACGAAATGTGTCTGATAATATCTCGTAATGGCATCACGCAGCATTCGTTCCGCTTCCTCTACGGTCTTTCCGACGACTCTCGCACCGCCTTTTTCGTAGTCACCGCCGCCGTTCGGACTCAGTGCCTGAACGATATCGGCGGTCTTTATGCCTTTTTCCGGACCTAAGCTGCGTGCGGATATGACAACCGTCTTTTCACCCGTGCTTTCGTTCACAAGACAGAACATCGCAAAACTTGCGATAATGCCCTCAACGGTGAGAAGTCTGTCGGCGACTCTTGCACACGGAATAAAATCGTTTTGTGTGCCGTCGCTTTTCTTTACGGATATGGCAAATCTGTCGTACATTATCCGAACGTGCTTTTCGTATTCAAGTTCGTATTTGTAATCCGCCACGCTTGAAGCGAATAGCGAGGCGGCTCGCTCGGAGGACGCACGCTCGGACATTAGGTATTGAGCGGCGAAAAACGTATTTCTGCTCGTATTTCGTCTGAAGTGGTTCGTATCGAGAATGATTCCGGCAAGCATCAGAGTCGCTTCGTTTTCAAGTAACTTCACTGCGGGCCACAAATGCTCGAGCATATATGCGACAAGCTCGCAGGTAGAGGACGCCTGTACACCCATAAGAGTGAATATCGGCTTTTTCGGAAACTGATCCTTTTGTATGTGGTGGTCGATGTATGCGACCTTTTCGGCACAGTCTATAAGCTCCGGCTTTTCTATAACGTCGTTACTGCTTGCGTCGGCTATTATCAAAAGAGTGTCCGAGGTGAATATATCGCCGGTCACGTCGTCCCTATCAAGTATTGCGGAGGAATATTCCTCACGCTCGCCGAGCAATTTGAGCGAATCGTCGAGATTTTTGTCCTTGCGGCGTACACTGTCGCCGGGCTTCGGCAGATTTACGACTATTTTTACGTTTTCCGTACCTATATAGTAGCTCGCAAGACGGTAAATGCCTATACAAGCACCGATACAGTCGAAATCTATGTTTTTGTGACCCATTATGACCACGTTCGAGGATTCCTTGATTTTTTTTGCGAGATTGCTTGCGTGACGCTGTATGTCTTTCCTCGATAAAAGCACCGACGACTTTGTGTTTCCTCCGAAGTTTTCTATTTTGTCGTTTTTCGGATCCGTTCCCTCTCCGTTTATTATAAGAACGGTCTGGTTTCTGCCGCTTCGAACGGCGAGTGCCAATGCTTCCTGTGCTTTTTTCATATTTTCGGCATCACTGCCGTTTATCGAGGCAAAGCCGCACGAAACTGTAACCGGATCGTTCGTTTGAGCGTAACGCACGGATTTGACACGCTCGTGTATTTCGAATTTCGATGCTCTTATCTCGTCCAGTTTTTCGTAACGGAATACGACCGCATACTGTCCTATGGCAAGATCCGATACAGCACCGCCTATCTCCTTTATCCACTCGTGAATAAGCTTACGTGCTTTTTCCGTGGCGTCGCTGTATTGCGAATCGGGATCTATGAACGATTCTTCAAAACTGTCGACAACGATATAACCGTATACCGTTCTGCCGGCCTCTATACGGCGATGAAGCGTAAGAAGCTCGCTTTTGTCCTGCCAAAGCGTGAATACTCTTGTCGAGCGACTCTTTTTATCGAGCTTGAGGCTGACCTCATAGCATTTTTCGTTTGTTCCGCTGCCTATCGTGACAACGGCATCCTCTTCACTTTGCAAAACACCTCTTATCGCTTCCGAAAGTGTCGCCCACTTGTTGCTGCCGAGGTCGATGTGTGAAGCGACGCTTTCGTCAAATGCGGCGTTGCTTGATAAAAGATTTCCGTTTTTGTCGAATACCGCAATTGGGGAAAGCGTTGACTCGGCAAATTCGGTAAGCTCGTCGAGCAGTTTTTTCGAAAGAAAACTGTCCGCTCTGCTACGTTTGGTATTCCTGTTTTTAATGTAAAGCCCGCCGAGCAAAGTAAGAATAATATATGCGGCGGAGATCGTGATCGTTACAGGCAGAGAGGGCAGGGAACGGAGATATGAAATCGAAATGAAAACGGCAAAAAAAACAAGGGTACAGCATATAGCATATAAAAGCACGGTGCCTTGCCTGTTATCGTTTTTTCGTTTCATGATGAATATCCTTTACGTGATTTTTTATTTGTCTGTTTGTTATTCGTCATCGTCCGTCGTCCATCGTCATTGTTGTTTGTCGATCGTCATTCATCGTCGCCTTTGTTGCGAGATCCGAGCAGCGTTTTCAGAATAAGAAGCTTAAGCGAACCTTTTAACGAAACGCTTACGCCCAAAATGCAAAGCAAAAGTAATGCCGCAGGGGGGAATATCAAAATCACGGCAACGAAAAGCAGTGTCGATATCGTTCGTGTAAGTAGGCTCTTTCGTTTTAATATGTATAAAAATATCCGTTTTATTCCTGCGTGAGCCATAAGCGGCGAGATTATCAAAACTATGTTCAGACATAGCGAGGTGAACGTCGACAGCGGCGAGGAAAATGCGATGTATTTGCATACCGAAAATACGGAAGCGAAAAAAGCGGCGGTGAAAAGCAGTGCGGAATATGCATCGGTACGTATCAGCCACGGGTGATCGATATACGGATCGCAGAGCTTGTCGCACAACATAAAAAGCTTGAATAAAACGGAGCAGAGAGAACAACAAAGCATGGAAGCAAGTGCGAATATGGAGGGAATGCAAGCTACCGCAAGACTCATTATGATGTCGTAGACTCTCGGAGAAAATGAGGTAAATGCACTTGACGATAAAATTTCCGCCGCATACTCGACATACGGATTTAAAGTGTCGCTTATAAGAGAAAACAATTGCTTGAAATCGGAAAAGCCCGTCTTGACGATTATGTCGGCTGCCGTGGCACACGCCGAATAGACGGACGTGACTGCGGTCATCATGCCGATAGTCATGGTCCTCGGTATGTGATGCCTGACGCAGATTACGAGCGTCAATGCACACGGAAGCGAGATCAAAGAAAAAAACGACACCCCGATGTTTGCACTCGCAAGCAACGATATGAAAAACGCAACGGGTGCGTAAAAAAACAAAAGAACCGATTCGCTGCGGAAATATATATACGATGCCGCAGCGGCACAGACCGTAAACGCAAGCATACGAAACGGAAATGCCACCGGCGAAGCGGTCAAGACGGAAAGGAGTACGAGAAGAACGAATACGACAGAATAAAACGTAAGCTTTTTCAATTTGTTCGACTCCTTTGCTATCGATAGGCTGCCGCCGCATACGCATATCGCATATATTAAATTCTATTTTATATTATTAATACTTCATTTTCAACACGGAAATTGTAAACATTATGCCATGCGAGGAATAAACAGACGAACGGATAAAATGTCGAAAAAAATCTTTTACAATTAAAAATGCAAAATGTGTGTCGGAGTACTTGCAAAATACCCGCTTTAGGTGTATAATACATAAAATACTATTTCAAAGGAAAGTGCCGAAATGAAAAAAAGTTATCTCTCTATGACAAAAGCGGAGCTTCGGGAAGAACTTGATAAAGTAAGCGAAGAATATGAAGCAATAAAAAATATGGAGCTGTCGCTCGATATGTCCCGAGGTAAACCTAATATAGACCAACTTGATTTGACGGAATCACTTCTCAGAATTTTGCCCGACGGAGCATCCTGCAAAACAAAGGACGGAATAGATTGCAGAAACTACGGCCAGCTTTATGGCTTGCCCGAAGCAAGAGAGCTTTTTGCTTCGGTCCTTGATGTGCCTGCGAAAAACATTATTTTGGGCGGTAATTCAAGCCTTAATATGATGTACGATACCATGGCACGTGCTATGTTGTACGGCGTCGTAGGTTCGAAAGAACCGTGGATAAAGCAAAAAGAGATAAAGTTCCTTTGCCCTTCGCCGGGCTATGATCGCCATTTCGCCATTTGCGAATCGCTCGGAATAAAAATGATAACGATAGATATGCTTAAAGACGGTCCCGATATGGATACGGTTGAAAAGCTTGTTGCCGAGGACGAATCAATTAAAGGAATTTGGTGCGTGCCGAAATACTCCAATCCGGACGGTATAACCTATTCCGACGAAACCGTAATTAGATTCGCAAAGCTTAAAACGGCGGCTTCGGATTTCAGAATATTCTGGGATAATGCCTATGCTATCCACGATATAGCGGAACATGGCGATAGAGTACTGAATTTGTTTAAACTTATCCAAGGCACGGAAAACGAAAATAAATTGTTTATGTTCTTCTCAACATCGAAGATCACATTCCCCGGTGCCGGCGTGGCAATGGTCGTTATGAGCGACGAAAACCTTGCACATACGGGGAAAATACTTAATGTTCAGACGATAGGTCCCGATAAGCTGAATCAGCTTCGCCACGTGAGATATTTCAAAAACGCCGAGGGAATACTCGATCATATGAAATTACACGCACGTCACCTCCGACCGAAATTCGAAATATTGCTCAATACTTTGGAAGATGAGCTGGGCTATACCGGCATTGCCGAGTGGGTAAAACCGAATGGCGGATATTTCGTAAGCCTCAATCTTGCGGATGGATGTGCCAAGGAAACATATTCGCTTTGTGCCGAAGCCGGCGTTACGATCACAAAGGCGGGTTCGACATTTCCCTACGGAACGGATCCCCGCGACAGAAATCTTCGACTTGCCCCGACTTATCCCTCAAATCCCGATCTTAAACTTGCAATGCACATAATATGCGTTTGCTCAAAACTCGCTTATCTCAAAAAAACGGTAAACGTCTGAATGTTCGAAAACGGGCGGATATCGAACCCCGCCCGTTTTCTGATATAACTACCCCGAAACACCCGGCAAGAGGAAATGAAAGGAAGAAAGTAAAAGA
>CAZCJU010000032.1:0-18623 GCA_964498965.1 uncultured Lachnospiraceae bacterium
CTATTCGGAAGTAGTTTATCCGGTCTCTCGTTACCTCGTTAATCTTCTTAATTCGTTATGTGAGGTCTACGCTCTGATTTCTCTTTTGCACGATGCTTTTAGTTTTATTACGAAAAAGCACCGTGTACATATTGTACACGGCGTTTTTTTCGGTTTTACTGTATTGTTTTTGTCCACTTTACAGACATTTCTACCCATTTTCCGAGTTCGGGATTAAGCCACGGCTCGTAGCCGTTTGCGGTTTCCTCCGTACAGATCGACGATCCGTGCGGTGCGGTCGGATAAATATACATTTCGAATTTTATTCCTTTATCCGCCATCGCTTTGGCAAGAAGCAACGAATTCTGCACAGGCACGACATTATCGTCGGCAGTATGATAAAAGAATGCGGGAACGGTATCATCACTGACCTGTTTATCTATAGAGAACATATCAAGCTGTTCACGTGTAGGCTCACGTGTTGCGGATATAGCATAGAAGCTGTCATGATGAGCGTAATTATCCCATGTAACGACGGGATAGCACAAAATAGTACCTGTAGGTCTGTTAATACCGTATTCAAGCTTGATAGCATCACGCAAGATCGGTGCGTTCCAAAGTGTACCCAAGGCGGCACACAGGTGACCGCCTGCGGAAAAGCCGACCGCAAACACTCTATTCGGGTTCACATTAAGCTCGACGGCATTTTCCCGTATATATTTCATTGCAAGTGATGCGTCCACGAGCGGTGCGGGATACTTTGCGTCCTCGTTCACGGAATATCTGAGAACAAAAGCGTTAAAACCCGCCGCAAGGTACTGCATTGCCACCGGCTCGGCTTCTCTGTCGGAACACATACGGTAACCGCCGCCGGGAATAACGAGCATAGCGTCGCGAATCAAGCCTGGCATTTCGGGCGATTCATCGTGCAGATAGCACGTAAGCGTAACCTTTTTATTATCCGACTTGGGGTAATACACAAATGTTTTCATCATTATACCTCAAATTCAAACATATCCTTATCGACTTCTTTAAGCGACGGATAAACAAAATCGGGTTTCTTATAATCGGGCAGTTTTTCCGCATCGTCAAGCGTCGCTTCGCCGCTCAATACGAGCGTTGCGACCATTCCGTTTTGCTTCCCCAAAGCGATATCGGTATACAATCTGTCGCCGAAAACGCACATATCCTCAAATTCACATTTACAAATTTCACGTATAAGTGCCGCCGAATACGAGTACGGTTTACCGAAAAATATCGGTTCGGCACCGGTTGCCGCAGTTATTGCCGCACATATCGCACCGCAATCGGGAATATAGCCCGTTTCGGTCGGGCAATTCATATCTGGGTGCGTTGAAAGAAATTCCGCTCCGTATCTCACCAAATCGCAGGCTTTAGTCAATTTTTCGTATGTAAGCGTCGTATCGAAGCTTGCGAGCATTATATCGGCATCGTCGTTTTTAACGGTTATCCCGTTTTCGCCGAGGTATTCGGCAAGTGACTTTGTGCCTAACACATACACCGACTTTCCGCATCTGTGTTCTTTGAGAAATTTCAGTGTTGCGTCCGCCGATGAATATATTTCTTCGATATTCGCCTCAAATCCCATTCTCGTCAGTTTATTTAAGTATTCGCTTTTATGTTTCGAGGCATTATTGGTATAGAATATTACTCTTTTACCGTTTTTCCTGAGCCTTTTTATAAAATCGACGGCATACGGGAACACATTATTACCCAGATACAGTGTTCCGTCCATATCGAATATAAAGACTTTTTTATTCAGCAATACATTATTCATTTTTCTTTACCGTAGAGCAATGCGGCGCCGATAACAGTACCGTACTGCGAATTTTCGGGAATTATAAAATTAACGTCGAACATCGAATTGAGTGAATCGAATATCGATCCTGCTTGCGGCATACGTGTAAGATTTCCCGTCAGGACTATGTCTTTGACTCCGTGTTCGCGTGCGGCGAAAATACTCATCATTCCCGCAGTTTCGAATACGAGATTTATAAGCCCGAGTGCGATATCGTTTTTTGTTGCCAGATCATCGACGTTTCCGAAGTTTGCCGCCGTCATTTTTTTGGGCAAGCCCGGCAATATATCTTTTTTGGTTATGTCCTTTATTTGCAGGTCTATTTTTTCGATATTTCCGCTTTTCGCCAGTTCCTCTACACTTTCTATATTTCGCACGCCGAGCAGGTTTTTGGAAAGCCCGAGCAACGTACCGCCGCCCACACCCGTGCCGCCGAGGTATTTATATTCGTGCTTTCCGTTTTTTCCTTTGCTCTTACCATGTGTGATCGCCGTTCCCGTTCCCATACTGACTATCACCGCCTCGTCCAGCCGAGAGAGGTACAATCCGCCCAAGGCGACCGATTCGAATTCGAGAACATGATGGCACGGCAATCCGTAGATCGCATTTGTGATATATGACGAGCCTACGCCGGTTATCATAACCGATTTGATATCGGACAGCTCCAAAGCGTTTGTATTGAGGAATTTACCGAAAGCACCGTACACCGATGTTATCGGGTCATTGGCTTTAACACACATAGGTGCGATAAGCGACATATTTTCGTCGAAGCCGACTATTTTCGTAGTGCTTCCTCCGACATCTATTCCTATAACCGCTTTCATTTTTCAGTCACCTCGCAAAAATCAAGCGGACAGCGAAATAGGTATGCTGCCCGCTCACGATTTAAATAATTGCAGGTAAGCTCAAGACTTACATTTCACTTTTTATTTTTTCTTTTTTTGACGGTAATGACTGCCACGATGACCGCAACTATCACCGCAACCGCAACAGCCGCAATAACTATTATCAAAACGAGATCGTTTCCGCTTTTATTCTCGCCGTTATCCGATTTTTTCGTATCCGCGGGAGCTGCCGTACCGTTAGTCAAAGCTTTGCTGTCCTCTTCGGGTTCCGCCGTGCTTTCTTCATCAGGCCATGTTTCGGGATCCAAGGGTTCGGTATGTTCATTATTATCGAACGATCTGTCCTCGGTATAATACTTTATCCACATTATATCGATGCTTTCGCCGTTTGCACCCTCGTCATCGAAAGGATACAGGTACATACCGGTGATAAACTGAGTCCAGTTATCGAAGCCGTTCATATCGAAAGATATGATGTGCCAGTTTCCGTCGTTTATAAGCTTATAATATGCATACGATTTACAGCTTTCGTCAAGGCTCGTAACAACGGAGTTCGTTGCGTTGACGCCCAACTTCGTTATTTTTTTGCTTGTTGTTCTGTATTTTACGGCAAATGCCTTTGCACCGTCGCAGTTAATGTTACCGGTCAGCTTATTGCCTCCGATCCATCCGTTCTGCATACCTGCGGTTATTCTTACGTAGCTATCGCCGTTATCGTCTATAATATACTCTTTTTTGGTTTTTCCGTCCGAGAGATTAAGCTTTTCGCAATTTTCCTCGATTCTGAAATCGTCCGTATACATATATATATCCGCATACGGCTGATCCTCTTCGGAAATCGTTACCTCTTCGGTTTCACCGGGTACAAATCCCTCGGGGGCACCCTTTAATGCAAGCACGCCCTGCGTATTTGCGGTTTTCGAGGTACATATTCCTCCGCAAAACTCGATCTGTCTTGCTCCGTTGTCATTTGCTTCCACGCCGTCACCCATGCACAGGCAGAATGCCATACGGAAGGTCGCATCGTTTTCCATTGACAGCGACAGAGCTTTTGCGAGATCTATTCTGATTTCGTACGTAATTTTTTCCGCTTCCCTGTCCCATACCGCCGCATAATCCTTGTTTGCGACGAGAGAAATGTTATTACCGGACCACGAGGTAGCTCTCATAGTTCCGTCGTTTTCATCGACACCGATCCCGACCTCGTTTTTACTTGTTCCTTTTGCGTCTATCGTATTGACCGACACCTGCATACACCAGCCTCTGAACAAATAAACGTCGCTTGAGGGCGAGCAATTATACTCTCCCACGGGTGCTTCGGCTTCAAACGCAAGGTAAAAATACTTTCCGTCCCAGCAGGAATAAACATCGAGCTTATTCTTTGCGTAATCCTTCAACTTTTTCAGCACGTCCTTATCGTTTGCTTCGACGGTGCTGCCCCAGCTGTAATTATAATATTTCTCGGTATCCGAAAGGTCGATCTTATAATACTCCGTCTCATTGATAACACCGTCCATTTCGGGTGACTTTTGCTTGAATTCAACGCCGAAGCCGCCTGTTTCGGACTTCTTATAATCGAAATTTGCGGCAAGCACGTTCGACGAAAGTGAAAGCAACATAGTCAGCATCGTAAATAATGTGATTATTTTTTTCATGCGGTTTTTCCTCCGTTTTTCTTACAATTGTAATTTTAATATAAAATTCCCCGATTGTCAAGTAAAATTTACATAAAAACGGGGAATTTGTATAAATTATTTATGAATATGTGCAACAAACATACGTTTGTGCAGTCATTATCACAATATTGCGAGTATCTCGTCGGCGGAACGGCTTTCGTCGGCGATAAGCTCAAGGGAAATCTTCGAAAATTTATCCGCCATATCTCGGTTTATTCTGTCGAAAATGAGATGAAACACGCAGGTTCGTTTCATTTCGCCTTGTGAGCATTTAAATGTACTGTCAAGGCAACGATGGATCTCGATAGGTCCGTCGATAATTTCTATAACGTCCTTAAGAGTGATATCCGACGGAGGCTTACTCAGCTTATATCCGCCGCTTGCACCCTTATACGACGTGACGAGTCCGCCTTTTACGAGTTTTCGCAATATTTTGAGGCAAAAATTCACGGGGACGTTTATCTCCTCGGATATCTTTTTTCCGTCGACTATAGTTTCGTTTTTCTTAGCCAGCAGATAAGATATTCGCAATGCGTAATCCGCTTCCTGTGTTATCCTCATCTTATTACCACACAAATGTCTTTTCCGCGGCTTCTCTTATATCCCTAACCGCTTTTCCCACGTCCTTTGCACCGAACACGGACGAGCCTGCCACTATAACGCTCGCACCTACCTCGGTAACGAAGTGAACGTTCTCGGCACTCAAGCCGCCGTCTACCTCGATTTCGATATCGGCACCGTGTTTTTTGATAAGATCGCGTGTCGCTTTGATATTATCTATCGCATGAGGAATAAAGGACTGACCGCCGAAGCCGGGGTTTACGGACATAATGAGTATCATATCGACATATTCAAGATACTGCTCAAGCACGCACGGGTCAGTATACGGGCGAATCGAGATACAGGGCTTAATGCCAAGACTTTTGATATATTTCAGCGTTTCTATCTGATTAAAGCAAGCCTCATGGTGTATCGTAAGGATATCCGCTCCCGCTTTTGCGAAATCATCGACGTAGCGGAGCGGGTCGGTTATCATAAGATGTACATCGAAGACCTGCTTTGACATCGGACGCAGGCAGGCGGGAACGAGCTTTCCGAATGAAATATTCGGAACGAAGATTCCGTCCATTATATCTATATGCAGGTATTCGGCACCCGCTTCTTCCGTTTGCTTCACGTGTTCACCCAGACGTGTAAAGTCCGCCGACAGTATGCTGGGGGCTATTTTGATCATAATTCTATCTCCGTTATTCCGTATATTGAATGTATATTAAATGCAATCGAAATAAGTTTACTCCGCAAAAAAGGCTTTGTCAAGCTTTTTATGTGAATTAAAGGAAAAAATAAATTTTGATTTTGCGTAAAATTTAATAAAATGCGGAAAAATAATCAAAATGCACTTGTAATTTACAAAATAATATTGTATAATATGTTGGGTTTATATTAAAGGGAGGTCTTGATTTGTCAAACAACGATTTTGAAGCTTCCGCATATTTGTTTCATCAGGGTAATAATTTCCGTTCATACGATTTTCTCGGCTGTCATATCGAGAACGGACAGACCGTTTTTCGGGTATGGGCGCCGAATGCGGACAAGGCGTTTCTCGTAGGCGATTTCAACGATTGGGACGAAAGTATGCCCTTGACCAAGATCACCGAAAACGGAATATGGGAGATCTATGTACCGTTTCGTGTCGAGAACGAAAAAAAGTTGAAATACAAATACAAATTTTACCGCAACGGAAAATGCGTTTACAGAGCCGATCCGTACTCGCATTACAACGGAACGCTCAAAGAAACCGCCTCCTACGTTTACGTTTCCGGTGATTATGCGATGACGGACGGCGAATGGCTCAAGGCACGCATGGAATCGTACAAGTCGCACGGCTTAAACAGACCGATAAACATTTACGAGCTTCATTTGGGGTCTTTCATACGTCACGAGGACGGCTCATATTATACCTACAGAGAGCTTGTCTGCGAGCTTGCACCGTATGTTAAACAAATGGGCTACACTCACGTCGAACTTCTTCCCGTGCTTGAGCATCCGTTCGACGGTTCATGGGGTTATCAGGTAACGGGTTTCTTCTCGCCGACATCACGGTTCGGAACCCCCGATGATTTTAAATATTTCGTCAACGTGCTTCACTCACACGGCATAGGCGTTATAATGGATTGGGTTCCCGCACATTTTTTGAAGGACGAGCAGGGGCTTACGGAATTCGACGGTGGCTATTGTTATGAATATCAAGGTTGGGACAGAATGGAGCATAAGGTATGGGGAACGCGCTTTTTCGACTTAGGTCGGCAAGAAGTTCAGTCGTTTCTCATATCAAACGCCTGCTATTGGATAGACGAATATCACATCGACGGTTTGCGTTGCGATGCCGTTGCCGCCATGCTTTATCTCGACTACGACAGAATGCCCGGAGAATGGATACCCGCTCCCGACGGTTCAAACAGGTCACCGGAGGCAATTGCGTTTTTTAAAAAGCTCAATTCATACGTTAAAAGCCGTCATCCCGATGTGATGATGATCGCCGAAGAATCATCGGACTGGCCCATGCTGACCGCTCCCGTCGAAAAAGGCGGTTTGGGATTCACGTTTAAATGGAACATGGGCTGGATGAACGATATTGTAAAATACTTGAACACCGATCCGATATTCCGCTCGTATCATCACAAGGCACTTACCTTTCCGATAATGTACTGCTTCAACGAGAATTACATTCTCGCTATTTCACACGATGAGGTCGTACATGGCAAGGGATCGCTTATAAACAAGTGTTTCGGCACATACGAGCAGAAATTTTCGACATTAAAAGCGTTTTACATCTACATGATGACAACGCCGGGGAAAAAGTTGCTTTTTATGGGCAGTGAATTCGCACAATTCAGCGAATGGGACTGCGAGCATTCGCTTGAATGGTTCATGACGGATTTTGAGCGTCATGCGAATTTCAGGTTATTTGTCGCCGAGCTGAACCGTTTATATCTTTCCCTCTCTCCGCTTTGGGAGATCGACGATTCCTACGACGGTTTTGAATGGATAAGATGCGACGGCGAAAACGACAACGTAATAATTTATACGAGAAAAAACAAGCGTGGCGAATTTTTGATGACCGCCGTCAATTTTTCCGCAAACGATTACACAAATTTCAGATTCGGCGTACCTTTGAAAGGCAAATACGCCGAGATTATAAATTCCGACGACGAAAAATATTTCGGCACGGGAAAAACGAACTGCGGTGTGACAACGAGCGAGTCCGTTCCCGCCGACGGCAGAGATAACAGCATTGCCGTAAATCTACCGGCTCTTTCCGCCTGCATATTCGGGCTTGTGAAGGATATTGATCTGTAATTTTAAGCACAATATAAATTTATTCGGAGGTATCATATGTTAAAAAAGAAGGATTGTGTCGCTATGCTACTTGCGGGCGGACAAGGCAGCCGTTTATACACGTTGACGGAAAAGACAGCCAAGCCCGCTGTTTCATTCGGCGGCAAGTACAGGATCATCGACTTTACGCTGTCGAACTGCGTTAATTCCGGCATTGACACCGTAGGTGTACTCACCCAATATCAGCCGCTCGTTCTCAACGAATACATCGGCTCGGGGCAACCGTGGGATCTCGACAAGACATACGGAGGTGTCAATATTCTTCCTCCCTATCAGCGTCAGCAGGGTGCGGACTGGTACAAGGGTACGGCAAACGCCATATATCAAAACCTTGATTTTATAGATCGTTACGATCCCGATTACGTACTCATACTTTCGGGCGATCACATTTACAAAATGGATTACGGAGCAATGCTCGCATACCACAAAAAAATGAATGCCGACTGCACCATAGCGGTAATAGACGTTCCGATTGAGGAAGCGAGCCGTTTCGGCATAATGAACACCGAGGACGACGGTAAGATATATCAATTTGAGGAAAAGCCGAAGCACCCGAAGAGTACTAAGGCTTCCATGGGAATTTACATATTCACAAAGGAAAAGCTGTTCAAGTATCTCAAGGAGGACGAGGCAGACGAAAATTCTTCCAAGGACTTCGGAAAAAACGTAATTCCCTCCATGCTCAACGCCGGAGAGCGTATGTACGCTTATCCTTTCAGCGGCTACTGGAAGGATGTGGGGACGATACAAAGTCTTTGGGAAGCGAACATGGATCTGCTCGGCGAAACACCCGTATTCAATCTACGTGAGCCGAACTGGAGGATATATTCGAGGAATGCCGCCGAAGCTCCGCATTTTACGGGTTCGGATGCCGAGATTTCAAACTCTCTCATTACGGAGGGGTGTGAGATATACGGCTGTGTCGAAAATTCCGTACTGTTCAACGGTGTTGTAGTGGAGCATGGAGCGGTCGTAAGGGATTCGGTCATAATGCAGAACACGATAATACGCAAGGATTCGACCGTATCGTTCGCCATTGTTGATTCGGATACCGTTGTAAATCCCGGCTGTCGCATAGGCGAGGGTGTCGGCTGTGACAAGGGCATAACGCTTATCGGCAGTCAGCTCGACATTCCCGAGAACACCGTGATAGGCGGCGGTGAAATGGTCAACGAAAACACTTTAAGTAAAATTATAGGAGGCTAAGTCATGGCAACAGTAGGTATTATATTTCCGAACATTCACGACAAAAACATACCGGAGCTTACATCGCTCCGTTCGATGGCATCGGTGCCGTTCGGTTGTCGTTATCGTTTCATAGATTTCACGCTTTCGAACATGGTAAATTCCGGTATTCAGAAGATCGGAGTTATCACTCAATACAACTACCGTTCGCTCATGGATCACATCGGAACGGGTAAAGACTGGGATTTGGCGAGCCGTGCGGGCGGTATCAAGCTTCTTCCTCCCAACATTTCGGGCAATGACATTTATTCCTCGCAGTTTTCCTCCCGTCTTAACGCACTGAAGGGGGCACAGACATTTCTTTTGCGTTGCAAGGAGGATTATGTTGTTCTGTCCGACTGTGACGTAATATGCAACATAGATCTGCGTGACATCATCGATTACCATGCAAAGCACGATGCCGATATAACGATTGCCGTTAAAAAAGTCAGTCTGGACGCATCGAGTTGCAAGCGAAACGTTATGGTGTCCTCCGGCGATAACGGAGCGGTACGCGATTATTTCGTATATCCGAACGACAAGGTCGGCACATACGATATAAGCTTAAACATCATGGTCATGAAGCGTGATTTTCTCATAGGTGTCATTGCGGATTCTATAAGCCACGGCTATTCGAGCTTCAACAGCGATATAATACAAAGGAATTTACGTAATTACAACATACGTGCGTACAGATACAGCGGATATTTTGCCTGTGTTTCGTCGCTTGCCGAGTATTTTTCGTGCAGTATGGAGTTGCTTCTCCCCGAAAATCGCCGTGCGTTATTCAACATCAAAGAGCGTCCTGTTCTCACAAAGGTCAGAAACTCGCCTCCCACGAAGTACAGTATCGGTTCGAGTGTGAAAAACTCTCTCATAGCCGACGGCTGTATAATCGACGGAGTGGTTGAAAATTCGATAATATTCCGCGGTGTAAAGGTATCCAAGGGAGCTGTTGTCAAGAACAGTATTCTGATGCAGGACTGCATAATCGGCAACGCCTCGCTGAACTGCACGGTACTTGACAAAAACGTCGTTGTCCGTGACGGACGAACGCTTTCGGGACACAACACAAAGCCCTTTTACATAGAAAAAGGTTCAATGGTTTAAGGTAGGTATACATGAAAAAAATTTTATACGTAGCTTCCGAGGCTCTGCCCTTTGCGTCATCGGGCGGTCTGGGTGACGTTATCGGTTCTCTGCCCTGTGCGGTAAAGCGTGAGTCACCCGAGGACGATATACGTGTTGTAATGCCTCTTTACTCGACGATATCGGACGAATACAGGAGCAAGATGACAAAAATATGCGAATTCAGCGTAACACTGGCGTGGCGGCATCAGTATGCGGGCATTTACAGCTACTGTAAGGACGGAGTAATATACTACTTTATAGATAACGAATATTATTTCAAGCGTCCGACTCTTTACGGCAGCTTTGATGACGGGGAGAGATTTGCGTATTTCTGTTCGGCGGTCATGCAAATGATGAGCAAGCTCGGATATTTTCCAGACATACTTCACGCAAACGACTGGCAATCGGCACTTTGCGTAATATATCTCAAAACGACATATTCCTCGCTAAATGAATATCAAAAGATTAAAACCGTATTTTCGATTCATAATATACTGTATCAGGGTATTTATTCATTTGACATACTCGGCGACATATTCGATCTGAACGATCGATGGGCAAGCGTTGTCGATTACGGCGGTGCGATAAATTTGATGAAGGGTGCCATTGTATGTTGTGACAGGCTTTGCACTGTAAGCAAGCGATACGCCGACGAGATAAAAATGCCGTACTTTGCCCACGGGCTTGAATACGTTACGCAATCAAATGCCGAAAAGACGTTCGGGATACTCAACGGAATAGATCTCGACTATTACGATCCGTCAAAGGATACGTGCTTGGCACGCAACTACACATGGCGTTCGATCAAACGAAAGTCCGAAAACAAGCACGCACTTCAGCAACGTTTGGAGCTTCCCGAATGCGACTGCCCCATGGTATCCATGATAACACGTCTTACCGATCAAAAGGGACTTGACCTTGTCAAGGCAGTGATCGACGAGATACTGTTCGACGATATTCAACTTGTACTGCTCGGCACGGGAGATCGGGAATATGAGGAATTTTTCACCTCTCTCGCTCTGCGTTATCACGACAAGGTACGCACGATAATAGCATTCGACAAGGATCTCAGCAAATTGATCTATGCCGCAAGCGATATTTTCCTTATGCCCTCCAAGACCGAGCCGTGCGGCTTATCTCAAATGATATGTTCACGCTACGGAACAGTTCCCGTAGTACGGGAAACGGGCGGTCTGTACGATTCTATAAAGCCGTATATCGAAGTCGATGACGGCTTTGATGGCAACGGATTTACGTTTACGAACTACAATGCACACGACATGATGCACACGCTTCGTCTTGCCCTTTCGCTCTACTCTAACGAGGAGAAATGGGCGAAGCTGGTCAAAAAAGTCATGCGTACTGATTTCTCCTGGAGCAAATCTGCCGAATCGTACATTGACTTATACAATAATCTGTAAGAAAGAATTAAACAAGGTATGCAAAACAACTCTAACGAAACGCAGGAGCAGATCAAGCAAAACATTCGCAACAAGCTCTCACGTTATTTCGGAACTTCCCCGGAGGAAGCCACCGACGATCAAATGTATAAGGCGGTGCTTTATACCATTCGCGACCTCATGGCGGAAAAAAACGCCGAATTCGACAAGGAAGTCAAACGCACGGGTTCAAAACGGGTTTATTATATGTGCATGGAATTCCTTATCGGACCGTCACTTAAAAATAATCTGTTGAATTTGGGTATTTACTCCGACTACAGTCAGGTACTCAAAGATTTCGGATTTTCGATCGAACGTTTTATAAAGACCGAAAGCGACCCGGGACTCGGAAACGGCGGATTGGGCAGACTTGCGGCTTGCTTTATGGACGCTTTGACCTCCTTGGACTATCCCGCATACGGTTATTCGCTGTGCTATGAATACGGACTTTTCAAGCAGAAGATCATTGACGGCGAGCAGGTCGAGTTGCCCGACGTATGGCTTCCCACAGGCGAGCAATGGCTTGTACCGAGAAACGACTTAAGGTTTATCGTTCGTTTCGGCGGAACGTACAAAGAAAATTGGCAAAACAACGCGATGTACATTGAGTACGAAGGGTGTGATGAGGTAGAAGCGGTACCCGTAGATATGCTTATATCCGGCGGTGACAGCCGTGCGGTAAATGTACTTCGTCTGTGGCGTGCGAAGGATGTATCGAGCTTTGATATGAAGGCATTCTCTCAAGGTCAGTATGTCAAGGCAATGGAAGAAACAACAAACGCACAGGTCATATCGAAAGTACTTTATCCATCCGACAATCATTACGAAGGAAAAATGCTCAGGCTCACGCAACAGTATTTTCTTGTTTCCGCTTCATTGCAAAACATTCTAAACGATCATTTGGAGCAATACGGAACGCTTGACAATCTTCCCGACAAGGTTGCCATTCACATCAACGATACGCACCCCGCATTATGTGTCCCCGAGCTTATGAGGATATTGCTCGACGAATGTGCATACAGCTGGGACAGGGCATGGGATATTGTCACCCGCACTCTTTCATACACGAATCACACTGTCATGCCCGAGGCATTGGAAACATGGCGAGAGGACATATTCAAACTTCGTCTGCCCCGTATATATGCTATCATTTGCGAGATCAACAGACGTTTTTGCGTTAAGCTATGGGAGTTTTATCCCGGTCAATGGGACAAGATCGCTCGGATGTCGCTCATAGAAAACGGCCGTGTAAAAATGGCAAATCTCAGCATTGTCGGTTCTCACTGTGTGAACGGAGTTTCTCGGCTTCATTCGCAGATACTCAAAGAAACGATCTTCAACGATTTCTACACGATGGAGCCGGAAAAATTCACAAACGTTACAAACGGGATCGCACACAGACGCTGGCTTTGCTACAGCAATCCGGGTCTTTGCAAGCTTCTTGACGAAACGATCGGATCAGACTACAGAAAGCACCCGGAAGTACTTGAGGATTTCGCAAAATTTTCGACCGATCCCTCGGTTTTAAGCTCACTTGAAAAGATAAAGCGAGAAAACAAGGAGAGATTCATAAAATATCTAAAGGGTAAGACGCAATATCTTCCCGACCCCGATTCTCTTTTTGATGTTCAGATAAAGAGGATGCACGAATACAAGCGTCAGTTGCTCAATGTACTTCGCATTTTGTCTATATATGCCGAGCTACTTGAAAATCCGGACCTTGAAATGCGTCCGCAGACATTCATATTCGGAGCTAAGGCGGCAAGCGGCTATTACATGGCAAAGCAGACGATCAAGCTTATCACGCACATCGGAGCGGAGATCGACAAAAATCCCAAGATCAGAGAAAAGCTTCGTGTTATATTCATGGAGAATTATTCCGTATCCAATGCCGAGATACTCATTCCCTCTGCCGACATAAGCGAACAGATATCGCTTGCGGGTAAGGAAGCGAGCGGAACGGGCAACATGAAGCTCATGATAAACGGAGCCGTTACCATAGGAACGCTTGACGGTGCTAATGTGGAAATGCACGAAGCGGTAGGAGATGACAACATCTTCATTTTCGGCATGAAGGCACACGAGGTCGAACAGGTATGGAAGGACGGATACAAATCAAGCGTTTATTACAACGATTCGAACAAGCTTAAAAAGGTTATCGAGCTGCTCAACAAAGGCTTTAACGGTCAGAGCTTTACCGAATTTACCGAATATCTGCTTTTCGGTCAGGGCATATCCGATCCTTATATGTGTTTTGCCGATTTCGGCTCGTATATCACGGTTCACGACAAAATGAACGAGGCATACGAAGATCGCACGAGGTGGTTACGTATGTCGGCAACAAACATTGCGAAAGCCGGACGCTTTGCCGCAGACCGAGCCGTAACGGATTACGCCGAGGGTATTTGGAACACAAAGCCCGTACAATGATATGTTAATATACGATTTGGAACAGATCTGCGAGCTTATGCGAACAGACACAGAGGCGTGCCGTATTTTCGTAAACGGTGAAAATACACGTACCGCCTCTTCGGGTGAGGTCAAGCTCACGCTTAAGTTGCCGTACTTACTGTGTGCCGACAAAGTGCGTATCAATTTATTTTACGATGCGGACGGAGCTTGCCGGGACATATCTCTCGAATACACGGCAAGGCACGGGATCGGTGATATATACGAGTGTTCTTTATCGCTTGTCCCCGGCTTATACTATTTCACGTTTGAAATATCTACACCTTACGGCAAGCTTTTTATCGGTAACAGCGGCGACGAAGCAACTCCGAGCATATACGCATTTTCCCCCGAAAAGCATCAACTGCTTATATACGATGACAGTGAGCCGGCACCCGATTTTTCGAACTGCACGGTATATCAGATATTTGTAGATCGTTTTTACAAAAAGGGAGCTGCACGTCTTACAAACGGCTCGATACTCAATGACGATTGGGATAACGGCATACCGGAATATGCGGAATACCCCGGTCAGGAGCTGAAAAACAACACGTTTTTCGGCGGAAATTTAGACGGGGTAATCGACAAGTTGTCTTATCTGCAAAAGCTCGGCATAAACACGATATATCTTTGTCCGATTTTTCAAGCATCATCGAATCACAAATACGATACCGGTGATTACGAAAAGGTCGATCCGGCATTCGGCTCGACACCCTCACTGAAGCATTTGATCAAGTACGCACACTCACTCGGTATCAAGATAATCCTTGACGGTGTATTCAATCACACGGGTGACGACAGCAAATATTTCAACAAATACGGAAATTACCCATCAAAGGGTGCATATAACAGCAAAAGGTCAAAATATTACAATTGGTACACCTTTAACGATTATCCGAATGACTACAAATGCTGGTGGGGAGTTAAGATACTGCCGACGCTCGACACTTCCAACGACGGTGTTATCGATTACTTTTGTTCGGATAACGGTATTATAAAAAAGTATCTGCGAATGGGCATAGACGGTTGGCGGCTCGACGTTGTAGATGAGCTTGACGAACAGTTTCTTTTGAAATTAAATCGTGCCGCAAAGCAAGAGTCGCCGAATTCGATAATAATAGGCGAGGTTTGGGAAGACGCTTCCAATAAAACAGCGTATTCCTCACGGCGGCACTACTTTCAGGGCAAGCAGCTTGACAGCGTTATGAATTACCCGTTAAGAAATTATATAATCGATTTCGTAAACGGAGGCGACGCAAGAGCGTTCGTCCGTGAATACACTATACAGCTACTACACTATCCCAAGCACGTTCTTTTAAATTTATTGAATTTTCTCGGAACACATGACACGGTAAGGATCATAACCGAGCTTGCCGGTGAAAAATGCTTTGACTGTCCGGGCAGTGTTTTGGCACACAAAAGGCTGAGTGCCGAACAGCGTGAAAGGGGCAAATCGCTTGTATCGTTTGCATTTGCCGTTATGATCTCCTGCCCCGGTATGCCTTGCATTTTTTACGGAGATGAGGTCGGGCTTGAGGGCTACCGCGATCCGTTCAATCGCATGCCGTTTCCGTGGAAAAACGGTGATTTTGAATTTTCCGAGGTATTTTCACGTTTGTTGAAGCTCAGACAAAGCAATAAGCCGCTTTGCAAGGGCAGTTGTGAAGTATTTGCACCCTCGGATCATGTTCTTGCGATAAAGCGTGAGTACGAAAACGAGGTAATATGCTCCGTATTCAATTCGAGTACCGAGTCAACGACCGTTGAATTAAGTAAAAATGCGGTATCTTTGATTTCGGGAATTTCAGGCAACGCTTTTGAGCTTTCCGCATACGGATACGAAATGATCAAATTTACAAAGGAGGACAACAAATGATAGAATTAATAAACGGCGGCGTATACCTGCTCAACGGTAATACCGTTATAAAAGCGGACAGAGATGCCGAAGCAATAATCAAAAAAAAATACGGAATAAACACCGATATCACCGCTGCCAAGGCGGGAACCATCACGGACGGGATACTGAAAAATCACGATCACGGCAGTGACGGAGAGAATCTTAAGATCAAATTCGACTGCATGGCCTCGCACGATATAACTTACGTCGGTATAATACAAACGGCGAGGGCAAGCGGATTAAAATCCTTTCCCATTCCTTACGTTTTGACAAACTGCCACAATTCCCTGTGTGCCGTCGGTGGTACCATCAATGAGGACGATCACGTTTTCGGTCTTTCCGCCGCCGAAAAATACGGCGGTATCTTCGTGCCTCCGCACATAGCCGTTATCCATTCTTATATGCGTGAAATGATGTCCGGCTGCGGCAAAATGATAATCGGCTCCGATTCGCACACCAGATACGGTGCTTTGGGTACACTTGCTGTAGGCGAGGGCGGCGGAGAGCTTGTAAAGCAGCTACTCGATCAGACTTACGATATCAAAAAGCCCGAGGTCATAGCGGTAGTACTCAAGGGCAAGCCGAAATACGGTGTAGGACCGCACGATGTGGCACTTTCCCTGATCGGTGCAGTATTCGGCAACGGATTTGCGTTGAACAAGGTTCTTGAATTTGTAGGTGACGGTGTAGGCGGATTATCTGCGGATTTTCGTTGCGGCATAGACGTAATGACAACGGAAACGAGATGTCTTTCTTCGATTTGGAAAACAGATGAAAAAATCAAGGATTACTTTATCACGCATGGCAGACCGGAAGCGTACAAGGAGCTTAAGCCTGCCGAATGTGCGTATTATGACGGAGCGATAATCGTGGATCTTTCGAAGCTCGAATGTATGATCGCACTGCCGACGCACCCGTCGAATGTATACTCGATACGGGATCTCAATGAAAATCTCGAGGATATTCTGCACGAAACCGAGCTTAAGGTGTCGCGGGAGCTTGGCGGAAAAGATGGAAAATACACGCTCACCGACAAAATTAAAAACGGACGGCTTTACGTTCAACAAGGTGTTATTGCCGGTTGTGCGGGCGGTATTTTCGAAAATCTTTGTGCTTGTGCCGACATTCTCAGAGGTAAGAACATCGGTTGCGGGGAATTTGCACTGTCGGTTTATCCCGCATCACAGCCTGTTTACATAGAAACGGTGAGAAACGGCGTATGTGCCGATCTTCTTGCGGCGGGTGCCACGATGAGGACCGCTTTCTGCGGTCCGTGCTTCGGTGCGGGTGACGTTCCGCCGAACAACGGGCTTTCCGTCAGACATTCCACGCGTAATTTCAAGAACAGAGAAGGCAGCAAGCCGTCGGACGGTCAATATTCGGCGGTTGCCCTAATGGATGCACGCTCGATCGCCGCAACTGCGGCAAACGGCGGATATCTCACGGCGGCAGACGAGATCGATACGGAATATGCCGCTTACGCCTATCATTTCGATGACACCGTTTATAAGCATCGTGTTTACAACGGAGTAGGTTCGCCCAAGCCCGGTAACGAGTTGAAATACGGTCCCAACATAGCCGACTGGCCCGACATGGCACCTCTTACCGACAACATACTCATGTCGCTTGCGGCGTACATAGACGACCCGGTGACCACCACGGACGAGCTTATACCGTCCGGCGAAACCTCGTCGTACCGTTCAAATCCCGAAAAACTGTCATCATTTGCGTTATCGAGAAGAGTGCCGGAATATGTTGACCGTGCAAAAGCTATACGAGAGCTTGAGCGTGCAAGGCTCAACGGCGAAAACGTATTCGAAAGCGAATCACTCGCACAGGTCTATGCAACGATTAAAGAGAAATTCGACATCAACGCAGAAAACTGTTCCGTTTCTTCGTTCATCTACGCCAATAAGCCCGGCGACGGTTCAGCACGCGAGCAAGCCGCTTCCTGTCAAAAGGTACTCGGCGGTTTGGCGAACGTATCGCTTGAATACGCAACGAAGCGGTATCGCAGTAATCTGATAAACTGGGGAATGCTTCCCTTCACCGTCAGTGAACCTTTGCGAGCGGATATAGGCGACTTTCTGTTCGTGCCGAACGTAAGAGAGCAATTGTTAACGGGAAAAACAGAGCTTGACGGCTACATAGTTTCGGGTGAAAAAACGGCACACGTCGTTTTACAGCTTCCGACGCTCACCGAGAACGAAAAAAATATAATCGCATCGGGTTCGCTTATCAACTTCAACAAATTCAAAATATTACACTAATGAAAATAATTTTGCTGCATTTGTTAAATTATCATTTTTATCCTTGATATTCGGCAAAATTTGGTGTATAATTACGGTGTTTATACGACAAATACAAATATAAATTCGGAGGAATAAAAAATGGCAGTAAAAGTTGCTATTAACGGCTTCGGACGCATAGGCAGACTTGCGTTCAGACAGATGTTCGACGCTGAGGGTTATGAGGTAGTTGCGATCAACGATCTTACAAATCCCAAAATGCTCGCTCATCTTCTCAAATATGATACGGCACAGGGTTCATACCTCGGTCACATCGGTGAAAACAAGCACACCGTTGATTACACAGAGGATTCGATCGTTGTAGACGGAAAAGAAATCAAGATCTACGCATTCAAGGATGCCGCTGATTGTCCTTGGGGTCAGATCGGTGTTGATGTTGTTCTTGAGTGCACCGGCTTCTACACATCGAAAGAAAAATCCATGGCACACATCAATGCGGGTGCTAAAAAGGTTGTTA
>CAZCJU010000033.1:0-18264 GCA_964498965.1 uncultured Lachnospiraceae bacterium
AAGCGAGTATTCCTCGTTCATGGTGACAAAGCCGCCCGCCGTTCCCGACGGCCATCTGTCCTCATCGTACAGCCAGTTTTCCATACCCAGCTGTTGACCCTTGTCCGCTACCTTATTTACGAGGTCGAACCACTCATCGCCGAGATATTTCGTGATAAGACCGGTTCTCGAGTGCATAAAGTAGCCGCCGAAGCCCATTTGCTTCATGACATCGACTTGTCTGAGCAGTTCATTCTCTTCGAGCTTTCCGTTCCACGACCAGAACGGTTTTCCTCTGTAATGTGCAGAGGGATTTTTAAATTCGTCGTAGATTTTTGCCATAATATACCTCTTTCGGCATTAAATTCAAATTTTATAGCTGTCTTTCAGAGTAACGACTCTGTTAAACGTATTTTCCTTTTTAGTATCCATGCAGAAATATCCTGTTCTCACGAACTGGAATTTATCTCCGGGCTTTGCATCGTAAACAGAAGGCTCGAATTTGCAATTATCGAGGAGCTTGACCGAATTCTCGTTAAGATAATCTGCATATGTTTTGCCTTCCGGCAAGTCGTTCGGGTTCGGTGTTGTGAAAAGCTTATCGTATAAAGCGACCTTACCGTTTATCGCATACTCCGCACTGAGCCAATGTATCGTACCCTTTACTTTTCTGCCGTTCTTCGGTGTCGAGCAACCTGTTTCCAGATCCGCCGTGCAAAGCACTTCCGTTACGTTTCCGTTCTCGTCGGTCAATATTTTCTCGCACTTGAGTATATATGCACCCATCAGGCGAACTTCTCCGCCCTCTTTTAATCGGAAGTATTTTGGCGGAGGCACTATGCTCACGTCTTCCCTTTCCACATACAGCTCACGTGAAAACGGAACTGCACGCACACCGGCTTCGGGATCGGAGGGGTTATTCGACACGTTAAAATATTCGACCTTGTCTTCGGGATAATTTGTGACCGTGACCTTTACGGGATCCAAAACGGCTATCTTACGCAATGCGTGTTTATTCAGATCCTCTCTCACGCAATGCTCGAGTAATTCGATATCCACCGTACTGTTTGATTTCGCAACGCCTATCCGCTCGATAAAATCGAGTATCGACTCCGCCGTATATCCTCTTCTGCGTAATCCGCACAGTGTAGGCATTCTCGGGTCGTCCCAGCCGTCAACGAGACCGCCCTCCACAAGTGATCTCAAAAATCTTTTACTCATCACCGTATACGTAATATTAAGGCGTGAAAACTCGATCTGTCTTGGCTTTGCCTTAAGTCCCGAATGCTCTATCACCCAATTATACAGTGGGCGATGATCTTCATATTCAAGCGAGCAAAGGCTATGTGTTATCCCTTCTATGGCATCCTGGATGGGGTGTGCGAAATCATACATGGGGAAAATGCACCATTTTGTACCTTGTCTGTGGTGATCGATATATCTGATCCTGTAAAGCACGGGGTCACGCATATTGAAATTTCCCGATGCAAGATCTATTTTCGCTCTGAGCGTATACTTACCCTCGGGAAACTCGCCCGCACGCATACGTCTGAACAAGTCGAGCGACTCATCGGCGGGTCTGTTTCTGTACGGAGAAACCGCCGGCTTACCTGTATCCCCTCTGTACTCTCTGAATTGCTCTGCCGAAAGCTCGCAAACATATGCATCGCCGGATCTTATCAGCTTTTCCGCTATTTCATAGGTTTGCTCGAAATAGTCGCTTCCATAGAAAAATCTGTCGTCCCAATCAAATCCGAGCCAATGAATATCTTCTTTTATTGCGTCTACAAATTCGGTATCTTCTTTTGCCGGGTTGGTATCGTCCCTTCTGAGATTGCATATGCCGCCGTACTTTCGCGCCGTTCCGAAGTCTATTACAAGTGCCTTACAATGTCCGATGTGCAGGTATCCGTTAGGTTCGGGAGGAAAACGGGTATGCACCTTGAGCGAGGGATTTTTTTCTATATCCTCGTCTATAAATTCATGTATAAAATTCGATGTTTTTTCCATATCAGAGGCTTTCGGCGAAAGCTTTGATCCTCGCTTCCGCTCTGCTATCTCCTATAATTCTTATTACCTCGTACAAATCGGGGGAATTTATCCGTCCGGTTACGGCAAGGCGTATGAACATACTCACGTCGCCGACGTGACCGCCGTATGCTTCGGGATTCTGCTTATACAGTTTGACCTCCGGTGCATAGCCGATCATCCGGGCCACATATTTAAGTCTTTCAAACCACTCGTCGGAATTATCCGACGTATTCCTTGTTTCCAGATATCCGTAAAGTGCTTTTCTTACACATTCTCTGTCATATTTTTCGGGCAGCTCGTCTTCAATTCGGAAAAGCTCGTCGAAGAAAAACGATGTATACGGTTTAATATCCGTCCAAGCGGTGATATCCTTTCTCGGTTTTTTTCCGCCTCTGCCTATCGAGAGTATCTTAAGCGTATATGCGGGATCGGCGGTGTAAATATCGTGGAAATCTCCGTCGAATTCCCTTGCCCATTCGCTCGACTGCTTATAGACCTCCTCGGCACTCATGCGGCTGATAACATTTTTGGAAACGTCGTTCAGCTTACCGAAATCAAACAGGCAACCCGATGTACTCATTTTCTTTATCGAAAACGGAAAATCGTAAGGTGAGGCTTCGGGTGTATGTGCGTGCCATTCCTCATAGTTTGAATTAAGCAAGGTCATTACGTATTCTCTGACGCATTCCGGACTGTATCCCATTTTCGTATAATCGTCCATATTCGCACCCATGTCGCGTTTTGACAGCTTTTTCTTGTTGCCGTTTTCGTCTGTTCTCATTATTTGGGCGATATGCAGATATTTCGGCAGCTTGAAGCCAAGGTAATTAAACAGCATGATATGACGTGGCAGGCTCGGCAACCACTCCTCGCCTCTTACGACGTGTGTGGTACCCATCAAATGATCGTCTATCGCATGGGCGAAGTGGTATGTCGGCATACCGTCACTTTTCAGCAATACCTCGTCCTTATCGTTTTCGGGTAATTCAAGCGTACCCTTGACCAGATCTGTTATCTTTATTTTTCTTTCGCCGTCGCCCGATGCAAGCATACGAAGTACAAACTTATGTCCCTTGTTTAAATGCTCACAGACCTCACCTATCGTAAATTCACGCATTTTAAGCTGCTGTGCTTTTTGCTCCGCCTCAAGTTCCGGTGTCCACTCCTTACTTTTGACCTCGGTTTTTTTATCGGCGAAACGGAGAGC
The DNA here is from genome assembly GCA_964498965.1 of uncultured Lachnospiraceae bacterium. GTDB lineage: Bacteria > Bacillota > Clostridia > Oscillospirales > CAG-272 > CAZCJU01. Next base: position 3,218 of record CAZCJU010000033.1, read on the forward strand.
GGCAAGTTCTTCATCGTCCGCAAAGCAAGGGTACGCTTTTCCCTCGCTTACGAGTTTTTTTGCGTAGGCACGGTATATATCACGTCTTTGGCTTTGCTTATACGGTCCGTATTCTCCTTTGTCGCATATATTTCCGTTTTCGTCAAGCACAGCTCCCTCATCGAAGCTTATTCCGTACCTTTCGAGCGTTGTTATCAGTGCCTGAGCGGCACCTTCGACCTCGCGTTTATCATCCGTGTCCTCTATACGCAGATAGAAAACACCGCCGGACTGATGTGCAAGTCTTTCGCTTACGGTTGACGGAAAAAGTCCTCCAAAATGCACATATCCCGTCGGGGACGGTGCAAATCTCGTTACCTTTGCTCCCTCCGGAAGCTTACGTTGCGGATATTTCGCTTCTATCTCCTCGACACTCAGTTTAACGTCGGGAAAAAGAAGCTGTGATAAATGATCGAAATCCATATTTTATTTCTCCATATAAAAATATTCATCGCAGTAATTATCGTACAAGACATGATAAAAGTTTTACGGTTTCATTAAGAACGAATTGCCGTGACCGGGGTGGAATCTGTAACCGATATATCCGTCACGGAGCTTCTTCAATGACTCGGCAATTTTTTCTTCGCTTCCGCCGTAAAGATCCGTCCTTCCGTAGCCGTCGGCGAAAACGGTATCGCCGCAAAAAACGTCCGAGCCGTAAACATACGCACACGATCCCAAAGTATGACCCGGCGTATGGATTGCGGTTATTTTTTTATCGCCGAATCTTATCGTGTCGTTATCGGACAAAAGAACATCGGCGGAATCCATTCCGACGTGCCGTCCCACCCAAGTAAGGCATGAGCGTTCGGGATCAAGCAGTCCTTCGGCATCGTCCTTATGAATACAAACCTCGACGTTCGTTGCCTCTTTCAAAGACTCGAGAGCGAGGATATGATCGAAGTGGGCGTGTGTCAAAAGTATTTTTTCAAGCTTAAGATTTTTCTCGTTAAGTTTTTTCAGCAAAAATTCGCAGTCGTCTGCGGGATCGATAATAATACAGGAGCCGCCGTTTATCAAAAAATAACAATTTGTTCTGTTTATTCCCAGTGGGAATGTAAGCACCGAATGTTCCGACATACTCACCTCACAACTCACGGTATACAATACACATTATACTATATTTATAAAGCAAAAATCAAGGTAATTTATATGATTTTATTGAATAAATTATAAATTTTGATAACATCGCAAATACCGAACGGCACTATTCGGTTTATTATCCGAGACAGCTCGGCAATGATTTGAATTTGTCCGACGTGGTATTCCGGGTGAAAATATCGTTTACCCGTGTTATAAATATCATATTCGGGTACTTTTTGCAATACAATTTCAATGGAATTCGCATTTTCTCATTCTGTTTCGCACACGTTGTGAGATAAACGACATATACGACATAACGTGATAAAAATTCACGATAAATATTTCAAAAAATGCTTGATAATTTACGAAAGATGTGATAGAATTATAATGTATATACACTGTGCTGTAATAACGTGTCGAAAAAGCATGTTAAGAAAGGAACTCTAATGAGCGATTATATACTCAGCTGTTGCTCCACGGCAGACCTGTCGAAGGAGCATTTCGAAGCACGCAATATCAAATTCGTATGCTTTCATTACACACTCGACGGTAAGGAAATGCCCGACGATCTCGGTCAGACGTTGCCGTTTCACGATTTTTACACAGCCATGGTAAACGGTGCCGAAACAAAGACCTCGCAGGTCAGCATCGGAGAATATTACGAATATTTCAAGGATCTGCTTAAGGACGGAAAAGATATTCTTCACATAACGCTTTCCTCCGGTATATCCGGCTCGCATATGTCGGCACGCACCGCCGCCGGTATGCTCGGAACGGAATTTCCCGAAAGAAAAATAACAGTTATCGATTCTCTCGGTGCAAGTTCGGGCTATGGTCTTATCATGGATAAGCTCGCCGATCTTCGTGACAGCGGCATGAGCATGGATGAAGTTGCGGATTGGTGTGAGCATAACAAGCTTCGTATGCACCACTGGTTCTTCTCCACCGATCTGACGTTTTACATAAAAGGCGGTCGTGTTTCGAGAACCGCAGGCGCTATCGGCGGTCTGCTCGGAATTTGCCCTTTGCTCAACATGGACAACGGCGGTCATCTTACGCCTCGCGAAAAGATACGTCCCAAAAAGCGTGTTATCGCACGTATTGTCGACAAAATGAAAGAAAATGCGACGAACGGTCTTGACTACGGCGGAAAATGTTATATGTGTCATTCCGACTGCTACGAGGACGCACATGCGGTAGCGGAGCTTGTCGAGGCAACATTCCCGAAACTCAACGGCAAGGTAGTTATCAACAACATCGGAACGACTATCGGAGCACACACGGGGCCGGGAACGGTTGCGTTATTCTTCTGGGGCAACGAAAGAATCGATTGATCTATTCGACCGAATACAGTATTTGACTTACGGCAATACACTTAAAAAATCGCAGTGAACAGGATCGGTACAATGGAAAATAAGGATAATTTGGATATCAATAACGACGATACGCTTGACGGTGAGCTTTTGGCTAAAATGGTCAGGGGCGGTGCGGCACAGCTTCGTTCCAATGCACGGGAGGTAAACGATCTTAACGTATTTCCCGTACCCGACGGCGACACGGGTGACAATATGCGTTTAACTATCGAGGGCGGAGTTGCCGCACTCGAGGGTATTGAAACGAGCAACCTTGCCGATGTCATGGAAAAACTCAGCGAGGGTATGCTTCTCGGAGCAAGAGGCAATTCCGGTGTTATTCTTTCTCAGTTTTTTGCCGGCATGAAAAACGGCTTTGAAAATTGCGAAAAAGCCGATGCAGCGACAGTCGGTCGTGCATTGAGCGAGGGCGTTAAGCAGGCATACGCTTCGGTTATAACTCCCACCGAGGGTACCGTACTTACGGTCGCACGGGAAGCGGTCGAGTATGCAAATTCCCGACTCGGCGAGGGCAGCTCCATGCGTACGCTTTTCGCAGACCTTATCGAGGAAATGTACAATTCTCTACAGCGTACGCCCGAAATACTCACTGTGCTTAAAGAGGCCGGGGTAGTGGACAGCGGCGGTGCCGGGTTATTCTATATAATGCAGGGTTGTTACAAGATACTTGTCGGCGAAGATATCGAGCTTATCGAGGACGAAAGTTCCGCACCCGCATCTGCCTCTGCGACAATAGATCTGTCCGCATTCGGCGCAAATGATGAAATGACATACGGTTACTGCACAGAGCTTTTATTACAGCTTCAAAACTCAAAGACAGATCCGGTCACATTTAACGTTGATACGATAACCGACTTTTTGAAAACTATCGGCGATTCCATTGCCGCTTTCAAAACGAACACGAGGGTAAAGATCCACGTACACACGAAAACACCCGAAAAAGTACTTGAATTTTGCAAGCATTACGGCGAGTTTTTGACGGTAAAAATAGAGAACATGAGCGTTCAGCACAACAGCAAGCTCATTGACAAAGACGAAGAAAAGAAGCTCAACACGGCGACCGCTTCGGTCAACATAAGAAAAAAATACGGTACGGTTGCCGTTGCTTCGGGTGACGGAATAGCCTCGACTTTCAAAAGCTTAGGTGTAGACATCATTATTCCGGGCGGTCAAACGCAAAACCCGTCATCGCAGGATTTTCTTTCGGCATTTGACACCGTAAACGCCGACAACATATATGTATTTCCCAACAACGGCAACATAATCATGGCCGCAAAGCAAGCGGCACAGCTTTACGAGGCTTCGAAAGTATTCGTCATAGAAAGCAAGGATCTCGGTATGGGTTATTCGGCGATCTCGTCGCTCAATTTTCAATGCGACGATCCCGAGCTTATAGCCGAGCAGCTGACGGAAGCGATGTCGCTTGTCAAGACCGGTTGCATATCCACCGCCGTACGCAACTGCGAGCTTAACGGAATTGTCATAGAAAACGGCGATTACATCGGCTTTATCGGAAAATCGATGATTGTTTCATGCAAGGATACGTTTTCCGCCTGCAAGGGTCTGCTGGAAAGTATGGGCATATCCACCGGCGATATATATGTCATAACGGCATTTTACGGAAGATCGGCAAGTGACGAAGAAATAGACGAGCTTGAAAAATTCATCTCCGAAAAATATCCCGATATCGAATTTTATCCGATAAAAGGCGGGCAGGACGTATATCCGTACATTTTCGTTGCGGAATAATACAAAAAAACAAAATCGGTGCGGCATAACTCTGTGTGGTTATGCCGCACTTTCGATTCATTCGGCTTATTTACTTTTTTTGTCGTTATCGCTCGCCATTTTTTCCTGTTTGACTTTATGGTCTATAACATGACGGGAAGCAAGCTCGGCTCTTATATCCCGCATTGAAATTTCCATTTCGGCCATAAGCACCATTACGTGATATGCAAGGTCCGCAATTTCGTAAATAGTTTCCTTTTTATCATTATCCTTGCCCGCTATAATGACCTCTGTCGCTTCCTCTCCGACTTTTTTCAATATTTTATCTATTCCCTTTTCGAAGAGATACGTTGTATACGAGCCTGACGGCAATTTGTTTTTTCTTTCTTCAAGCAACTCATACAAGGCATCGGCGGAAAATCCGCTGTATTCTTCACTTTTCCACAGCTCGTGAGTAAAGCAGGATTCCGTACCCGTATGACAGGCGGGACCGTCCTTTTCCACTCGTATCACGAGGGCATCGTTGTCACAATCGGCGGTAACGGAAACGATATGCTGATAATTTCCGCTCGTTTCGCCTTTAAGCCAAAGCTTATTTCTGCTTCTGCTGTAAAAGCAGGTAAGTCCCTTTTTCATGGAAATTTCGAGGCTTTCCCTGTTCATATATGCAAGTGTAAGCACCTTGCCCGAAAACGCATCGACCACTATTGCCGGTATCAGTCCGTCCGCATTAAATTTCAATTCATCGGCATTTATCATAAATACATCTCCTATTTCATTCTGACATTAACGCCCAAACTGTCAAGTTCTTTCTTCAATTCGGGAATTTTTATTTCTCCGTAATGGAACACCGATGCCGCAAGGGCAGCGGATATTTTTGGTACTTTTTGAAAAAGTCGGTAAAAATCTTCGATGTTTCCGGCCCCGCCCGATGCAACAACGGGAACGTTTACGGAGCTACAGATCGTATCAAGCAACTCGATGTCAAAGCCTTTTTTAACTCCATCCGTATCTATTGAATTGACCACTACCTCGCCGGCACCGTTTTCAACGCACCTTTTTATCCAATCGACTGCATTAAGACCGGTATTTTCACGGCCGCCTTTTGCGAAAACGCAAAATTTTCCGTTAATGCGTTTCACATCGACGGAAAGCACTACGCATTGACTGCCGTACCTTTCCGCCGCCCGTTTTACAAGCGACGGGTCTTTAACGGCACCGGAATTGACACTCACCTTATCCGCACCGCATTTCAGTACTCGGTCGAAATCCTCGATATCGTTTATTCCTCCGCCGACCGTAAGCGGTATAAATATGTTTTCGGCGACAAGCTTAAGTATATCGGTAAACAAGGCTCTTTTCTCATACGATGCGGTAATATCGTAAAACACAAGCTCGTCCGCACCGTTCTCGGAATAATAGCGAGCAAGCTCTATCGGCGAAGAAACATCGTTTATATTACTGAAATTAACGCCTTTTACGACTCTGCCCGCTCTCACGTCGAGGCACGGAATTATTCGTTTTGTTATCATTTTGCCGCCTCCAACGCCGTTTTCAGGTCGATGCTTCCGGTATAATACGCTTTTCCGATTATACAGCCGTACAAATTCATTTCACGCAGTACCGTCACGTCCTCGAGGCTCGACACGCCGCCCGATGCGGTGATCTTAACACCGTCGAGAGCGACAAGGCGTTTATACAGCTCTCTGTTTGTTCCGTACATTGCACCGTCACGTGAAATATCGGTACATATAATGTACTCGACTCCGATATCACGCAGGTGTCGGCAAAACATTTCGCCGTCCGTATCGGTCTTTTCCAGCCATCCATTTACAACTGTTTTTCCGTCTGACATATCGACTCCGACCGCTGTTTTTTCTCTGTATTTATCGACACACGCTCGCAAAAAGCTTTCGTCAAACAGTGCCGCCGTTCCCAATATAAAGCGATCGATTCCGATATTCAGGTATTCCTCTACAGTTTTCATATTGCGTATTCCGCCGCCGATCTCGATGAACATAGAGCAGCTGTTTCTGATCTTTTCAATGGTTTTGATATTTGCGGTGCTTCCGTTTTTCGCGCCGTCAAGGTCCACGAGATGCAAATGTGTCGCACCGAGCTTTTCAAGCTCACATGCAATTTTTGCGGGATCGTTTCCGTAGACTGTTTTTTGCTCATAATCGCCTTGAAAGAGCCTTACCGCACAGCCGTCGATCAAGTCGATTGCCGGAAATATTATCATATATACTCCTTTACAGCTCGCAAAAGGCCCGCAATATGTTCAAGCCGACCTTACCGCTTTTTTCGGGATGAAACTGGCACCCGAAAACATTTTGTTTTTGAACGCTTGCACAGACATCGACACCGTAATCGGCAAGCGACGTAACGTATCCGTTATTTCCGTCGAGGTAATACGAATGGACAAAATACACACATTCACCGTCGTTCGCATATTTGAGTATCGGAGATGCTTTTTTTATTTTCAGGCTATTCCAGCCGATATGCGGAATATTCAGATCAGGGGGTATTTTATCCCTCAATGCGATTATCTCTCCCTCTATGATCCCGAGTCCTTTATATTCACCGAACTCAAAGCTTTTATCGAAAAGCAGTTGCATTCCGAGGCAGATTCCGAGCAGGGGTTTGCCGCGAGCTGCCTGTTGTTTTATGATATTCACAAGTCCGCTTTCGTTGAGCTTATTTGCGGCATCGCCGAACGCACCCACGCCCGGCAAAATTATTTTATCTGCGTTTTCTATCGTTTTTTTGTTTGCACTCACTTGGATCTCGGCACCCACCGATTTCAAAGACGAGCATAACGAAAACAGATTTCCTACGCCGTAATCGACAACCGCTATCATCAAAGCACTCCTTTTGTTGACGGTACGCTGTTTTCAAAGCGTTCGTCCTTTTCGAGAGCCTGTCTTACGGAGTGTGCGACGGATTTAAACACGCCCTCTATGATATGATGTGTATTCGCTCCGTCAAGCTTTTTAATATGCAAGGTAATTTCGGCATTTCTTACAAAGGCACGGAAAAATTCTTCTACAAGCTCAGTATCGAAATCTCCCGTTTTTTGCGACGGGTAGTCAACGTCGAAGGAGAGGTGACTTCTGCCGGAAAAATCGACTGCCGAAAGTATCAAGCTTTCATCCATGGGAAGCACGGTGCTTCCGTATCTTTTTATTCCCCGCTTTTCGCCTACCGCTTCGGAAAGTGCCGTTCCGAGGCAAATTCCGATATCTTCTGCGGAATGGTGGTGATCCACATATGTGTCGCCCTTGCATTTGACATCGAGGTTCATACCGCTGTGGCGTGCGAACAGTATAAGCATATGGTCAAGAAAGCCGATACCGCTGTTTACGTTTGCCTTTCCCTTACCGTCGATATCAAGCTTCAATGTTATATCCGTTTCGGCTGTTTTTCTTGAAATTTCGGCACATCTCATTTTTCGTTCTCCGTAATTTTTTTGACCGCAGTCGTAAATTTGCACATATCTTCCATTGTACCTATTGTGATCCTTATATAGTCTTTAATGCGTTCGTCGTCAAAGTGTCGAACGAGAATACCGTTTTGTTTCAGCGACAAATATAGCTTTTCGCCGCTTATCAGCTTGTTTTTGGCGAAAAGGAAATTCGCATAAGACGGAATCACATCAAAACCGAGCTTTACAAGTTCATTATACGTGTATTCTCTCGCCTCGATTATTTTTTTGCAGTTTTCGATATAATAATCGTTCTCCTTAACGGTTGCCGTTCCCACCTTAAGTGTTAATCTGTTAATGCTGTACGGATTGGTAGAAAATTTCAAGGTTTCCAGATCAGAGATCAATTCTCTGTTTCCGACGGCAAAGCCGAGCCTTGCCCCCGCCATAGATCTTGATTTCGAAAAAGTTTGAACGACAAGCAGGTTATCGTACTTATTTACGAGTTTGACACAGCTTTCTCCGCCGAAATCGACATACGCCTCATCGACGACGGTAACTCCGTTTTTATTCGAAACCGCAATTTTTTCTATTTCCGACGGCGATATAAATTTTCCGGTCGGGGCATTCGGATTTGCGATAACTATCAATCCGTCCCTGTTCATATAGTCCTCGACGTTTATCGAAAACTCGTCATCCAGCGGGAGTTTTTCGTATTCGACACCGTTATACTGTGCGAAAACGCTGTAAAATCCGTATGTTATATCCGCAAAGTATGCTTTTTTGCCGGTGCATGAAAATGCGGCAAAAGCAAAATTCAATATATCGTCCGAGCCGTTTGAAACAAAAATGTTATCCTCGCACACGTTGTACAGTTCCGCAATAGCCGCTTTAAGCTCCGAGCAGTCGGGGTTCGGATACAGCTTAAGCAAGCCTACCTCCTCCGAATTGACTGTCTTACATACCGACGGTGACGGCGGGTAAGGCGATTCGTTCGTATTCAGCTTCAAATAGCTCATATCTTTAGGTTGTTCGCCGGGGGTATAAGCTTTAAGCGATGAAAATTTTTTATTAAAGAATCTGCTCATTTGTTTTTGTTCCCGTTTTCAAATCTTACAACAGCACTTTTTGCATGTGCTTCAAGTCCTTCCGTTTCGGCAAAATACGCAACGTCCTCCGCAACGCTCTCAAGGGCTTTTTCACTGTAATAAATATACTGTGTCTTTTTCACGAAATCATCAACGGAAAGCGGGCTTGAAAACCTTGCCGTACCCGATGTAGGAAGCGTATGATTTGCACCTGCGAAATAGTCGCCGAGTGCTTCCGGGCAATATCTGCCCAAGAACACAGAGCCTGCGTTATGTATTTTATCCAGCATTTCAAAAGGTTCGTTCACACACAATTCAAGATGTTCGGGAGCGATCTTATCCGCCACCTCGATAGCCTTTTCCAAATCGTCGGTAATTATGATTTTTCCGTTATTCTCGATCGACGCTGACGCTATTTCCTTTCTCGGCAAGACTTCGAGTCGGATCTCGATCTGCCTTGCGACTTCATTTGCAAGCACCTCGCTATCGGTTACGAGAACGGCACTCGCCATTTTATCATGCTCCGCCTGTGACAGCAGATCGGCGGCAACAACGCACGGATCGCTGTTTTTATCCGCAACGACGAGTATTTCGCTCGGACCTGCTATCATATCTATCGACACCTTACCGAATACCTGTTTTTTCGCTTCCGCAACGTATGCGTTTCCGGGTCCGACTATCTTATCTACCTTAGGTATACTCTCGGTTCCGTATGCAAGTGCTGCAACCGCCTGTGCTCCGCCGACCTTAAAGATCCTGTCAACACCCGCGATTTTCGCTGCGGCAAGGATACACGGTGCCACCTTACCGTTCCTATCGGGTGGTGTGGTTATGCATATTTCGCCGCACCCCGCCAACTTTGCGGGTATACTGTTCATTAAGACCGTTGACGGATATGCCGCCGTGCCTCCCGGGACATACAAGCCGACTTTTTCTATCGGTATCACCTTTTGACCGAGTATGACGCCACTGTTTTCGTTTATCATATAGCCGTTTTGTATTTGACGTTTATGAAATTGTCTTATATTCTCGGCACTTTTTTTCAAAATTTCGATAAACTTAGGATCTACGCTTAAAAACGCCTCGTCTATCTCTCGTGCCGTCACTTCAAATCGATCGAGTTTTACTCCGTCGAATTTCTCGCAGTATTCTCCGAGTGCGTCATCTCCGTACGTCTTTACGTTTTCGATGATCTCTCTCACACGCTCCGACACATCGATCCCGTTGTTTTCCCGAGCGAAGATCTCGTTTTCGCTCACCTCTCCGAGCTTCAGTATTTTTATCATTTACTTTTCCTCTTTCACTATATTGCCCAGTCCCACACGGAGCTTTTCTATAATTTCGTTTTTGAATTTATAGCTTGCTTTATTCGAAATAAGTCTTGCACTTATATCACACACATTTTCGACGATCTCAAGATCGTTTTCCGCAAGAGTTTTTCCGGTTTCGACAATATCGACTATAACGTCCGACAGATTCAATATCGGTGCAAGTTCTATCGATCCGTTCAGGTGTATCATATCTATATCTCGGCATTTTCCAGCAAAATATCTTGCGGTGATATTCGTAAATTTAGTGGCGACGCGCAAGGTGGTATCGGTATTATCGCAAAATCCTTTTTTTGCCGCAACAGACATTTTACACTTTCCCACCTCAAGATCGAGCAGTTCGTACACCTCCGGCTCATATTCAAGCAAAATATCCTCGCCTGCCACGCCTATATCGGCAGCTCCTCGCTCTACGTATATAGCCACGTCCGAGGGCTTTACCCAAAAATACCGTATACCGAGCTTTTTGTTTTCGAATATAAGTCGCCGACTGACTTCCTTTATCGACGGGCATTCAAAGCCCGCACGTTCGAACATGGAGTACACTTTTTCTCCGAGTCTGCCTTTCGGCAAAGCAATATCGAGCATTTCCATCAGATTTGTACCCCGTCCTTTGTCATTTTGATCGCCATTCTGTATTTAAGTTTTTCGGGCAGCTTGTCGCACACAAGCACGGTGCGTCCGTCCTCCGACAGCTCGTTTGCCGTTTTCAGCGTGGCTTTCACATCGTCCGAACGTAACAAAACGGTATCGACATCGTAAGCTTTTTCTCTCAGGCCCATTCTTTCAAGTGCATCAAGGTACACGGCGAAGCCTGCGGCTCCCGTGCTTCTGCCCATTTTTTTCATCAGCTTATCGTACTGTCCGCCCGCCAAAACGCCGTTCGGAAGTCCCTTTATATAGCCCTTAAAAACCACTCCGCTGTAATAGCTCATATCGTTCGCTACCGAAAAATCGACACAGACTTTCTTATCGTCAAAGCACGAGCAAAGTTCGGAAAGCTCCTCGTATTCTTTTTTCTCCTCGTCGTCACGGCATATTTTTTTCAACGCCGCCAGGGCTTCCTCGTTATTGCCGTAGCTTTCGGTAAATGTCCGCAAAATTTCGAACGCTCCGTCATCTTTTTCGCACATTTTGCAAAGTTTTTTAAGCTCACCGGTATTTTTTGAGCTGATACACGATAAAATTTTTCTTTTCAGCTCTTCCGAGTCCGTCACTCTGCCGATCATTTTTTCCGCAATTCCCACATGAGAAAGTTCGAGGACATAATCGGGACTTATCATTTCAAGACTTTTTTGAGCAAGCATCAGCACCTCGCACACCTCGTAGATGCCGACATTTCCCATACATTCGAGTCCCGTCTGTTTTATCTCCTTATACGTTTTTGAGCTTTTCGATATTCTGTACACGTTTTCGTCATAATACAGCTTAAGCACATCGCCGTCATTCAAATGCGTATTATTTATTATCGACAAGGTCACATCGGGTTTAAGTGCCAGCAATCTGCCGTTGGTATCCGTAAATGTTATCATGCCGTCCGACTGCAAAAAGTCTTTATTTCTCGCATATAGGTCGTACTCTTCGAATTTATTCATTTTATATCGAGTATAACCGTACCTGCGGTACAACGAACGCAGTGCAAACGCCGCACGTTCGTCGTTTTTCAACATACTTTCGTCTATTTTCATTTTTACTCCGATCGTATTTTGCTGTTTTATCATTATATCACTTTATCACGCTAAAGTCAATACATTTATCACAGTCAAGTTGCATTAAATATTGCGATTATATTTGCAAAAAACAGTTAATTTGACTGTTTATCAATATATATTCGGTTCGAAAACCGAATAGTCACCGCAATCAAACAGCATACACACACGACTTTTTTCGGCTTTGACATTGACGACATCAAGCAACGAGCCGTCGATCCAAACGGTCATACGTCCGTTTTCACACACGAGTTTAAACGAATGAAAATCGAGCGAGGTAAAAAAGAACGGTTCCTTTTTATATATGATCTCCTCGTTTTCGCCGTTTTTCCGCACGAGCAACAGCATTTGACGTGAATGAAGAAATTTCAACTCGATCCGACAGCCGTTGCTGCCGATAAGCTCATAGCCTATGCCTCGTTTCGGATAATCGTAGCATTTATTAAATCTAAATGACGCTTCAACGGTAAAATTTTCATATTCTTCAATCGATATCAAACGATTACGAGAGGGCGAATCCGTTCCGAGGTAATATTTTCCGTTTTCGAAATCTACTCTGAAGCTGTCATTCACGTCGAATTTTTCAGCGAGCTTCTTCACAAATGAGCTTTTTCCGTTGTCGATCCGTTCCGACTCGCTTGTATGCGAAATCAACTTGCACTCATCGAACATTGCGAAGTCGTCACAGCTGCCGTCCACGCTCATTATTCCGACATAAACGTCCTCGGCGTTTTCGAGTATTTCAAAATCGGCACAGACGGTTTGCGGATACGCACAAACAAGATGCTTTTCGAACACCGGCTTTCCGTCGATAATATTTTTCGCAAACAGGCACGCACCGTTTTTGCCCGTAAACAGCTCGCAGGAAAAGGTATATTTTCCTTTTTCGAGATAAAGTCCCTGCGACACACTCACCTGTCCTTTATCGAATGCGGTTATGTATCCCTTTTCCTTACTTGCGTAAAACGCAGTATACGCACTTTGTTCATCGCTGTTTTTGCACACATTCCAATTGGCGAAGCCGCCGAGCGAAAAATCTCCGTTTCTGAAATCATTCGTTGAATGTATCGAGCAATCGGAAAGAAAATCGGTTGCTTTTATCGGTCCTATCGTACAATTTCCGACGTATTTATTATTGAAAATACGCACGTGCTTCACGGGCGAATAATCGTCGGTTTCGGTATTATCAAACGGAAATTTTCCGTTATACGGATTATCGAACCATGCTCCGACGGGATTAACGCAGGAAAGGTAATTTCCGTATGCTTCGATATTTTTGATCTCCGTCTTTTCCTGACATTTTTCCGATGTTCCCCACGTAATAAAGCATATTGCCTTTCCGCCACCCGAGTTTAGATAGCTGTTCAACACCTTCACGTCATGTGCCGCATTGTATTCGTCACAGGTATTGCAATTCCAGAGTATCTCTCGCGGGTCGTGTTTACACGCCGAAAGCACCACGGCATCATCGTTTGATTGAAAAACGCATCTGTTGATAAATACGTTATGCGTTCCGTTTCCTATATTGAAGCCGTCGCCGCTCACGCACTTTACTTCGTGTATTTTAACGTTTTCGAAAGAAACGTTTTTACATTTTTTCGTTGCGATATGATAGCAATTATTACGAACGATCTCGATATCGCAAATATTAACGTTTTCGACATCGAAAAAGCCTATAGGTATCAAATGGATCCTGTCCGCACAGCCCGTTGCGTAGCCCGGCATCGCAACTCCTTCGACAGAGCCTGTATCGGTCATACGTATTTTTCCGCCACCGCAGATCTTGACATTCTTTTGATTTGCACATTGGAGCAACGGAAGGTTTGATATCAAGTGATTATGCGTCCAATTTATATTTTCTATAATGCCGTCATGACCGAGTGCGGGGACATACGGATATTGCTCTTCGATCTGATCTTGAATAAGCACGGCATTTTTCTCGATCACGAATTCGATATTCGACCGAAGAAGGATATTCGTCGCAACATATCTTTTTCCGTAAAAACTGTCGTCGCCCGAAAGGATCACACGTCCCCCGCCGTTTTCGGCAGCACGATCGACCGCATTTTGTATTGCTTCGGTATCGTCATGAAAGCCGTCACCGAACGCACCGAAGCTTCTTACGTCATAGCTTTCACCGCAAATATCAAACGAATACGGATTCTGTGCGAAATCACGATAATTTTCTATATAAAATCTTTCGCCTATCATTTTCGGTTCATAGCCGTCACATTCGAGAAACGCACAAAGCTGATAGGGTAAGTACGTAATGACGCCATCGGACAGTGGCAGATCTTCTATTGATGTATGACATTTAGCCTCGGCTTTTCCGAGCAAGCTTTTTCCGTCGGGTGTATTCGCTTCATCGGCGGGTGTTGTTGCGTAAACGCACACGTTACCGCAAGCGTATTTCGGATCTAACGTAATATCGACCTTAAAGCTGTCCTTTTTTTTATCCGCCGTACAAGAATCGATCTTTCCGACGTTTTCACAGATCGCTTTTTCCTCCTCGAAGCTGTACCTCAACAGGCGTATTTCGCCGCTGCCTTCGAAAACGAAGCACAGAGATCTCATTCTGCCGTTGCAATTTTTTGTATCGGACAGATTAAAATAGTACCCATGCGGTTTCGAATCGTCTTTGAGTTCGAGAGTAACGGAGGCATCGGACGAGTATTCCATATGCTCATAAGTCGTATATTCAAGTGTTACTCTTTTTGCGTCGGAATTATTTGCGATAACGGCGAACACGGTATTTCTTCTCGGCATTACCATATTGTAAACGGTTTCGAGCGTATCGGGAAACACGGGTGAAGCAAGCGTTCCCTTTTGTTTAAAATCGAACACTATCGCACCGCAATCGTTTCTTATACTGCCACCGTCGCATGAATAAAATGCGGCTTGATTATCGTATCGAGCAAGCGTATCCAAAACAATACACGATTTGATCGTAACATTTACATCGTTTTCGGCATCGCACTCGACTTTCATCGAAGTCGGCACGAAATTCATGCGAAGCAATGAATAATTTCCGTTTTTCTCGGCGACCGTCATAAATGATGCGTTGTTATCACCGAAGAATGTTATCTTAACCCTACAATCGCACGAACATTCCAAATTAAAGCCTGAGGCGTTATCGAAGCGGAGATTTGTATTCGCAACGAAGAACGTGCGATCATGATTTTTATTTATCGTAAAGCTTAAGCTTTCTTCGCCTTATTTTACAAAATATCTGCCCTCTATAAGATTTTGAGAGGCTTTGTGCTTATTGTGTTTAT
>CAZCJU010000034.1:0-18148 GCA_964498965.1 uncultured Lachnospiraceae bacterium
TAAAAGACACGCGGGGCGATATGACCGCCGAGGTCGCATTGCAGTATAACGATTCCTACAGCGACACGATAGTTACATTTGCAAACAATATGGCGACGATCGACGGCGGAACGCATGAAACGGGCTTTAAAACGGCATTGACCAAGGTTCTCAACGACTATGCGAGAAAAATAAAAATGATGAAGCCCGAGGACAAAAATCTGACGGGCGACGACGTAAGGGAAGGCTTGTGTGCGATAATCTCGGTAAAGCTGCCCGACGCACAGTTCGAAAGCCAGACAAAAGCGAAGCTCGGCAACAGCGAGGTCAGAACGTTTGTCGATTCCATAGTTTCGGCTAAATTGGAAGAATATTTGGAGGAAAATCCCGCTTCCGGTAGGGCGATAATCGAAAAATCCATGGCGGCGGCGAACGAACGCGAAGCGGCAAGACGGGCAAGAGAAGCGTTACGTAACAGAAAAGGTGCTTTGGAGGGCTTCTCACTCCCCGGAAAGCTCGCAGATTGCCATGAAAAACGCATGGACCTGACCGAATTGTATCTTGTCGAGGGTGACAGTGCGGGAGGTACGGCAAAGGACTGCCGCGACAGCCGTTTCCAGGCAATATTGCCGTTGAGAGGTAAAATACTCAACGTTGAGAAAAGCCGAATGGATAAAATATATACGAATCCGTCAACGTTGCCTATAATCCAGGCTCTCGGTTGCGGAATAGGCGACGACTTCGACATAAACAGATTGAGATACGGAAAAATAGTGATAATGGCGGATGCCGATGTGGACGGTTCGCATATAAGAATATTGCTTTTGACGTTCTTCTTCAGGCATATGAGAAAGCTCATCGAGGACGGTCACGTTTATTCGGCAATGCCGCCGCTGTATAAAATAGTCAAGGGAAAGACCGAAAGATACGCCTTTTCGGAGCAGGAAAAGGAAACGATATGTGCGGAACTCGGCTCGGGTGTGCGTGCGGAAAGATATAAAGGTCTGGGAGAAATGGATAAAGAACAGCTTTGGGATACGACAATGGACCCCGAAAGAAGAACACTGCTGCGTGTCACGATAGACGACGCATTGCGGTGCGACGAGATATTCTCCGTGCTTATGGGCGATAAGGTCGAACCGCGACGGGAATTTATAGAAAGAAATGCGAAATACGTTTCGAATTTGGATATTTAAGCATTCTTATTTTTCAAAGCCTTTCCGTTCGGGAAAGCGGACCGTGCGACAGCTCCGTATTAAAGCTTTCTCCTAAGAGAAAGAGGAATCGTGACTTGTCACGGCGAATGAGGTCGAGGACTTAAACGATTTTGCATTTTACAATGAAAAACAGGTGAGCAAATGGAAAAAAACACGAACGATATAGAATACAAGGATCAAAAGATCGAAGACATTCACATCGAAAAAGAGGTAAAAAAATCCTTTCTCGAATATTCGATGTCGGTAATAGTTTCCCGTGCCTTACCCGATGTAAGGGACGGACTCAAACCCGTACACCGTCGTATTTTATATGCGATGTACGAAGATCATCTTACGCACGACAATCCGTTCCGTAAGTCGGCGACGACGGTCGGTAACGTTTTGGGACGATATCATCCGCACGGCGACAGTGCGGTATACGATTCCATGGTACGTCTTGCACAACCCTTTTCGCTCCGTTATCCGCTTATCGAGGGTCACGGAAACTTCGGTAACGTCGACGGCGACGGAGCTGCGGCATATCGTTACACGGAAGCGAGAATGGCACGTCTTTCCGACGAGATGCTCAAAGACATCGAAAAAGAGGTCGTTGATTACGATCCGAACTTTGACAACACGAGGAGAGAGCCGCAGGTACTGCCCTCGGGATTTCCGAATTTTCTCGTAAACGGTTCGGTGGGAATAGCCGTCGGTATGGCGACGAACGTACCTCCGCACAATTTAAGCGAGATAATAGACGGCACGATACATCTCATCGACCACCCGGAAGCGAGCGTAGCCGACCTTATGCAATTCATAAAAGGTCCGGATTTTCCGACCTATGCGACGATATACGGTACATCGGGCATAAGGCAGGCATACGAAACGGGCAGAGGCAGGATATCCGTAAGGGCGAAAGCGGAGATATTCGAGGACAAGCATCGCATAGAGATATACGAAATTCCCTATCAGGTAAACAAATCGATGCTTGTAGCTTCCATGGCGGAGCTTGTAAAGACGAAGAAAATAGAGGGTATAACGGCATTACGTGACGAAAGCGGACGCCACGGCATGAAGATAGTTGTCGAATACCGCAGGGACTGCAACGGACAGATAATCCTCAACAAGCTTTACAAATACACGCAGCTTCAGGACACCTGTGCGGTAAATATGCTCGCACTTGTAAAAGGCGAGCCTAAGACACTCAATCTCGTTCAGATACTCAAGTGTTATATCGAGCATAGGGACGAGGTAGTAAGAAGAAGAATACGCTTCGAGCTTGATAAAGCGAGAAAGAGAGCGCATATTTTAGAAGGCTTGAAAATAGCCATAGCGAATATCGACGAGGTCATAGAGATAATCAAAGCGTCAAGATCCGTACCCGACGCAAAAATAAAGCTTTGCGAGCGATTCGAACTTGACGACATTCAGGCAACGGCTATAGTCGAAATGCAATTAGGCAAGCTTTCCAATTTGGAAACGGAAAAAATACAGGACGAGCTGAAAAAACTCATCGGGCTTATCGAAGAGCTTGAGGGAATACTCGCCGACGACGAAAAGGTACTCGGAATAATCAAGGACGAGCTTACGGCGATCAAAAACAGATACGGCGACGAGAGAAGAACGAAGATAACCGAAGCGGAGGACGAGATAATACTCGAGGATCTTATAGACAGGCATATGTGCGTAATTACGATATCGCACGGCGGATATTTCAAGCGTTCGAGGCTCGATCTGTATGAGGCACACAACAGAGGCGGCAAAGGCGGCGTAGTTGCGGGAACAAAGGACGAGGACTTCATCGAGAACATAATAATAACGCCGTCGCATTCGTATTTGATGATGTTTACGAACAAGGGTAAGGTCTACATTAAAAAGGCATACGAGATACCCGAGCCTAATTCGAAAGCGTCAAAAGGCGGAAGCGTCGCAAATCTGCTCAGCTTAGACGAGGGCGAAAAAGTAACTGCGGTAATATCGGCATCCGCATTCTCTTCGGAGTGCTATCTGTTGATGGTGACCATGCGAGGCAAGGTAAAGAAAGTGCCGCTCGGAGAATTTAAAAACTGTCGCAAGACGGGCAAAATAGCCATTTCGCTTGACGAGGGCGACGAGCTGCTTGCGGTAAGACGCACAAACGGCGAAAATAACGTCATAGTGGCTACGCACGACGGCTACGCTATGTGCTTCAACGAAAAGAACGTGAGAAGCATGGGCAGAACGGCAAGAGGCGTGCGTGCGATAAGGTTCAAATCGCCCGACGATTTCGTTATCGGCACAGCCGTGTGCGAGGAAAACAAGAAACTGCTTTTGATAACGGAGCTTGGAAAAGGTAAGAGAACGGAGTTTGACAAATTCAACATTCACGGCAGAGGCGGTGCGGGAGTGCGTTGCTACGGTCTGACCGAAAAAACGGGCAAGCTCTGTGCGATATCCTCCGTTTCCGACGATGAGGAAATAATGATAACGACGGCAAGCGGCATGATGATAAGAACAGCCGTAGCCGATATCAGTGTACAGGGAACTGCCGCAGGCGGCGTTACCGTCATGAGATTCAAACGCGAGGGAGATTTCGTTACGAACTTCAGCCATTCCGGTGCGGAGGAGATAAACGAGGAGCAGGTAGACGAGAACGAGGAAAGTATAGTAGACAGAATAGGCGGTATAGACGACGAGGAAGAGGACGAGCTTATCGAAAACGAAGAAGAAACGGACGACGAGCTTGACTTGAACGAGGACGGCGAGGACGGCGAGGACGAAGCGTCCGAAGAGGAATAAAGGAAGCGGAGAGGAGCATAAAATATGTTTTCTCAAAGACAGATAAGAAACGGCTTGAAGCTGCTCGGCGGTCTTATCCCGCTGTGTCTGATAACGCTTGCGGTCGTGCTTTATTTCGAGGGCTATTACGATTTTTCGTTCATCAAACGCAGCACGGAGCATTCCGTACCCGAGCAGACACTGTCGCCGAAACAGAGCGAGGAGGCTTCGGAGGACGAAACGACTTACGTGCCGCCCGAAGACACCGGAGATGTCGTCGAGGACTTTAAAATTTCCGAAATGACCGGTACACCTACATCCGACAGTTATACGTCGGATATGAAGATAGGTAAGCTCGTCATAAGCTTGCCGTCCGACCGATACTGCGGAGAAAAGACCGTCTTGAAGCAGAAGATCGAATACGACGGGCTGTTGAGGATGTTTTCTACCGAGGAAAGCACCGAAAAACGAGCAAGTGTCGAAATTTACATGGGTCTGTTGATGGTATATTACGATAACAGGACAGATGTGTACAGCGGCGGCGAAAAAATACTCGACGGCTACGGCGGCGATGAGCTGACTTATATTTACGAGCTTGACGACGACGGCAGACCCGTTTTCAAGACAGACGACGGCTATAAGGCGATAGAAAACGGCAAGCTCGTCGATACGAAACCCGAAAAACTCGGATTTTTGTACAACAGAAGCAGTATAGACACATCGAAAAAGGCGAAATTCCGTAAATACGAGGTCTGCGAGGTGCGTGACGTGCCGGGTGCGGTGTATTTTTCCGACGGTGCGTGCATGGTACGCTATATAGAATATAATACCAGAGAAAAGGTTTCCACCGATAAGGAGGTCATCGTGGACGAGGACGGACATGAGATCTATCTGCCGTCGTCATCCGTCGTTCATGCGTATTCCTGCGGTCGCGTGCTGATAAGCATAAACGGTAAATACGGCTTCTACGCCGTTAAAAATGCGTGGATAGCCGACTGCGAGTACACATATGCCTCACCGTACAGCGAAGGCTTGGCGGTGATAGGCAGAGAGGACGGAAGTAAAAGCGTTATAGACCTCGACGGAAATACCGTGATACCGTTCGGTATATATTCGGAAATTTCCGAATGCGTGAACGGAACGATGGTCTGCTACGGCGAGAAATGCGGCTACGAGGTGCTGTGTAAATTCGCCGATTAACGATCGATGATCGACGATCGATGATCGATGATCGATGATAGATGATAGAAACGATCGAACCGAAACGGAGAAAAATATGCTTTATATAGGATGTCACCTGTCAATTGCCGACGGATATTATAAAATGGGCGTTACGGCAAAAAAAATAGGTGCGAATACCTTCCAGTTTTTCACAAGAAACCCGAGAGGGGGAAAAGCAAAACCGTATGACCCCGAGGACTGTCGGAAATTAAACGAATTTATCGCGGAAAATAATTTCGGAACGATAGTCGCTCATGCTCCGTATACTCTCAATCCCGCCTCGGGCGATGAAAAGCTCGCCGATTTCGCACGTGCGATCTTTAAAGACGACCTGAAGATCCTTGCCGATATACCGAATGCCGTGTATAATTTTCACCCCGGTAACCACGTCGGTGCGGGCGAAGAGATCGGTATACAAAGGTGCGTCGATACGCTGAATGACGTGCTTGAAGAAGAAAACGGCAATAAAGTGCTGATCGAATGCATGGCGGGTAAGGGAACGGAAATAGGCAGAAGCTTCGAACAGATACGAAAAATGATCGACGGTATCGAAAATAAAAAACGTGTCGGTGTCTGTATCGATACATGCCATATTTCCGACGGCGGTTACGATGTTGTTGAAAATTTTTCGAAAACCCTTGACGAGTTTGATAGGATCGTGGGGATCGAACGACTTTACGCCGTCCATTTGAACGACAGCATGAATGAAAAAGGTGCGAAAAAAGACAGACACGCCAAGCTCGGCGAGGGAAAAATAGGTGCGGCGGCAATCGCCGAGATAGTCAATGAACCTCGCTTGGCATCGCTGCCGTTTATACTCGAAACCCCGAATGACCTCGACGGCTACGCAAAGGAAATAGCCGCAGTGAAAGCTATGCGAAGATAATGTCAACGCTCGGGTCCTCGCCCTCGGAAACGATAACGGGCAACACGATAATGCGGTGAGAGAGAAACGGGATTATCGTTCCGTTGCCGAAAATTACGCTTTGACCCCTCGATATTACCGCTTCCGAGGGCGAAGACCCGAGCATATCTATAAAATATCCCCGAATCCTCGATAGCCTGTATCATAACATACGTATAAAAAACGGTGCATATGCACCGTTTTTTTATGTGACCTTGCCGAGCTTGTCCGCTCGCTCCCGTATTTTCTTCACTGTTCAATTATGTATTTTTTCGCTCTGTGATCTCCTCCCTCGCCGACTTTAAATTTTATCACTATCGTAAACCTGTCACATACCGCTCTCTTATAAGTCTTTCACCTCGGCGAGGGCTTACGAGAGATAACGCACTCTTTCGGGCATTTGCCGTGGAAATTTGTCGATAATTTCGAAAAAAATCGCCCGATATTAACAAATGTTAATGACAAACGGACTTTGTTGTGATACAATACAGGTGTATTGCATTCCGTACCTCGCTTGCGGTCGGTGTAATGCTTTAATTTATTTATCAATAAAGGAGAAATCAAATGAAATTCAAAAAAATCGTTTCCCTGATGCTTTGCTTGGCAGCCGTATCCGCCGTTTTTGTCGGGTGCAGTTCCGAGGGCGACGAAGCCGTGGACGAGGAAACGAAAAAGAAAAAGCAGCAGTCGTACGAGACGATCAACCGTTACGACGACGTTACGATCGATAAAACATATCAACCCGAAACGGGACGTCCGTGGTATTACGGCAGTGATACTACCGCAAACGATCACGACGTGACGACTGTTCTTGAAACCGACACAACACCTATAGAGATCACTACCGATCCGGTAGAAGCTTCCTCCATTAAATGGAGCTTATATTACGGCGGTGTTTTGAAAATATCCGGCTCGGGACCCATGAGAGATTTCGACGACTATTGGGATAATTCAGCCGAATGGCTGTCAAAAAAAGGCAGTATTAACTCTGTCGAAATATCCGACGGTATAACAAGCATAGGAAATAATGCTTTTCGCTATTGTGAATCACTTACGAGTATCACTATTCCCAATAGCGTGACGAGCATCGGCGACAGTGCTTTTGAAGGGTGTAACGCTCTTACGAGTATCACTATTCCCAATAGCGTTACAAGCATAGGTAATCGTGCGTTTAAAAGATGCGATGTGCTTACAAGCGTAACAATACCGAATAGTGTCAAGTCCATAGGCGAAGAGGCGTTTCGCAATTGCAAATCGCTTGTCGGTATAAATATACCTAACAGTGTAACGATGATAGGAGCTTCTGCGTTCCGTGAATGTAAAGGACTTACAAGTATAAATATACCTAACGGTATCACGGTCATAAAAGAAGCAACATATAGCAATTGTACCGCTCTTACGAGCATCTCGATACCGAACAGTGTAACAACCATTGAAGGCTATGCATTCGATTGTTGTAAAGCACTCACGAGCATAACCGTACCGAACAGCGTGACAAGCATCGGAAGCTGGGCTTTTTCAAATTGCGATTCTTTCGTCAGCTTCACATTGCCGAGCGGAATAACCGAAATTGAAGACGGTACTTTTTTTAGTTGTGATTCTTTAACGACCATTACAATACCGGACGGTGTAACAAGCATAAAATGGAAAGCCTTTATGGAGAGTCCTTCGTTGATAAGCATTACGATCCCGAACAGCGTGACAGCGATAAGCGGCAGTGCCTTTTATCGGTGTTCTTCTCTTGCAAACGTAACATTTAAAGGTACAGCCGAAGAATGGGGAAAGATCTCGCTCGGCTACGACTGGAAATACGACACACCGTTACAGTATATTCAATGCACGGACGGCAAAGCCGAGCCGTAATTCAATATAGCGGCTCGTTGCCTGATTAAGATCTCGGATAACGCCTAAAAGCACGCATACGGCTCGTATGCGTGCTTTTAGGTTTCCGATGAAAACCGCCGCCTCGGCGGGCGGCGGGTAAATCGGTTCGATTATTTATCTTCGTTATCTTCGGTTTCTTCGTCGCAGCAACCGCAGCATTCGCAGAAATCGTCCTCGTCGATATCGAGGTCATCAAGATCGTCGAAGCATTCAAGCTCCTTTTTGGCTTTGAGAGCCTTTATCTTCTTTACGGCGAAGAATGCGGCAACGCCTACGCCGATGAGAGCAAACGTGATAACGATCGCCTTGATTGCACCTATTGTTTCCTTTGACATCTGTTTTTCCTCCGTATTATATTAAAATTATTCGGCAGTCTTAAGCCGTGCGGCGGTTCGCACAATATGCGATATATGCGATATATGCGATATATGGATATATGCGATATATGTTGCACGACAAAAAGAATCACTATGTGTATTTTACCCCGTATTTTTCCTTTTTTCAAGTGCTAAAGCATGAACTATTATAAATTATTTGTTAAATCGCCGCCGTTTATACGCTTTTATTATCGGTTTTTCGCATTTTCTTTTAAGACGTGTGAAAAAATCGGTTCTGTCCTTTATCGGTGACACGAGGTAAGTTTTGACACCGTACAGGTTTCCGCACAAAACGTCGGTGAATATCTGATCGCCCAGCAGACAAATTTCGCTTTTTTCGCACCTGAGCATATCGCATATCCGCTTCAAATTGCCCGTAAGCGGCTTTCTCGCCTTGCCGACGGCGATAAATTGCGTTTCTTCGTTGAATATCCGCACCCGTTCGACCTCGTTATTCGACAAATACGCCGTTTTGATTCCGGCTTCGGCAAGCCCGTCGAGCCATTCTATCAACTTTTCCGTCGGTTTTGCGTCATCGTAAGTAACAAGCGTGTTGTCGATGTCGGATACGATCGCACGAATGCCCGCAGAAGTGAAAAGCTCCGTCGGGATAGAATAAATATCGGGAAATATCCCGTCGGGCATAAAAATTTTCTTCATGCTTTGAAAAATATCCTCTTATGTAATGCACATACCGCATACACTGCGGGAAATACGAGAACGGAATGAAACAGCTGCGGCAGTGCCGTGCCTATCAGCACCTGACCCAAGCCCGCCTCGGGTGAAGCGAACATCGTCATGGAGGCGGCGGTGAGGCTGTCGCAAACAAATGCGATGATCGCAGCCGAATACGAGATGAGAAACGGCATTGACGATACCGTACCCGCCATTATCACGGCAACGCAAACGGCAAGCAGATAGGTTATCGGATAATAGACGAACGATTCACCGCCGAGCGAACCTAAAATAAAGCCGAACAGCACGGCGTATGAGGTGATCAACCGCTTGTCTGCGTAATGTGCCGCAGATACGAGTACCGCCAGCACAAGCGAGGGTATCGAGCCGAACAGCTTGATATGCGGCAACAGAGAGGTCTGTATAAGGCACATCAAAAGAATTAAAAGTGCCAAAACAATGTTTCCGACATGATATTTGACCTTTTTCGACCTTTCCGTAGATCTCACCTCCTTAAAAATTTATCGGGAATTCGATTCGTATAAAGCGAAGATCATTCGTTTCGCCCTTCCCCTCGGGGAACGCATATCGGAGATAGGGCATTTAACGCTTATTCCGTTGTTTTTTCAAAGCCGGTTATGACCATAACGCGGTCGGGCAGCTCATTTGAGAACGACGGCTTCACTATCGCATATTTTGTATGCAAATTATTATCGTACTCAATGCTTTGAACCACGCCGACGACAAGACCTTTCGGATATATCGAGCCTAAGCCCGACGTCACTATTCTGTCGCCGACACGAATATCCGCATCGTTTTCAAGGTATTCCATTTTGACCAAGCCGTCGTTACGCAACGAATAATCGCCGGAAACGATACCCGATGTACCGTTTCGCTCGACGCACACGCCGACGGACGAGGATGAATTCAATATCGACGAGGCTTTCGCCCAATTACTGCCCGCCTCGATTATACAGCCGATAAGGCAGCCGTCGGAGGAAACTATCGGTTTGTCCGCCTCTATTCCCGAATCCGTTCCTTTATTTAACGAATACAGTGTTGCCCAGCTACCCGATTCTCTGCCGATGACATATGCGTCCTCGAACACGAAGTCCAAATGCTCGCTTTTGATCTCGAGATACTGCTTATAAAAATCGTTATCGTTTTGAAGTGCTTCGGCATCGTACATTTTGTCCTCAAGCTCACCGAGCCGTGCTTTAAGCTCCTCGTTTTCCTTTTTCAGCCGCTCGTAGTCGGTAAAATACGAGGCATAGCCGTCTATTCCCCGACCTATCTTGTCGAAAATTCGCTGAACGGGCGAAAAAACATAGTTCACGCCCGACCTAAGCGAGGAAGCATAGCCCATTGACGAGAGCAGGCTCAAGCCGACACCCAGAAACAGGGCGACGAAAACCGTCATAATGAAAAATTTGCTCTTAAAAAATTTTCTCATCTCGAAAACCTCGGTCGGCGGCTCAATCCTTAATGCTCACTGCGTCTATAAGCTCGCCTCTGCCGCTTATGATCCTCTCTATTCCCCGTATCACGCAGTCCGACGGGTGCTTCGCACACTCCGTACGTATTCCGATATTTTCCTCAAAATAGCTTGCAATACCGGGAAGCAGTGCCGTGCCGCCGCAAAGGATAAGCCCTCTGTCGAATATATCCGCCGCCGCCTCTGCCGGACACCGTTCGAGTGTACAGCGAATAACGTCCGCAAGCTTTGCCAGCACCTCGCCGATAGCCTCGCGTACCTCGCCCGAACGTAGCTTAAGCGACGATGCCTGACCGGTGAGCAGGTTTTTGCCTCGTATCTCCACGGCGGAGCGGTCGAAATCGGGGTGTGCCGAGCCTATCGTCTTTTTCAGAAATTCCGCACTCTGTTTGCCTATCAAAACGTTGTAGGAGCTTTTCACGTAGGCGATTATCGCCTCGTCCAGCTCGTCGCCGCCGACACGGGCGGATTCACAGCGTGTCACGCCCTTGTACGAGATCGCCGCTGCCTGTATCATGCCGCCGCCGATGTCGCATATCATATCGGCGTGACCCTTGAATATATCTATACCCGCACCTACAGCCGCCGCCATAGGCTCGTCTATTAACGGAGTAACGCTTTTCGCTCCCGCTTCAAGACACACGTTTTCGAATGCGTTTTTCTCGACCTCCGTTATTCCCGACGGTATACCGACTGCACAGACCGGTGCGGAGAGCAGTCCCCGAGCATTCAACGAGTATAAAAAAGCACCGAGCATATTGCACGCATCTTCGTAATTGCGTATAACGCCGCCGTTTAACGGTAACACCACTTCTTTTTCCTGCGGAGCCCTGCCGAGCAGCTTCTTCGCCTTGTTTCCCACGCAAAGCACGTCGGAGGTGTAGGCATCGAATACGGCGGCACTTGCCTCACGCATTATTATTCCTCTGCCTCGACGGCATATTCTGGTATTGCTCGTTCCCAGATCTATTCCGAGATATTTTGACATTTAAGTATTCCCTCACTTAACCATCGTGCTTATGCCGAAGTCGTCGGACAGGCAACGACAGAGCTTTTGTATGGGAAGCCCGACAACGTTGTGATAATTGCCCTCTATCCGCTCTATGAATATTCCCGCTTTGCCCTGTATTCCGTAACCGCCCGCCTTGCCTCGCCAATCGCCCGAGGCGATGTAGTCGGCGATGTCTTTATTGCTCATATAGCCGAATTTTACGTCCGTTATGTCGTAATCCAATACGAGCTTTTCTCCCTTTAAGACGGCGAAGCCCGTGTAGACCGAGTGCCACGTTGAGGACAGGCATCGGATCATGTCGTATGCCTCGTGTGCGTCGCTCGGCTTGCCGTATACCCTGCCGCCCGAGGCGTCCGAGCAGTATACTATGGTGTCTGCGGCGATTATAAGGTCGTTCTCATCGGCATACCTTGCCGCCTCGCGTGCCTTTCGCAACGCAAGACCGACCGCCAAAGCGTCCGGCTCGACGGTGAGATCGCAGTTTTCGTCGGCATTTGTTTCGTATACCGTAAAATCAAGTCCCGTTAAAGCGAGTATTTGTCGCCTCCGAGGCGAAGCCGATGCGAGTATTATCCCCATGACCGTTTAATTGTCCCTTTCGGTATTATTTCGAGTTTTATTGTACCACAAATTTGTGTACAATGCAAGCATAAAATTAAATTTAATGCAAAACGGCAACAAAAGCCGACCCCCGGGGATCGGAGATCGGCTTGTCGTTCGTTTATCGTGCTGTCGGCGGGAATTTGTCAGCTCGCCGTCGAAACCGTACCTATAACGTTATCCATGAGCCAGTTGAAATCGGAGCTTGTGAGATCCGCGTCGGTCATCGTCGCACCGTCGAAGTGAACAGTACCCTTGTTATCCGTGAACGGTCCCTTGAATATAACAAGCTCACCGGAGATTATCTTAGCCTTAGCTGCGTCTACGGCGGCAATGACCGCATCCTTGTTGTCGCAGTTATCGGTGATAGTGTCGAGAGCTACCATGCCCGTGCTTAAGCCCGTCCAGTAGGACTGCGGCTTCCACAATCCGTCAATGATCGCCTGAACGTCCTGCTTGTAGAATACCGACCAGTTGAATACGGGAGCGGTGATGTAGGTGTCCTTCGTCATGTCGGGCGTAGCGCAGTTGTAACCGATAGCCTTGATACCCGCTTTTTCGGCAGCCTTTTGAGGAGCGGTGGAGTCGCAGTGCTGAGCCATAACGTCAACACCGTTTGCGATAAGTGCATTTGCCGCTGCGGTTTCTTTTGTCTGGTCATACCAGGTGTTCGTCCATGTAACCTCAATGGTCGCTTCGGGGTTTACGCTCTTTACACCGAGTGCGAAAGCGTTGATACCTCTTACAACTTCGGCGATAGGCATAGCCGCAACGTAGCCTATCTTGTTCGTTTTCGTGTTCATGCCGGCAACTATACCCGCAAGATATCTCGCTTCGTAGATCCTGCCCATAAAGTTGGTGAAGTTCTCGGCTGTGAGATAACCGGTAGCGTGACCGAAGTATATGTCGGGGTGGTTCTTTGCAACCTCGTAGAGGAATTCGCCGTGACCGAAGGAGTTAGCGTAAATTACGTTGCAGCCGTCGGCTATAAGTGCCTCTGCGGCGGTTTCAACAGAGTTTTTGTCCTCTGTGATGTTTTCGCGATAAGTGGTCTTGATGCCCATTGCCTCAAGCTCTTTTCTCGCTTCGTTGTGAGCGTATGTGAAGCCCGTGTCGCTCGTTTCGCCTACAAAGATGAAGCCTATGTAGAGGTCCTCTTTCTTTATAGCCTTAAGAGTGCCTTTTCCGCTGTCGTCGTCACAGCCGGTAAATACGAATGCGAGCGACAGCATCATAGCCGTAGCGAGTACAAATGAGAGAATTCTTTTCATTTTTCTTCGTTTTTCCTTTCAAAAATAAAAGTTTCGACTTTATTTGAGTTAAGTATATCAAAATTTTTCTTTTTTGTCAACATAAAATTTCATAAATTTTAGATAAGTACTTGACTTTTTTTGGTATAATCGCTATAATAGAATCGGTAAAAACAAATAGGAGGTATCTATAATGAAAAAATTCCACAGATTATTGACCGTGTTGCTCACCTTCGCACTCGCCCTTTCCGTATTTTGCTTCGCGGGAAGCGATGACGCTGCGATCAAATCCGCAAAATTGCAATATTGCAAGCAGATCGAAATCGGATCGGAGTTCGGCTCACACGAAATGAGAGGCTTTGCCGTGTCTAAAGACGGAAAGTACTACTACGCCGGCTTTTTGCAGCAGGACAGACACGTGTCGAAGTATGACGCTTCGACGGGCGAAAGATTGTGCGATTTTCTCTGCGATGTCGAACACGAGCTTATCGCCAACAGCGGCGAAAGCTATCCGAAGGGCCTTGCGGCGGATAACAGAGGCTTGCTGTTCGTAGGCATAACGCACCCCAATACCGGCTATATCACGATAATGTGCCTTAACGAGGATATGAAACCCGTGGCTCAGCATACCGAGGATATTTCCGGCGAAACCGGCAAAACCGGTATAAACGGTATCGCAACGCAGAAAATAGGCGATAAAATACTCCTTTATGTGCTTACCTGCTATAATACCGATACCATTCGTTGCTACGATGTAACCGATGTTACCGATATCAAGCTCTATAACGAGTTCGGTGCAAACGGCGTTATAGATTATAACGACCTGACCGGCTCGAATGCGGACCCCGGTTACATAGCCGTTGATACGGACGGAAATATCTATATAACCTACCTTAAAGACGGTGCCGGCTTCTCCAAAGGCAGTCACGTGGCTAAGCTCTCCCCCGACGGAAAAACACTCGTTAAGGAAACCGAGGTAGCGGAAGCGTACGGTATCTGCACGGCAGGCGAGTACCTGTTCGTTTCCACGAGCAATGACGAAAACTCTCAGGTTCACGTTCTTAATAAGGACGATATGACCGAGGTATGTACCCTTAAGTGCGAAGCTCAAAAGTATAAGCTCTCCGGTATCGGCTATGCAAACGATACACTTTATGTCGGCGACCACGGTAAAGCCGCAGACGGTACGTCGGGTCTTGTGCTTAAAGCGGAATTTAAAATAACCAGAGATGCGGCGGAAACCGAAAGAGTCGATACCCCGAAGCTCGAGGTGCTTGAAAATTATAGATCTGCGGCAGACGAAGAAACCGGAGAGATCCCCGATGGTATCGAAACATCAGAGGACACCGAAAAGTCCGACTCCGCAACGGAAGCTGTACAAACAAATAAAAATGACGACAGTGCGTCAAATTCGGTAACGACCGATAATAATGACGGCGGCGAAAAGAAGGATTCGACAACGACGATAATAATAATAGTTGCCGCAGTCGTAGCCGTGGTCGTTGTTGCGATAATTGCGGTCACCGTAACCAAAAAGAAAAAGAAATAAGCATTAGCTCATTTCTCCTCCGAGCCTTCCCCCCGAGGGAAGGCTTCTTTTATTTCACTCCTTTTAAGCTTTCTCCCCCGGGGTAAGGCGACGACCGTATCCCTCCGTCGTGAGCCTTCCCCCGGAGTGGGAGGGCGACGATCGGAAGGATTGACGGAATATGGCATTATCCCGCCCGATTTAATTGTCTGCTCCCTCCGGGAGAAAGTGTCGGCGAAGCCGACGGATGAGGAGATGAGGAGAGATCATTGCACGGAGAAGTCCGTTGCGTAAACAACGACGGTAGAGTCATCGGCTTCAATACCGAGGCGGTAAAGCTCTGCCGAGGGCAAGGAGAAGTCAAGCTCGGCGTTTTGCCATTCTTTGCCCTTTGAATAGCCGTTCGGAGCTTGGTAAATTTTCTTTTCCGCTACAAGCTTTCCGTTTTTATCCCTTACTGCGGCGAAAAACGCACCGCTTGCTTTATATTTAAATGTCATTTTATGCTTTCCCTCGGAGAGCTGAAGACCCTGCCACAGGTCGCATTTTTTGCCCTTAAGCTTTCGCAAGGACACACACGGTGTATCGTACAATGTTATCTGACGCAAGGCATCCTTTTCGGTATACGACCAATTGGAAAGTCCGGTCACCCAGCCCTCGTTTTGCTCGGCGGCACGCCTTTTGAAATTGCCGTACTCGAACTGCGAGGGAGAATGCAGTCCGCAGTCGCTGTCGAGGTTGGTGATCCTCAAATTATCTATTCCGGTGGGGCTTCTCAGCTCGCAATTATGTATTTTAACGTTTTTAACGGGTGAAAAGTCGTCAAGTTCCGTGCCGTCGAACGGTGATTTTCCGTAGTACGGGTTATCGGTCCAGCCGCCTATCGATAATCTGCCCTCAAGGCAGGTATCGAAAAATTCTATTCCGTCGACCTCCACCGTTGACAGATCGGGTGCGTCCGTACCCCAGATACAGAACGAAACGGCACTTGCGGTGAATGTATAGCACTGGAATCTCGAATGACGGAGCGTCACGTTATGTGTGCCGTGATCCCAGCCGGGATAAGCGTAATACCACAGCATATCTCTCGGGTCGTTATAATTCGCACTCAGGCATATTCCGTCGTCGTTCGTATTCATCATAATGCGTTCGAACACGACACCGTCCGAGCCGCACGGCCACAGTCCGTCCGCACCGGTGCATTTTGCCTCGTTCATTATCACGTTTCCGACATACAGGCGTTTTGAGGTGTTCACTATGATGTACGGTGCGGAGGAGCGTATCAGTGTAAGGTCCTTTATCTCGACGTTTTCGCATTCTATAAGTCCAATCGGCACGACGTGTATTCTGTCCTTACAGCCGATGCAAACGTTGTCGCCGATAAATTTGAAAAGCCCGTCAACACTGCGGCTTTCGATGTCCGCCATACGTATCGTACCGCCGCCGGTTATTTTAACATTATCCTCTCTGAACGCATATATGAGCGGATAATTGCCGGAGGAATGGTTTGCCGGCCAATTCACTCCGGTCATTGACACGTTATGACCGAAGCCGAGCGGCGTTTTGTACAGCGACGGGTCGTCCGCTTGCCAAAGAACGGCATTTTTTTCTATCACCAGCTCGGTGTTCGAGTACATACGCAAGTTCGTGACTACGTAACGACGACCGTATTCGCCGCCGTCCGAACCGCTAAGCACGACACGACCGCCCGTTTTCGCACATTCGTCAAGAGCCGACTGTATTGCATTTGTATCGTCCGTGTAGCCGTCACCCGACGCACCGTATCGTTCGTCGCATACGTCGTAAACGGTATCGGGCAGCGAAAATTCGTACGGGTTACCCTCGCATATGTCCATATGGTTTTCTATGATACAACGGTTTTCCAACGGCAAAAATTCCCCGTTGCGAGCCTCTATAACTCCGATAAATTCGGAGCAAATGCGGCTGACCTTGCCTCGATACAGCGGAGCGGAGGCGAAAACGTCGCCGTTTTCGTCGATCTCGCAGACCGCTATGCATTCCAAAACCGACAGCGACTGCCGATCGTCGTACACCGTATCCGAAAAGCCGTCGTATATCCGCAGCTTCTGTCCGATCAACGAGCTATCCGCACGGCATACGAAATTTACGGTCTTATTCTCGACATCGGCTACACATGAAACGAATTTACCGTAAGTCTTGCGTATTATTTTTTCCTGCTCGAAAGCTATTTTGTATATTTTTACCTCGCATTTCCTGTCGAACGTGAGCGACAGATGTGTGAGTCTTTTTTTGTCGGTGTATATGCCCTTCGCACCGGGACAATCGGAAAGATTGAGAAACAACGTCTTGCCGTTTTTCAGACCGCATAGCGAAAAGCTCTTGATGTTGCCCTCGTGCTGTACCTCGTCCTCCTCGGTGCGAAACGCGACCGTCAATCCGAGCTTGTCCGTGTCTGCGGACATACGCAGCAGCAGCGTGTTCTTCACGGGAACGAAAACGTCGCAAACGGTATCGGCGGCATCGGTCAGATCGGGCAGGGATATACAGGCGTTTTCTTCGCATTTCGCATTGAGTATGCCGTTTTTATGCTCGAGTTCGGCACCGTGAGCCGAAAACAGTCTGTCAAGTCCCTCGCCGTGCAGGTTAAAATCGACCTCCATGCCGGCACGGACGGTATCGATCTTAATGATCCTCTGCCACATCTCGGCTTTTTCGAATATTCGATAGCGGAAACGAATACCCGTGACCGAATGAAGAGCCTTTTCGCCGGAGAAATTCATGAAAATACGGTTGAAGCCGTAGTCGGTCAGCTTCACGGTCGAGCTTGCCTCTCCCGACTCGGACAGCAACGTTACGGTCAGATACGATTCGCTGACGAGAAGCGGGTCGGGCTTTTCGACAAAATACATATTTTCCTTGACGTTTGAAAAATATTGACTGTCACGCTCGCCGCCGTAGGCGGAAAACGCAAGAGTGAGCGTCGGCGTCGGGGAAAGCTCGAGAGGAGAAGAAAATTTATATGTCAGGCTCATATCGTGACACGCTTCGCCGTTCGGTGCGGCGGCGGCATGAGCCGAAAGCCCGTGCGTTCCCTCGCTGACGATATCCTTCGGTAAGGTGCATATTTCGGCTTTTTCAAAGCCCGAATCGAGAATGACGTGTTCGAGTGCGTCGGGTGCGGAAAAATCGATCACGGTCACCTTGTTTTGCAAAAACAAGCGTCTGCCGATAACGGCATTTTCGGATATTGACGGTAGCATGGCTTTACTCCTGTTAATTTATTAAATA
>CAZCJU010000035.1:0-17636 GCA_964498965.1 uncultured Lachnospiraceae bacterium
GAAAATATTTCAAGAGTATTTTTGAAATTTTTTTCATTACCCGCAAATAAATTTAACCTGCGACGATTTTATTTGTTTCGTTCGAGCAACATATACGCCAATTCGACGAGCTTTTCGTTATTTTTATAATTCTTAACGGCAGCTACCGCCTTTTCGGTCAATTCTCTTGCTTTTTTCTCCGCTTCCGACACCGTATACACCGTCAAAAACGTGGTTTTCCCGTTTTGTGCATCGCTTCCGACAGGTTTACCGAAGATTTTCTCGTCACCGTAAACATCAAGCAGGTCGTCCTTGATTTGGAATGCAAGTCCTACACTCGATGCATATACATCGATATCATTATCGACGCCGTCATCTACCTCGACGGTATTTTTTGCCGCCAGCACGCCGAAATGTGCCGCACACCGTATAAGGCAGCCCGTTTTCAATGCGTTCATCTTAAGATGCTCGTTTTTATCGAGTGGCGAGGCTTCGCCCATCATATCAAGCACCTGCCCGCCTATCATACCGTATATACCGGCATTTTCCGACAGGCATTTAACAGCTTCGAGTTTCACGTCCGCATTCAGACCGCTTTTTGCTATATACTCAAAAGCGTATGTAAGCAGTGCGTCACCTGCAAGTGTAGCCACGGCATCGCCGTAGACCTTATGGTTTGTCGGTTTGCCCCGTCTGAGATCGTCGTTATCCATGCATGGCAAATCATCGTGTATAAGCGAATATGTATGTATAAATTCTATAGCCGCTCCGAGAATCAGTGCATCCGAGTCGTTACCGTCGAGCATACGACACACCTCAAGTGCAAGATACGGACGTATACGTTTGCCGCCGTTTTCCGCACTGTATCTCACCGAATCGCATATAATAGGATAATCCTTATTCGGTATAGGCAAAGCGGACGAAATAAAATCGTCTATAGCTCTGCACGTGCGTTTAAATTCTTCGTTCATTTTACTGTTCCTTTTTAGATGTAAGCACGGTTATTTTCTGTTCGGCATTTTCAAGTGCCGCACTTGCTTCTTTGATCAACCCTACGCCTTCCTCAAACAGCTTAAGTGCGTCGTCCAAAGGTGTTTTTGTGTCCTCAAGTGTTCCGATTATTTCCTCAAGTCTCACACACGCATTTTCAAAGCTTATTTTCTCACTCATTTTCTATCTCCGTGACAAGTGCCTTTACCGCACCCTTACTAAATATTATTTCCACTTTGTCGCCTGTTTTCAGTTCATTCGAATTATTCACGTTTATTCCGTCTTTTTTTGTCATTGAATATCCTTTTGCGAGCGGTGCAAGTGGGCTTAATCCGTCGAGCTTAGCGGCATACAGTTGTAGCATTTGATTTTTTGATTTAAAATACGAATTGAATTTTTCCTCAAACAATCTTGCGACCGAATCGGCATAAAACCGCTTATCGTATATAACATTGGAAAACATAGTCAACGCACGTGCGTTTTTTATATTGTCAAGCTGTATTTTCCTTGATGTTATATTATTATTCATATTGCCTTTCAGGCGATTATAGTACACGATCAAGCGATGTCGCAACTCTCCCTTATCCGGGAAAACAAGTTCTGCCGCTGCAGACGGTGTAGACACACGCACATCGGCAACGAAATCGGATATTGTGAAATCTCTTTCGTGACCGACTGCGGACACAACCGGTTTTGAACATTTTGCGATAGCTCTTGCGAGTTTTTCCGAATTAAACACCCACAGATCCTCGGTACTTCCGCCACCTCTGCCGATTATCACCGCATCGACATCTGTTTTATCGAAATAGTTGATACCGCAAACAAGCTGTTCTTCGGCTTCGTTTCCCTGTACCGATGAGGGATATACGATTATCTCCGCAATCGGATAACGGCGTGAGGAAATATTCAGTATATCCTTTATTGCCGCGCCCGACGGTGAAGTTACGATGCCTACCTTTTTCGGAAACGGCGGCAACGATTTCTTTCGGAACTGCTCGAAAAGCCCTTCCGCTTCGAGCTTTTTCTTCAGCTGCTCGAACGCAAGAAAAAGCGAACCTACGCCCTCCGGTTCAAGGCTCGAACAATAGAGCTGATAATTTCCGTCCCGCTGATAAACAGACAGCTTTCCGGATGCCATTATGTGCATCCCGTTTTCAAGCTCGATATTCAGTTTACTTGCTTCACGGACAAACATTACCGCACGAACCGAGCTTTGCTCGTCCTTCAAAGAAAAATAGATGTGTCCTGATCTCGCACGGATATAATTCGATATTTCGCCACACACGCAAACACTCGTCAACAATGGATTGTTTTCTATCACCATTTTCACGAAGTCGTTCAGTTGTGTGACGGTCAGCGTTTTTTTTTCGTTCATATCATTTTATAATACGCATACAAGGCACAGCCGACCGCATTATCGGACGAAAGTTCGGGAGCGGCAAATGCCGCATCGTATTTTTGCTCGAAATATTTTCTCATTACCGAGCTTGAGCTGACACCACCGCAAAACAGTAACGGCTGTTTCTTGATCTCATATAATTTTTTTATCATCTCATCTATGGTCTTATTGATATATTCAAGTGTAAACGCACAGATAAAGGAACAGCTTTTGCCCTGCTTCCTGAACTTTTCCGCCATATTATAGACACCGGACAGATTACAGCCGCCGTTTTTCACGCACGGCTTTATTTTCGGAAGCTTCTCCATGTTCCGCTCGGCATATTCACTCACAAAAGCACCCGACGGAAACGGCAACGAGAGAAGCTGTCCGACACGATCTATGAGTTGCCCCGCAGTCAAGTCGAGAGCCTGTGCCGACATTTGCAATTCAAGCTCGTCGTTACCAAAGCGAGCATCGAGAATCTCCAAGGTTCCGCCCGACAGATGCAATGAATAGAATCCGCCGTCGGTATTCATTTTCGCCGAATATGCCGCCGCATACACATGACCGTTTTGGTGTGAGGTTTCGAAGAGCGGGACGTTCAGGCATTGTGCGATGATCTTCGCAGATGTAAGACCGGACAAAAAACACGGCATATACGATCCGTTTACACTGCGAGGCTTTGAGCTTACGCCAACGGCATTAATTTTCGAAAGTGAAACACTCAGGTGTGAGAGTGCATCGGGTAATGCACGGGTATGCAAAAACACCGCATCGCTTTGTCTTAATCCAAGCTTTCCGTTTTCAACCGAAAGCGGAAGTTTAATATTATCGACAACGTTTCCGTCGGCAACTATCGAGCATGAAGTGGTATAATTACTCGTATCAATGCCGAGGGTGATCATTGCAATTCCTCTTTTTTCGCTAACGCATGCAACACGCCGTTAATGAACGGCGGTGCGTTTTCGTTATCATACTCTTTTGCGAGTTCAATAGCCTCGTTTATCGAAATGCTCATGGGGATATCATTTCTGTAACGCATTTCCGCTACGGAAAGACGCATTATCGTCATTGTCATTTTCGATATTCTGTTTCTTTCCCATCCCTTTGCACACGATGCAATTGCTTCATCTATGCTTTCGACATTATTTATCGTTTTTTCGATAATATCCGTAAGATAAGGATCCGAAGCATATTCGCCAATTTCTTCGATGGATTCGGCGGAATTTATCAGAGCCTCCGGCGATTCGTTTGTAAACGAATACTGGAACAGCAATTTCATTGCCCATGCACGTGCGTTTTTTCTCTTGCCTGTTTTTTGCGTTTTCATATTATCTCCGTAAAAACACAAATCGGTGGGGCGGGGCAAATAGTTGCCGCACCCCACACGTTTGCGATGCTTTTTTAATATTCAGGCTGCCGGTTCTTCCGACTGTTCTTCTTTTTCTATCTTGCTGTACTCGAACTTAAGCTCATCGCCGTCAACGAGCAGATATTGATCGATAGCTTCGGTTATCTCGAAATCGTTTACGAGAATCGTCCACTTATACTCGTCGTTATTTGCGACATCGCCTATCTTGGTTACCGTGTTCGTTTCTTCGTCAACGGTTATATTGAACTTGCTTTTAATGGTTTGACCCTTGGTATTGAGGTACTCATGATTGAGCATATACTTGATCGTAAGATCGTTCTTTTCGCCCATTATCATTTGATCTGCCGCCTCTATGACTTTAGTCGCACCGTTATTTGCGGACAATGAAACCGTGATAGCACGGTAAGACACTTCTTTATAGTAGAACTCTATCTTATCGTAATTTTTCACCGTAACATCTTTGGTTTCCGTTATCTTTTCGCCGTTTATGTAAAGTTCCCATGCCATGGGGTTGCCGTCACTGTCGTTTCCGGCGGCAAACTTATCGACCTGGGCGACTGAATACTCGCCCATAACGTCGGTTTCAATTATGCAACCCTTCTTTTTAGAGGTACACGCCGTTTCAAGTGCGAGGAACGGTGTAAGTGCCTTTCCCCACTCATATTGATGATTTTCGTCGGGTGTCACCTTTACCGCATCGCATTTTACAAACTGCTTACCGGCAAGGTTATAAACATACACCGAAACGTATGCATTGCCTTCTCTGTCGTCCGTCTGCTCCGAGCAGGACGAGAATACGAAAGTCGATATCAGCATCAGTAAAGAAAGCACAAGTGCCGAAATTCTTTTCATAAACATCTTATTTTAACCTCTCACAATATTCTCTTTGTATTATACAGCATAAAGAACGAATTGTCAAGTGACACAGACAAAATTTACGGATTTTTGTCGCAATTTATTGCGTAGTATTTTCGTTTTGCGTGTCATTCGACTGCGTTTCGATGTTATTTTCATTATTTTCGTCGTCTTCCCCGCCACTATCGGCTCCGGTATGCTTCGAACAGTACCTATTGAACGCATATCCGTCGCTCGTTCTGGAAATGCCTATATGCGTTCCGGAAGCTACGGTATTCTGGAAAAACGGTTGTCTTGCGGAAATATACGGTTGAGCTTCTCCGAGCGGACGATAGATATACTGTGCATCGACGACATATACAAACACCGGGAACGAACGTTTGGTTTCGAGAACGAGTGCGACCTGCTTTGTATTCGGGCAATACGGCGAAGCTATGCAATTGCACTCCGTACACGAATTTATCAATATATGACGTGTGCAGTATTCCGTAGGTTCCGTACCTTTTATATAATAGCCGGTTTCCTTTTGATTATGTCGCGGGTCCTTGCCGCAGGTATCCTCGTTATACAGCATTCCCGAGCTTGCACATATGCTTACCGTTACAAGTCTATTCGTATCGAAGGTTTGTGCCACTCTCGTACCGTCTTTTATTTCCTTAAGTATGCTTTCGTGCAGCTTAGTCATCACGTTGTCCCAGATATAAATAGGCGGGTGTATGCTGAAACTCGGCAAGGACTTCGGCTGTTCGAATCCGTACCAAACTGCGGCGACATAATACGGTGTAAAGCCACAAAACCATTTATCGTAATCATATTCCGACGTACCGGTCTTGCCCGCACAATTTATTTTTTTACTGAGTGTAACATTACGTCCCTCTGCGACATTTTGCATAAGTCGTGTCATGACGGTGACAGTATCCTCGCTGAAAACTACGGTTCCCTCGCTTTTATTATCAAGGATCACATCGCCGTTTTGCTTAGTCACCTTAGTATAGGTACGGGACTTATTATGAATCCCCCCGTTCGTAAAGGTAGTATATGCACTTGCCATTTCACGAACTGTAACTCCTATTGTCGTTGCACCCAGAGAAAGCGGGGCTTCGTTTTTGTCGGTCATTTCCACGCCGGCGGAATTCGTATAGCTTTCCACCAAACTTGTCAATCCGAGCTTTTGCGTAAACTCCCAAGAACGCTCGACTCCGACCATTCTCAAAACTCTGAGCGACGTTGTATTCAACGATGTGAGTACCGCATACGCCACGTTTTTCAAGCCTTGGTAGGTTCTCGAATTGTTTTTAGGCCAATCCACACCATTGACTATCTGCACCGGAATATCGTCGATGACTGTTCCGTAATTTATCAATCCGAGTTCAAGTGCCGGAGAATACACGGACAGCGGCTTTATCGACGAACCGGGCGAACGTTTTGTTTGCGTGGCATAATTCAAGCCTCTCGACAGTGTTTTTTCGCCTCGTCCTCCGACTATTCCGAGAACATCGCCGGTTGTCGGGTGGCACACAACGACGGCAGACTGCGGTTTAACCACAAGATCGCTGTCATCGGGGAATGTGTCCTCGTCGAGGTAGCATTCCTCCAATATTCTCTGCACCTCGGGGTCAACGCAAAGATAAACATTATAGCCACCCGAATAAAGCATATTCGACGCTATTTCGCGGGTAACGTTTTTTTCGGTCATAAGATCCGAAATAACATCCTCTATCGCCGCATCGACGTAATACGAGCTTACTTTTGTGGAATTATTTGTTTGTTCCGTTTGCAGATTCAGCTTAAGCTCGGCATCATACGCCTCGTTCAGCTCTTCTTCGTTTATCATTCCGTACTGATACATCGTTTTCAATACGGTATTTCTTCTGTCCAAATTATTTTCGGGATGCTGTACCGGGTCATATTTTGTCGGATATTTCGTTATAGAAGCCAGTGCTGCCGCTTCCACGAGCGTCAGCTCCGATATATCCTTTCCGAAGTACGTATATGCCGCCGTTTTCACGCCCGAGCAGCCCTGCGACAGATATATCGTATTAAGATACAATTCGAGGATCTCGTCCTTGCTGTGATGCTTTTCCACATACAAAGCACGAAATATTTCCTGAACCTTTCTTTGTATCGTTACATCATCCTCACCGGTGAGGTTTTTCACAAGTTGTTGTGTAATGGTCGACCCGCCGAAACTGGATCCCGAGGGAACGAAAAAGTTTTTGACCGCACCGAGAGTTCTATACCAGTCCACGCCCTGGTGATCCCAAAATCTATGGTCCTCTATCGCAACGAACGCTTCCTTTACATACTCGGGTATTTCCGAACTTGATGCCCATATTCTGTTTTCCGAGCCGTGAATACGTTCTTCTTCAAGCTCAACGGCATTCCCGTCCTCGTCCAAATAGTAAAACTTACTCGTTGCGTCCTGTTCCGCTTTCAGATCTTCTATATCGAGTCGAGGATCGATATTCGCTTTCAGGTACATAACGAAAACGATTCCGACTATGACACCGGCTATCATGCAGACGAGCAAAACAGTCATCAATATATTGAATATATAGGACACCGCACGAAGCAGTGCATGTAAAGCGATTGAAAATCCGTGAGCGACCGTTTTTCGCCAATTAACGCTTTTACCTTTATATTTATAATTACGGAAAAAGTTGCCGATCCCGTTTTTATTGCGGGAGGCTTTATCTTTTTTGTCGAACAACGACTTACAAAAATTCTTGATCTTAACGAATGTCTTTGATATAAAGCCTTTTATGATCCACCCGCTCCTTTCAAACGAATACGCATTTTGCGAAAAAGCACACCGCAAAAACTATGTATTGTAATGATAAAACACAACCGCCGGTTCTTCAACGTGCTATTTTTAAAATATTGTAAATTTATTCATTTCAGAACAACGCAGTTTTCGCCGAGAATTCTTTTCAACTGAAGCACGAGTCCGCTCGTCACGGTAACCGGAAGCGAGCGTTTGAAGTATTTATTCTTCTCCGCATCGAATATTTTGACCTCAGTATTGCTTTCTTCGTCGGTATAAACATCTAAAAACCGTTGAGCCTTGGCACACACCTCGCTGTTCATCGACGGCGTTTTCAAATACAATGTCGGCTTACCGGGCGTTTTTTCGGTCGTGTGCTTTGTCCCGGCTTTTTTTCCCGTCGCCGAATACCTGTCGTTCGGCGTAAGCGGTATTGCCTCTCTGACCGTCAGTTTAATGTCCTCGTCTTCCCTTTTTGACAGCGAGCCGTATATTGCCACTGCCGACGAGCAGGTTAGATACATTCCGTTCTTTTCAAGAACTTTGGGAAATACAAGGCACTCTATTTCGCCGTATCTGTCCTCGACGGTGATGAAAGACATTATCTCGCCGTTTTTTGTATTTTTGTCATTTCTTTGGGAAATTATACCGCAAACGACCGTATTTGTGCCGTCACGGGGTATTTCCCCATCCTCCGAATATTTTTTAATCAGTTCGGAAATTTCTTTCGGGGATATATCGTTTATATTATTCGAATAGTCATCCAGCAAGTGGCCGGAAAAATACATTCCCGCCGCTTCTTTTTCGAGCATAAGCTTATCACGCAGTGAAAATTCGGGTATATTCGGATATTCGAAATCGCCATCGATCGACTCGTCAACACCGAACAGGTCCATTTGACCGATCACACTCGAACGCACTGCGTCGGTTTCCTTATCAATGATCGCATCGTACGAGGCAAGCAATTTGCTCCTGTAAGTGCCGAGAGAATCAAACGCACCGCATTTTATGAGGGCTTCAAGCTGTTTCTTATTGCAGTCGTAGCGGATCATGCGTTTTACGAAGTCGCAAAAGCTCGTAAAGTGTTTTTCTTTCCTTTCTTTGATGACGTTTTCGGTGAAACCGATACCGACGTTTTTAATTGCCGCCAAACCATATCTTATCGTTTTTTTGCCGTCGTTCGAATATACGACGCCGTATTTCACATCACTTTCATTTATATCGGGCGGCAACACATCGATTCCGTTTTTTCGACACAGCGAGATATAAAACGCAGTTTTTTCCAAATTACCCAGCTCGTTTGTCAAAAGCGATGCCATATACTCGGCGTAGTAATGACATTTCAGATATGCGGTCCTGTACGTAACGAAAGCGTAGCACGCAGCGTGCGATTTATTAAAAGCGTATTTTGCAAAGCCCTCGAGTTCGTCAAAAAGTGCGGAAGCGGACATCTCGTCTATTCCGTTTGCGACAGCACCGCAAATGACGGTTTCTCCGTTTTCGTTCGTTTCGCCGTACAAAAACACCTCTCGTTCCTTAGCCATAAGTTCGCTTTTCTTTTTCGACATCAGTCTTCGCACCACGTCGGCACGACCGTAGGAATATCCGGCAAGGCTTCGAAATATTTCCATTACCTGTTCCTGGTATACAACGACGCCGAAGGTCAGATCCAATATATCCTTCAGCTTAGGTGAAACGTATTCGATTTTCGACGGATCGGCTCTGTTTTGCAAAAATTTGG
The DNA here is from genome assembly GCA_964498965.1 of uncultured Lachnospiraceae bacterium. GTDB lineage: Bacteria > Bacillota > Clostridia > Oscillospirales > CAG-272 > CAZCJU01. The sequence continues at coordinate 9,083 of CAZCJU010000035.1, forward strand.
GTATTGAATCCATAGGTCCGGGGCGATACAGTGCTATAGCCGCAATTATATCCTCGATACAATTCGGGCAAAGCTGAGTCAGTAATCTACGCATTCCCTCGCTTTCGAGTTGAAAAACGCCCTCTCCGCCGCCCTGCGAAAGCATTTTAAACGTTTCGGCATCATCAAGCGGTATTTTTTCTATAGCGAAAAGCGGTTCACGTTGTCTTATCATATTTTGCGTATTTTCTATTATCGTCAAAAATCTTATTCCCAGAAAATCGAACTTTACAAGTCCGAGTGAGGATATATCGTCCATATCGTACTGAGTCAGCACCATATCGCCGCTCACCGCAAGCGGGACGAGGGTATTGACGGGTTTTTCCGTTATTACCACTCCCGCCGCATGAGTTGAAATGTTTCTCGGCATACCCTCTACGGCACACGCCGTATCGATAAGTTTTTTTACTTCTCCGTCCGTTTCGTAAAGCTCATGCAAGCTACGGTCGTTTTCGTCATCAAGAACCTGTTTTACTGTGATCTTCGGCTTTTGCGTTATCATTTTGGCGACCGAATCGACCTTTGAGTAGCTCATACCCAAGGCTCTTCCGCAATCTCTGACTGCCGCACGTGCGGCGAGCGTATTAAAGGTGACTATTTGACTGACCTTATCCCGACCGTATTTATCGGTTACGTATTTTATGACCTCCGCACGTCGTTCGTCGGCAAAATCCACATCGAAATCCGGCATACTCACGCGTTCGGGATTCAAAAACCTTTCGAACATAAGTCCGTATTTAAGCGGGTCTATATCGGTTATACCGACAAGATACGCCGCAAGGCTGCCTGCACCCGAGCCTCTGCCGACTCCGACGTGAATACCGACTTTTTTTGCGTAATTGACATAATCACATACTATGAGATAATAGTCGTCAAAGCCCATTTTATGGATCACGGACAGTTCGTATTCAAGGCGTTCGGTATATTTTTCTCCGCCTCTTATCTCGCCGGTTGCGATTTTTTTAGCAAGTCCTTTAAATGCCGCCGCACGCAAATACGCACATGTATCGCTGTTATCGGGTGTTTGAAATTTTGGCAAATAAATATGCGAAAAATCAAATTCGAAATTACATTTTTCCGCAATACTCGCCGTATTTTCGCACGCTGCGGGATATGCGGAGAATATTCTTCTCATCTGTTCGCCCGATTTGAAATAAAACTCATCCGTTTCGAACGTCATGGCATTTTCTTCGCCGACGGTCGTATTGGTTTGTATGCACATCAGCACCTGCTGTATTGCGGCATCTGTTTTTTTGATATAATGAACATCGTTTGTGGCAACGACATTCAAGTCAAGCTCGTTTGCGAGCTTGACGAGCTTCGGCAAAGCTTCCTCTTCGGCTTGTATGCCGTGTTCCTGAAGTTCGATATAAAAATTATCCTTTCCGAAAATGGTTTTCAGCCTTTTCGCATACTCATACGCTTCGGAAACACGTCCTCGTATGAGCATTTTCGGTATATATCCGGAAATACAGCCCGAGAGGCAGATCAAGCCCTCCGAATGTTCCGACAACAGTTCCGTATCTATTCTCGGCTTTATATAAAAGCCCTCCGTAAAGCCCGAGGACACAAGAAATATGAGATTATTATAACCTGCCTCGTCCTTACAAAGAAGAATCAGATGGTAATAGGCATCATCTCCCACTCTGCTTTTATCAAATCGCAAAGTGGGAGAAACATACATTTCACACCCGATTATTCCTTTTATGCCTTCCGCACGACAGGCGTTATAAAAGGAAACGGCACCGTACATAACGCCGTGATCCGTTATCGCCACCGCACCTTGACCTGCATTTTTTGCCGCAAGCACAAGCTCCTTTATGCGGCACGCACCGTCAAGTAGGCTGTATTCCGAATGATTGTGAAGGTGTACAAAATTATCCATCTGATTTGTTTCGTATTTCAATTATTTTTTTAAGTCTGTGATTCAATCCCGACTTAGACAGCGGCGGATCGGTCATGGCACTGAGTTCGGCAAGAGTTGCCTCCGGGTTTTCTCTGCGAAGCGTCGCCGCCTGCTTCAGGCGTTCGGGAAGTGCATCCAATTTTCCGTTTTTTTCGAGATATTCTATCGCTTCGAGCGTTTCTCTTGTTGCGGAAACGCTTTTGCTGATATTTGCCGTTTCGCAATTGATTATTCTGTTAGTATTGTTTATGATATCCTTTTTGATCTTACTGTTTAGCATTTCGAATGCGGCATTCGACGCACCTATGACCTGCAAGAAGTCAACGATTTTTTCGCTGCCTTTATAATACATAACCGTACTCGAGCCTCTTACGGCCGTTTTGGGCGGCAATCCGATATACTCGAGGACCTCTGTCATTTCACCGCAAAGAGCCTTATGCTGGGTAGATATTTCGCAATGATACGAATTCTCGGGATTCGACACCGTTCCCGCAGCCAAGAAAGCTCCGCGAACGAATGATTTTCTGCACGATCTGCATTTAAAAAGCTTTTGGTTTACATGATACTGAGATGCAAGCCCCGGGACGAAAAGCGAACGAAGATGAATTATTTCTTTTTTTCCGACGACGGTTATTTTATATTTTCCGGGTTCTTTGTTTTTATTTGTGCCGTCGTCGCTTTGTTTTGCTTTCTTTTCGGTAACGGACAGTTTCGCTTTGACCGAGCATAACTCCTTCAAAAAGTGGATATACAGCTCGGCAACGTCTTTATTTTCCGTTATCAGCTTTATGCTGTCCTCCGTACATTCGTTTGAAAAAACGAGCATACCGGCAAGCTCAGCACGTCTGCAACAAAGCGGCAGAGGCGGCGTACATAACGATGATTTTGTTTTGCTTGAAAAAGACATTTTATTCTATTCGATAAAGCGTATTTCGCATTCTATTTCGATGCCCTCACGCTTTTTGATCTCCGTTTTGATTATTTCGATAAGTTTTTTCAGCTCTTTGCACGTAGCGTTACCGATATTCACGATAAATCCCGCATGCAATTCGGAAATGCACGCTCCGCCTACGCACTTGCCTTTAAGCCCCGCCTCGTCTATCATTTGTCCGGTATATCTGCCCGGGTAACGTTTAAACACCGAGCCTGCCGAGGGATAATTAAGCGGCTGCTTTGCACGGCGTCGACTCATCAGCTCGTTCATTTTCGCTCTTACGGCTTCTCCGTCGTCTTTCGAAAGAGCTGTACACGTACTTAATATAACATATTCTTTATGCTGAAAAACGCTGTCACGATATGCAAATTCGCATTCGGAATTATTCAAAGTTCTTATCACGTCGTTTTCGATATCATATACCGTGACAGAGGTAATAACGTCTTTCAGTTCGCCTCCGTAGGCACCGGCGTTCATAAACGTGCCGCCGCCTACGCTCCCCGGAATACCGTAAGCGAATTCAAGTCCCGAAAGCGACATTTGTGCGGCTTTATTACACAGCGAATTAAGCGACGTACCGCATTGAGCGGTCAACATATTTCCGTCTGCGAAAATTTTATTCATTCTCGACGTGCATACCGCAACGCCGTCGTACAAGCCGTCACAAAAAACGACATTCGTACCGTTGCCGATTATTATATACTTAAACTTTTTCCGATTAAGAAGTCGTATCAATCCGATGAAAGCTTCGGTGCTTTTGGGATAGACGGCTACCGCACATTTTCCGCCGATTCTGAACGAGCAAAGCTCGCTTGCGGATTTATTCGGTACGACCTCGTATTCGTCACCGTCACCGAGCAGTTCGGCTAAATTATCGTAAACACTCATAATATCTCCGTATACAACAAAATCGGGGGTGTATTACGGCAACACCCCCGTGCGGAATCCCATAGTGGTCTTACAGCCCCGAAACGAGCTTATTTTTCTATGAATTTCTTCATTGCTTCGCTGATCTCTTCGGCGGGAATGGAGGCCGTCATTACGAGCTGTATACCCGTGTTTTCGGAGAATGTTTCGCACTCCTCAAGAAATCTGTCGAAAGAATCCTTGTCGTTTTTGCAGATCTTCAACGCAGAATCGATAAAAATGTGCGTAATGTCATGGTTGCTCGCATAAATGCCCGCAACAAAGCCGAACAAGGACTGACCGTCACTTATGTAATACTCACTCGTATCTATAAGTCTTACCTGGTGCTTAATGTCGTAAATCAATTTGGTTCCCTGCTCAAGACACACCACGCTCCCGTGCGAGTCAAGCAAAGCTTTGTTCGTAAGCTCGATAAGGTGTTTTGTTTTTCCGGTACCCTTTACCCCTACAATAAGTGTCAACATTGATTTGATTCCTTTCGCAATAAAAGTATATTTCGATTTAACTTATCTTCGTCCGTTTATATAATACTATACTTCGGCGATTTTTTCAATACCTAAAAGTAAAATTCTTTAAATATTTTGAAATTTTTTTATTTTCCTATTCTCTTTTCGAGGCTTGCACGCATATCCTCGTATCCGGGCTTGCCCAAAAGTGCGAACATATTCTTTTTATACGCTTCGACACCGGGCTGATCAAAAGGATTTACCCCGAGCGTGTATCCCGAAACGCCGCAAGCGGATTCGAAGAAATATACCAATCTGCCGAACGTATCCTCGCTTCTGTCGGTAAGCTCTATAACGATATTAGGCACTCCGCCGTCGTTATGTGCAAGTATTGTGCCGTCCTCCGCTTTTTCGTTTACATATGCAAGCGTTTTTCCCGTAAGGAAATTCAATCCGTCAACGTTTGCCTCGTCATTCGGAATCTCGAGCTTACAGCTGTCCGTGCCGAATCTGACGACCGTTTCGAATATATTCCGCATGCCCATTTGGATATACTGACCCATCGAATGCAGATCGGTAGAGAATATGACCGATGCGGGGAATATACCTTTTCCGTCCTTGCCCTCGCTTTCGCCGTAAAGCTGTTTCCACCATTCGCTCATCATTGCGAACGCCGGTTCATAGCACGCAAGTATTTCCGTAGTTTTTCCTTTTCTATACAGGCAATTTCTTATTGCGGCATACCGCAGTGCCGCATTTTCCTCGAAATCGGCATTCAAAAATTCTTCACGCTGTGCCGCCGCAGCCGCCATAATGGCATCGATGTCCGCACCGCAAACCGCTATGGGCAACAAACCGACCGCCGTAAGCACGGAGTATCTTCCTCCCACGTTATCGGGAACCACAAATGTTTCGTAGCCCGCCTCATCGGAGAATTTTTTAAGCGTACCCTTACATTTATCCGTAGTGACGAATATACGGTGTGCAGCTTCCTCTTTGCCGTATTTCTTCTCCATAAGCTCTCTTAATATGCGGAATGCGACCGCAGGTTCCGTTGTCGTACCCGATTTACTGATCACATTAAGGCAAATGTCCTTACCCTCACAAAGCGTCAGCAATTCGGAAAGAGCCGACGAGCTTATGCTGTTACCGGAAAAATATATTTCGGGTGTGTTTTTTTTCAAAGAATTATACAGCGGGCTTTTCAAAAATTCGACAGCCGCTCTCGCACCGAGGTACGAGCCGCCTATTCCTATGACTATAAATATGTCGCAGGAGCGTTTGATCTTTTCGGCCGCCGCTTTTATACGTGCGAATTCTTCCTTGTCATAGTCAATGGGCAGATTTACCCAACCGGTGAATCCGTTTCCCGCACCGGTACCCTCGAGCAATGTTGTTTTTGCCGCCATAACTGCGGGCTTGATTCCGGAGATCTCGTTATCACTTAAAAATTCGGAGCAAAAATTATCGTTTAATTTCAGTGCCATAATATACTATACCGTTACCTTTCAAATTATCACATTTATGTTATCACAATTACGGCTCAAAGTCAAGTGATTTGAAAACTTTTTAAATTTTGCATTTAATTTTATATAATTCGCTTGACAATTTTTATAATTCGTGATATAATTCAGATATACAAAGGAGGGATACTTAAAAATGAACAAAAGCCTATACAGTTTAATGCTTTCAGACAGTGTAATCGAGCAGATAGATAAATTGGCACTGCGTGAAAACACGAGCAGGAGCAGCATGGTAAACAGGATACTTGCCGAACACGTTTCCATGGTAACGCCGGAAATGCGTATATCGGGAATATTCAGGCAGATAGAATCGTTGTTTTCCGAGGGAAGCGAGCTTGTTCCGAGCTTTGTCCCGAACAGCCGTGTGATGTCGATAAAAAGCTCCCTGCAATACAAATACCGTCCGACGGTCAGATACGAGCTGAGTCTTTTTAAAAAGCCGACGGACGAAATCGGCGAGCTGAGTGTAAATTTCAGAACTCAATCGGCACAGTTGCTGAACGAGGTGCAAAAGTTCTTTGTATTTTTCAAATCGCTTGAGGACAAATACATTGCAGCTTCTTTACCGACACCGATACGCTACGAGCTGTACACGGACAAATTTATCAGAAGCATTCCCGCACAATGGGGTAACGAACTGTTCGGCGACGGTTTCGCACAAGCCGTATCGGATTACGTTTCCCTTTTGGACGGACTTATGAAAAACTTCGTTTCCGGCATTTACGGATATTCCGAGCTTGAAAAAAAATACGTTTCATGCCTTGAAAACGGCATGAGCATGATATAAGAGGAGTTGATATATATGGATGCACAAAAATTCACGCAAAAATCATTACAAGCGATAAAGGACGCTCAGAGTATTGCCGTCGAAAACTCCAATATGCAGGTAACGCCCGAGCATCTTTTGTATGCACTTGTCGATCAAAACGGCGGTTTAATTAGCTCGTTGCTCGGCAAAATGAATGTTGACTGCGACAAGCTGTTGGCGAAAGCAGACGAGATCATTGAAGCCATTCCGTCCGTAACGGGTTCGGGCAGAGAGCCTGACAAGATATACATTTCGCCCGAATGCGATAAAATACTTGTTTACGCCGAAAAAAATGCGGCAAAAATGAAAGACGATTACGTTTCCGTTGAGCATATCATGCTTGCGATGATCGAAAATCCGACATCGAAGCTTTCACGTCTTCTTAAAGAATTCGATATTACGAGAGAGAGATTTTTGACCGCACTTGCCACGGTAAAAAGCGGACGTGTGGAATCGGATAATCCCGAAGAAACGTACGATGTTCTCAACAAATACGGCTACGATCTCGTAAAGCGTGCAAAAGAACAAAAATTAGACCCGGTAATAGGACGAGATGCGGAAATAAGGAACACGATACGTATCCTATCTCGGAAAACGAAAAACAATCCCGTGCTTATAGGCGAGCCGGGTGTGGGTAAAACGGCCGTTGCGGAGGGACTTGCACAGCGAATAATGAAAGGCGACGTTCCCGACGGATTAAAGGATAAGACTATATTTTCGCTCGACATGGGTTCGCTTATTGCGGGTGCAAAATTCAGGGGAGAATTTGAAGAACGGCTGAAAGCGGTATTGAACGAGATCAAAAAAAGCGACGGGCGTATAATTCTTTTTATCGATGAATTGCACACTATTGTGGGTGCCGGCAAGACCGACGGCTCGATGGATGCGGGAAATCTGCTTAAGCCGATGCTTGCACGAGGAGAGCTTCACTGCATAGGAGCCACTACGCTTGACGAATACAGAAAATATATTGAAAAAGATGCGGCACTTGAAAGACGTTTTCAGCCCGTCACGGTCGATGAACCGAGCGTTGAGGACACGATCTCGATCTTAAGAGGCTTAAAGGATCGCTACGAGATATTCCACGGCGTATCGATACAAGACAGAGCGTTGGTATCCGCCGCAACATTATCGCACCGATACATTACGGACAGATTTTTGCCCGACAAAGCGATAGATCTTGTCGATGAAGCGTGTGCGTCGATCAGAACGGAAATAGACTCCATGCCGACGGAGCTTGACGATCTGCGGCGTCACATCATGCAACTCGAGATAGAAGAGGTCGCACTTTCCAAAGAAAGCGACGAGCTGTCGAAAAGCAGGCTTGAAAAGCTCAAAAGCGAGCTTGCCGAAGATCGCGATAAATTCAACGAAATGAAATCACGTTGGGAAAACGAAAAATCATCGGTCGAGGACATAAAAAAGATAAAAGCGGAGATCGAGAAATGCAATGCCGACATTGAAGCTTCGCAACGCAACTACGAATACGAAACGGCATCACGTCTGCGTTATTCGACTTTACCCGAGCTTGAAAAAAAGCTGGCGGAGGCTGTTGAAAGAAGCAACAACAGACGTGACGAAAATTCGCTTGTACGCGACACCGTAACGGAAGAGGAAATAGCCGAGATCGTCGCACGGTGGACGGGAATACCCGTTTCGAAGCTAATGGAGGGAGAACGCGAAAAGATCCTCAACCTCGATAAAATACTGCACAAAAGAGTGATCGGACAGGACGAAGCGGTTCAGGGCGTGGTCAATGCGATCCTGCGTTCGCGTGCCGGGATCGCCGACCCGAATCGTCCGATAGGCTCGTTCCTGTTTTTGGGACCGACGGGCGTCGGAAAAACAGAGCTTGCGAAATCGTTAGCCGAAGCACTTTTCGACGACGAAAAGAACATGGTTCGTATAGATATGAGCGAATACATGGAAAAATTCAGCGTATCGAGGCTCATCGGAGCACCTCCCGGATAT
>CAZCJU010000036.1:0-17492 GCA_964498965.1 uncultured Lachnospiraceae bacterium
CGACAAACACCCTAAAATCTGATATAATAAAAAACAGAAAGAAAGGTGTTAAAAACGGCAAAGTACAGTAAAGAATTTAAAGAAGAAGCAATTCGCCTATCGAATGAAATAGGAAGCAAGAAAGCGTCGGCTCAGCTTGGGATTCCGTATTACACATTAGCCGATTGGCGAAATCACAGTGCGGACGGGTCGCCGGCTCTACGATCGGCTTCTTCATTGCCGGCTTCAGAATTTCTGCTGCGGTGCTTTGGATGGGTGTGTTCATGTTGCAGCATTCTGCGAAACCGCACTTGCCCCAATCGGCACGGTTATTGATGTTGGGAAGATATCTGCGTCTGCCAGAGGAGGTTTACGTGTATCCGTCCAGTCTTGCCCTGCGAATCGTGTTCTGCTGCCAGTCGGTAAGTGAATGAAGAAAGAACGAACTTTGTCTTGGTAGACAAAAGTTCGTTCTTTCGTGGCTGCGGAAGAAGCGTGGCTGCGGAAGAAGGATTTGAACCCTCACAAACAGAGTCAGAGTCTGCCGTGCTGCCATTACACAATTCCGCATTGTTTTGCGTCCGTCATCACGGATACCGTGCCGTCGTTCACCGGACGGTTGCTATTATATCAGAAAAAAACGGATTTGTCAACACCTATTTTCATTTTTTTTGATTTTTTTCCGTTTTCTTTGGGAAAATCGTTTTTTCGTTTTCGGTACGTCGTCAACGTATCGGACTTGCCCTGCGTTAATGCATTATACGCACATAATGCGTAAATTATTCCGCAAGTTTCGAAAGAAAAACGATCGGGCAGGGTAATTGCCCTACCCGATCAAAAGATCCGATTATTTATTAGATTTTTTCTTTTTTATCACTATCACTGTTACAGCCGCAATTACGACAACCGCAACTACACCTACTACAACATAGATGATCACTTTGTCGGATCTACCGTCGTTTTCATTGCTTTCCGTTGCCGAGTCGCTTGCCGCATAACTGTCGACGGTGTCGGTTTCCTCGTCCTTTACCGCCGCCGCACCTGTCTTCAGTACTATCGGCTCGGAGTATATTGTGTAGCTCGAACAGGTAAACTTGAGTGCGTATGTGAGAGTGCAGTCGTCCTCGGTAAAAGTAAAGGTCTTGCCGTTCAGCGTTGCGTTCTCCGCTCCGTCAAGGACGATTATTTCGCACGTGTTTCTCGTTCCGAATGCGTCCGAGGTCTTACGCTCATACGTCGTAACGGTCGCCTCTACGGTATGTGTGCCTTTATTTTCAAGTAAATATTCGTATTTTTCCGAATCGACCGATTTCGGGTAAGTCTTGATCAGGTCGCAGTTATTCGTCGTGATTCCGTTGTATCCGGCGGTAAAATACTTAAGATATGTATGGCGATCGTTTATTGTCCAAGGCCAAGTCATTATGCTTCTCATATTCGCATTTACGATATATTCGTCGGTATGACCGGAATAGGACGGATTGTACGTCGAACCGTATTTCTGAATGGTATTGAGAACCGAGAATGCCATTTCAGCACCCGTATTTCCGCTTGCGATCCCGTTCATGAGATAACCTACGGACATTTCGGGATACTCCTTTTTAAGTCTTGTTATCTGCGTCGAATCGAAAGTGATAACGGATACTTGATCCGCCATTTCGTATTTTTCCGTAAGCTCCTTGAACTTCGTTATCATTTCCGCCTTTGCACTCTTTATCTCGCAGAATATCATAACGTCTTTGTCTTTGAATTCTTTGTAATATTCTTCAAGCGTGGGGATAGTGCAATCGCTGTAATCTCTGTTACTTCTGTAATCTTTGAATTTCAGCTCCTTAAGCTGTGCCAAGGTGCAGTTTTCGATCTTAAGATCTTTGTCGCACATTCTTCCCGTTGTGGGATCGTGCATTATAACGATTTCATTGTCGGTGGTAAGGTAAACGTCGATCTCAATAACATCGGCACCCTGCTCGTATGCAAGTATCGCGCCTTTTAATGTGTTTTCGGGGGCTTGCGACGGTATGCCTCTGTGTCCGATGTTGAGAGGGGTACGTGTCAGAGAATTTTCGGGCATATATTTTTCTATCGTTTCGAGTATGAGCTTGTAGTTGTCGGAAATAATGCCGTGGACACCCGATGCGACGAGCCTGTATGCGTCCGTCGTTGTCGTAAGCTCGGATTGCCTTACCCATACCGTAACAAGTCTGTCGGTAATGTATTTTACGTTCTTTTGAGTTGCGAGGTGCGACGGCAAAACCACTGCGGAAGCCTTGCACGAATTTGCCTTGCCTCTGATCTCGAGAAGCTCGTCCTCGTTAAGCTCCGTTTTGTCAGCAAGCTCATTTGACAGGTCGAGAACACCTCTCGATATTTTAATCTTTGTACGAAGCTTGCTTACGATCTCGCTGTTTTCGCTCATTACAAAGACATCTTTTATTCCCTCGTCCTTGAGGTACGATATCAAAACGTCCTCGGCATCGGTCGAATTGATGCAGAACGTAGGCATTATAACACCGCCCAAAGCCGATTTCGCCTCGGCGAGCGTTGCAAAGCCGTTGCCCGATTTATCCGTTACCATGCCGTCCTTGTTTACGTAAAATATCGCATTTGCGGGTTTTACGTCCGCATTCGAGATCTCGTCGAGTATCGCCTTCGACGTGACCTCACTGCCGAGCGTTATTCCGCCCACGACATTTGTTGTCGGCTGTGCTATTTCAACGCAGTATTCGTTCTTTTTCGTCGTATCATCAAGTTCGGTTACCTTAATGCTGTCGACCTTCATTATCGATTGATTGGCTTGAAGACCGATTCCACCCGTTTTGTAGGTGTTAAGTGCCTCGTATTCGGCACAGTCCGTGCCGTCGATACTGTGAACGGCCGTGTAGCCGCTTACGCTGACCGTATATGTGTACAGCTTGCTGTCGGATATCTTTTCGGTGAACGAGCCGGTTGCGGGAACCGACCATGAGTTTTCGGGCGTTCTTTCGGCAAATTCGACGCCGTTTGATGCGGTCGCATCTTTTCTTACCGCCATTTGATAGTACGGATAATCGGCATTCTGTATCCTGTACATAACGGAATTCCAGCGTGCTTCGTTTGCCGGAGATTGCATTGTCGCTACGACCTCGATCTTGTAATTTCCGTAGCTGTCGAGGCTTGAGGGCAAAAGAACACGAACGCTTTCACTTCCTCTGGCATCTATGTAAAGAAATCCGTCCTCTACATAGACCTTGCTTTCGTTGCCGCCGAGTATGCGGTAATCGGAAGAAAGCGTATCGAAATTATCTTCGAAAAGCACTTTCTCTTCCTTTGCCGCCGTTGCGGGCAACGATGTTATCAACGCCGCCGCTGCGAGCAACGTCGATAAAAATCTGCTTTTTTTCATATTTAACTCCTTTCGGGTATTAAAAATCCGAATCTATTAACGGATAACGGAATTTATTTCTCGTTTCACAGAATAACATAAATATCTGCTTTTGTCAATAATCTACCAAAGGAAAATAATAAAACTTTTACTCTTTATTTGCGTTGTTTTGTGAGAACAGACCGTATGTTCGTTCTCATATTGCCTGTTTTGATCAAGAAGTTGCTCGTGAAACGTCGAATCGATTCGTCGTAAATCGTCTTTTTTATTAAAAAAATTAAAAATTATTATTAAATGACTTGCAATTTGGGAATAATATGGTATACTAAACAGAAATGCGAAAAAAATCGAACCATGTTTGAGAATAGAGGTATTGTTATGAAATTCAGAAGCATAGGCGTACTTACTTCGGGCGGTGACGCTCCCGGCATGAATGCCGCTATAAGATCGGTAGTAAGATCGGCGATAGGCAAGGGCGTTGAAACATACGGTATTTATTGCGGATATCAGGGACTTATAGACAATGATATGAAGCTGCTCACCGTAAGGGATGTATCGAATATAATTTCCAGAGGCGGTACGATGCTTTATTCGGCACGTTGCGACGCTTTCAAGACCGAAGAGGGTATGGAAAAAGCAGTCAAGGTATGCCGTCAGAGAAAGATCGACGGCATAGTCGCCATAGGCGGCGACGGCACATTCAGAGGTGCTACGGATCTTACCGCACACGGTATTCCGTGCATAGGTATTCCCGCAACCATCGACAACGATATTTCTTCGACCGATTATACCATCGGCTTCGATACGGCGATGAATACGGTCATCGAACTTGTCGATAAGCTTCGCGATACTTGCGAATCTCATGCAAGATGTAATGTCGTTGAGGTAATGGGCAAGCACGCAGGCGATATCGCACTGCAAACCGGTCTTGCCACCGGTGCGGTCGCCGTTGCGGTGAGGGAATTGCCTTTCGACGAGGAAAGAGCTATAGAGAAGATCAATCTCGCAAAGAAGAACGGCAAACGCAATTTTATCGTTATAGTTGCCGAAGGCAGAACGAATTACGCAGAGGGCTTTACCAAGAGAATAGAGGAAAAAACGGGAATCGAAACAAGATTCGCACGCCTTGCACACGTTCAAAGAGGCGGAAGCCCCACGGTTCGAGACAGAGTTACGGCATCACTCATGGGTAAAGCCGCAGTGACGGAGCTTCTCGAGGGCAAAAGCAATCTCGTAATATGTGAAAGAGACGGAGAGATAATGTCTATGGATATAGCAAAGGCTCTCATGATAGATAAGATGTTTAAGGGAATGCTCACGGAAAAGGAGCAGGAAGAGATCGAAAGATCCTTCGATGTTTCGTCGATGAGGGAGCATTGCGAAAAACGTGCGGCAAAGAAGCTCGACCTCTACAGACTTGCGGACGAGATCTGCAAATGAGTACCGAGCTTTCACCTCGCCTCGAAAGTATAATTTCATTGGTAAGAAAGGGTGCGGTCACAGCCGATATAGGCTGTGACCACGCCCTTGTTTCCGTTGAGCTTGTGCGAAGAGGAATTTCAAGCCTCGCTATCTTGTCCGATATACGTACAGGTCCGCTCTCAAACGCAAAAACGAATATAGAGCTGTACCGCGAAAAATACGGTATCGATGAAAATAAATTCGTCCTATTGCTCGGCGACGGTATGGAAAAAGCACAGTTGTTTTCGCCAGATGACGTAATAATTGCGGGTATGGGCGGAGAAATGATAGCGAAGATCATCGACGAAAGCGACCATACGAAAAACGAAAACGTAAGACTGATACTTCAGCCGATGTCATCTATCCACGAGCTACGTGAATATCTGGCGAAAAACGGCTTCGAGGTAATCACGGAACGGCGTGTGTGTGAAGGGGAAAAGTTTTACGAAATAATACTTTGCCATTATTCCGCAAGCCCGTATTGCCTGACGGAGATCCAATGCGAATGCGGAATGAAAGAAAAAATAGCGGATACGGATATCGAAATCTATCGCAGACAAATCGAGGATAAGATCGACAGAATAAAAAAGATCGCCGCCCGAAAGGCGGCGGGTAATGTGTGCTGCGAGCGGGAGCTTATGCTTATCGAAAGCCTATCTTGCGAACTTTAACGCTTCCTCACAGGCTATCGCATCGCATCTTTCATTGTATTCGTGACCGTTGTGTCCCTTGATCCAATTGTAGGTTATATTATGCTCTTGTACGGCGGCAAGCAATCTGTCCCATAAATCGGGATTGAGTGCGGGCTTGCCGTCGCTTTTTTTCCAGCCTCTTTTTTTCCATGATGATGCCCAATTTTTGGAAAGTCCGTCTATAACGTATTTTGAATCGGAACAAAAATATACGTCGCACGGAAATCTCAACGCTTCAAACGCCGAAATAGCACCCAAAAGTTCCATTCTGTTGTTTGTGGTCTGCTTCTCACCGCCGCTGATGACTTTTTCTTTGCCTCTGCAAACGAGTATAGCACAATAACCGCCCGGACCGGGATTATGCTTGCAAGCTCCGTCCGTGTAAATGTATACCTTTTCCATATTACCAACCGCTTTTTACGATTTTGATATCTCGCCCGCTTTCGACAGCGAAAGCTTCGTCAGAGCGGGACCTACAAGCTCATATATCAATGTGCCGCATAATACGACCGCACGTATCTGCTCCGCATATTCGGGAACGACGCTTTGCGCTACCAATGTTAAACCTATCGCAACACCTGCCTGCGGCACAAGGGTAAAGCCGAGATATTTCGAAACTGCGGAGGGAGCTTTCGTGAGTTTTGCACCGAGCCACGAGCCGAACAGCTTGCCGAGTACACGGACAATGACATATATAGCCCCGACGATGCCGACCGTCGGAAGTATCTTCAGGTTCAGTGCCGCACCGCTTAAAGTGAAGAAAAGCAGGAATATGGGAGGCGTGATGTTGTCGGACAAGTCGAGTATGCTGTCGCTTTCCATTGAAATGTTGCAAAAAACGCAACCTAGCATCATGCAGGCAAGCAGAGAGGACAATCCGAGCTGCGTTGCCGTACCCGCACAGACAAGCACGAAGCCGCACATTATTATTGTTCGGTTTCCTCGCTTTTTGAAGTATTTAAGGGGTATTTTTATGAGTATTCCGCACGCCGCACCCAAAAGCAATGCTCCGAGTATCTCCGCAAAGGGCATAAGCACGGAGAGAGCGATGTTGTCGGATTTTCCCGTCATCGCTTTTGCTATGGTGACGCAGAAAGAAAAAGCCGCAAGTGCGACCGCATCGTCAAGTGCGACTACACTCATGAGCATTTCGGTGACCGGTCCTTTTGCATTGTATTGCTTTATGACCATAAAGGTCGCCGCCGGAGCGGTCGCCGCCGCGATAGCTCCGAGAACTATCGAAAATGCGGGATCGAAGCCCGCAAGTACAAGCACGCCTTGCACGAAAAATACGGCCATCATGGCTTCCAATACGGCTATTATAACGGGTGCGATGCCGACTCTTTTGAAATACGAAAGCTTAAAGCCGCAACCTATGTTGAATGCGATAAACGAAAGTGCGACATCGGATACGGCGGAAAAGGCATTGACGGTTTCAAGCGGAACGATGTTTAAAACATACGGTCCCAATATCAATCCCGAAATAAGATATCCCGTTACATTCGGCAACTTTATTAATTTGGCAAGCCTGCCGAAAATCAGACCGGAGATGAGCAGTATGCCGAGATATACGAGTGTGTTCAGTGTGATCATATGCGGTTTTTCTCCTCGGGAACGATACCTTCGGAGAAGAGCAAGGGAACAGAAAACAGAATGGCGGTGTTCGGCTTTGACAGATCTCCCGCAACACGGTGTATTACATCGCGGGCAATTTTTGCTTTTTCATCATCGCAGACAAGAAAGATCGTCTTGTTTTCCTCTCTGTCGTGCGAAAAAAATATACGTAGCGAGCTTATCATATGACTGTCCTCACGTCCCGCAAGAGCATGTGCCATTCCGGTGGAATTTATGACGGTTGCACCGGATACTCCCGCACGGTAAAATTCGTCAAGCAACGTGCCGAGAAGCTCTATCTTGTTGAGAACGAGTACAAGACATTGATTCGGAATCATTTTTTCATCTCATTTCTTAGTATTTACGTGCCGAAAAATACGGTCATGCGAAAACTACCCACCGATGACAGCAGGTAGTTTTCGCTTTTCGTTTAATGCCGCAACGGCGGACATTTAAAATGTTGCGTCAATATGCGACACCTTGCCACATCATAGCGTCCGCAACCTTAAGGAATCCGGCTATATTTGCTCCGGCAACGAGATTGCCCTTGAGTCCGTACTCCTCGGCGGCACTTGCGGTATTCTTGTATATGTTCTTCATTATGCCGTGAAGCTTTTCGTCAACCTCCTCGAATGTCCACGACAGACGCATCGAGTTTTGGCTCATTTCAAGAGCCGAGGTGGCAACTCCGCCGGCATTTGCGGCTTTTGCGGGTCCGAAGAGTATTCCGGCGTTCTGGAATGCGGCGATAGCTTCGGGCGTGGAGGGCATATTCGCACCCTCCGCAACGGCGGTTACGCCGTTTGCGATAAGTGCCTTCGCACTTTCCTCGTTGATCTCGTTCTGTGTTGCACAGGGAAGTGCGATATCGCATTTAACCGTCCAAATTCCCGAGCAACCGGGAGTGAATGTAGCGGTGGGAACCTCTTTCGCATATTCGGAAATACGCTTACGCTCCACCTCTTTGATCCTCTTTATGATATTGAGCTTGATTCCGTCGGGATCTACGATGTAGCCGGACGAATCGCTCATTGCTATTACTTTTGCACCGAGCTGAGTTGCCTTTTCGCAAGCGTAGATCGCAACGTTGCCGGAACCGGAAACGACCGCCGTTTTGCCCTCAAAGCCGAGTCCGGCATCCTTGAGCATTTCTGCCGCAAAGTAGCAAAGTCCGTAGCCCGTTGCCTCGCGTCTTGCGAGCGAACCGCCGTAAGAGAGGCTCTTGCCCGTCAACACACCCGTAAATTCGTTACGCAGACGCTTGTACTGACCGAAGAAATATCCGACCTCTCTCGCACCTACGCCGATGTCGCCGGCGGGAACGTCGGTATCCGCACCTATGTGCTTTGCAAGTTCTGTCATGAAGCTCTGGCAGAAACGCATGATCTCGCCCTCACTCTTGCCCTTGGGGTCGAAATCGGAGCCGCCCTTGCCGCCGCCTATGGGAAGACCGGTGAGCGAATTTTTGAAGGTCTGCTCGAAGCCCAAAAACTTAATAACGGAAGCATTTACCGAGGGGTGCAAACGAATGCCGCCTTTGTAAGGTCCGATAGCGGAATTGAACTGATAACGGTAGCCTCTGTTTACCTGTACGTTCCCGTTGTCGTCTACCCAGCTTACTCTGAACTGGATTCCTCTTTCGGGTTCGACAAGTCTGTCGATAACGCCCGATTTAACAATGTCGGGTCTGCGTTCAATGACGGGTACGAGTGACTCGAGAACCTCGCCTACAGCCTGTAAAAACTCGGGTTCATTAGGATTTCTTTTGCAAACGTCGGCATACACTTTTGCAAGATATTCATTTTTCAATGTCATAATAAGCCTCCAATAATTTAATTTTTTCAGATTATATCACTTGATCTGCAATTTATCAATACCCGAACCGTAATATTAAAGAAAAATTTATAAAATTCGGGAAAGTTCTTCTTATGTTGCCGGCAGGCTCGAAAAATCGCATTTTCGCAACCCGACAGCTCGTCCGACGACACATCTGACGACACGACTTTTGTTCGAAAAGCTCATGCCTTTCCGTATTGCCAGTATTTTTTGTCAAGCGAACGGAAATTTATCGCCATTGCCATGTGAAGATCGTTTATCGTTTCGGATTTGTCAAGATCGGCTGCCGAACGTGCGACACGCTGTATCCTGTCGTAGCCCCTCGCCGAAAGCCCCATTTTACCGAACGCCGCTTTCAAAAGCTTTTTGGCATCGGGTGTCAGCACACAGTGATCTCTGATATGTGCGGCGGTCATTTCGGAGTTACTGCTTATTCCGAGAGCTTCGTTCCTTGCGTTGGCGTAAGCACGTGCCTCCATAACTCTTTTTCGTACGCTTTCCGAGGATTCGGCGGGCGGTGCGGAGGAAAGCTCTTCATAAGTAAGCGACGGCATTTCTATTTGAATGTCGATCCTGTCGAGCAAAGGCCCCGATATTCTGGCAAGATATCGCTTGATATCTATGTCCTTGCAGGTGCATTTTCTCGTTACCGAGCCGAAATATCCGCATTTGCATGGATTCATCGCACACACAAGCATGAATTTGCTCGGATATCTGATCTTCCCGTTTACTCTCGTTATCGTTACCGCACCGTCCTCCATAGGTTGCCTCAATACCTCTAAAGCTTCGCGTCTGAATTCGGGCAACTCGTCCAAAAACAGTACGCCGTTGTTGCAAAGCGATATTTCACCCGGCATCGGTATTTGTCCGCCACCCGAAAGTCCCATCGATGACATCGTGTGGTGCGGCGAACGGAACGGACGCTTGGTGACTATCGAGGCGTTTGCGGGAAGTATTCCGGCAACGGAATGTATTTTCGTGGTTTCTATGGCTTCCTCAAGCGTCAACGGCGGCAGAATGGACGGCAACCGTTTTGCGAGCATACTTTTTCCCGAACCGGGAGGACCTATGAGTAAAACATTGTGAGAGCCGACAGCCGCCACTTCAAGTGCCGCCTTGGCTCTGTGCTGCCCCTTGACATCGGCGAAATCGTATTCCGTGTCATCGAAAAAGCCGGTGAACATCGTCTTGTTGAAATCGCATTTTTCTATTTTGTTTCGGGTGTTAAGGTGGATAAGGAGCTGTGACAGGCTTTTAACGGGATAAATGTTCGCTTTCTTTATGGCGGATGCTTCGGGAGCGTTTTCGGCGGGAACGAATATTTCGTTTTTCCCCTCATTACTGCACGCCAAACACATCGAAAGTACACCTTTTACGGGACGTATGTCGCCTGACAACGACAGCTCTCCGATAAAGCCGCATTCGTCAAGCTTGGCATCGGGAGATACTATGCCGGATGCCGCAAGCACGGCGACGGTTATCGCAAGGTCGTAGGAGGAACCTTCTTTTTTCTTGTCTGCCGGAGCGAGATTGACGGTAAGTCCCAGATCGGGAAATTCTATACCGCTGTTGCCGACGGCGGCTTTGATCCTTTCCTTTGATTCTTTTATGGAAGCGTCGGGCAGTCCGACTATGTCGAAATGCGGTATCGCATTCACGGCGTTGCACTCGACCGTTACGGGATAGCCGTCTATTCCGTAAATGCCGGCGGTATGCACAACAGATAACATCGCTACACCAACTCACTTAATGATTATGTATTCGTGCTTATGATATCATATTTTCCCCCTGTTTTCAAGAGGTTGGGAAACTTATTTTTACAAATTTTTAACCGAGTGATCGAAAATTTACGAAAAAATAACATAATCAAATATTAACATTTACGCTTTAATGTTATCATAAGCGGTGGAAAAGTTTTTTTATCTGGAGGATAAACATAAATGGCAAGAAAAATGAAGACCATGGACGGTAATAACGCTGCGGCTCACGTTTCGTATGCGTTTACCGAGGTCGCGTGTATCTACCCGATCACACCCTCGTCCGTCATGGCCGAGGTTACAGACCAATGGAGTGCCAAGGGTCAGAAAAATATTTTCGGACAGTCCGTAAAGGTCGTTGAAATGCAGTCCGAAGCGGGTGCGGCAGGTGCCGTTCACGGCTCGCTTCAGGCAGGTGCGTTGACTACGACGTACACCGCTTCTCAGGGCCTGCTCCTTATGATACCCAATATGTATAAGATTGCGGGCGAGCTTCTCCCCTGCGTTATCCATGTTTCCGCACGTGCGGTAGCTTCGCACGCATTGTCTATATTCGGAGATCACTCCGACGTTATGGCGTGCAGACAGACCGGCTTCGCAATGCTTTGCTCAAACAGCGTTCAGGAGGTCATGGACTTGGGTGCCGTCGCTCATTTGGCGACGATCAAATCGAGAGTTCCGTTCCTCCATTTCTTCGATGGTTTCAGAACAAGCCACGAAATACAGAAGATAGAGCAGTGGGACTATAAGGATCTTGCCGAAATGGTGGATATGAAGGCGGTTGAGGAGTACAAGCAACGTTCGCTCAATCCCGAGCATCCCGTTTTGAGAGGTACGGCACAGAATCCCGATATTTTCTTCCAGGCAAGAGAAGCGTCGAACCCTTATTACAATGCCGTTCCCGAAATAGTCGAGGAATATATGAATGCGGTAAATGCAAAGCTCGGAACGAATTATAAGCCGTTTAACTACTACGGTGCGGCAGATGCCGAAAAGGTTATAATCGCTATGGGTTCTGCGTGCGAAACCATTCAGGAAACGATAGATTATCTCAATGCGAGAGGCGAAAAGGTCGGACTCGTATCCGTTCACCTTTACAGACCGTTCTCCGCTTCCCGCTTTGTGGCGGCTCTTCCCGAAACGGTGAAAAAAATCGCCGTTATGGACAGAACGAAAGAACCCGGTTCGATCGGCGAGCCTCTGTATCTTGATGTCGTTAAAGCACTTGAGGACGAAAACATTCACCCCGAGGTTGTTGTCGGCGGTCGTTACGGCTTAGGTTCAAAGGATACAACGCCCGCAGATATAATAGCCGTATACAAGAATCTCGACGCAAAAGAACCCGTAAATCGCTTTACATTGAGTATCGAGGACGACGTAACTCACCTTTCACTCGCAAGAGATGAAAATCCCGATACTGTTCCCGAAGGTACTATTTCCTGCAAGTTCTGGGGTATAGGTGCAGACGGTACGGTAGGTGCAAACAAGAATTCCATAAAGATAATAGGCGACCATACGGATAAAAACGTACAGGCTTATTTCGCATACGACTCAAAGAAGAGCGGCGGAGTTACCATATCCCACCTCCGCTTCGGCGATAAACCGATAAAAAGCCCCTATTACGTTTCCATGGCAAATTTCGTCGCTTGCCACAACGTAGCGTACCTCGATAAGTACGGTATGACAAAAGATATCAAAGACGGCGGTACGTTCCTCCTTAACACGGGTTGGAGTGCCGAGGAACTCGAGGAAAGACTTCCCGCGAGAGTTAAACGTGACCTCGCCGCAAAAAATGCGAAGTTCTATACCGTTGACGGCGTTAAGATAGCTCGTGAGTTGGGACTCGGTAATCGCTTCAGCATGGTTCTTCAAGCGGCATTCTTCAAACTTGCCAATATCATTCCGATAGACGAAGCCGTTAAATATATGAAAGATGCCGTTGTAAAATCGTTCTCGAAAAAGGGCGAAGACATCGTAAGAATGAATCAGTCGGCTATAGACAGGGGTATTGCGGAGCTTGTCGAGATTCCCGTTCCCGCAGGTTGGGCAAAAGCCGCCGACGACGAAACCGCAAAGACCGAAGTCAACGGTGCGGATATGCTCGCACGCTTCGAAAAAGAGATCCTCGCACCCGTAAGCGTACAAAAGGGCGACGAGCTTCCCGTATCCACGTTCGTTAAGGAAGCCGACGGTACTTTCCCGCAGGGACTTGCCGCATTCGAAAAGAGAGGCATAGCAGTTGATGTTCCCGAATGGAACAGCGAAAACTGCATCCAGTGTAACTTCTGCTCGTACGTATGTCCTCATGCCGTTATCCGTCCGATTGCTATTCCCGATGGCGACGAGATCCCGGAGGGACTTCAGACAACGGCTATGACCGGAATGCCCGGCTATAAGTTCGCTATAATAACGTCCGCACTCGATTGTACGGGTTGCGGTTCGTGCGTTCAAGTCTGCCCCGGCAAAAAGGGCGAAAAAGCTCTTACCATGAAGCCCATAGATACGCAGACCGATAAGCAAAAATATTTCTCGCTTGTTTACAAATATACCGATCAAGCTCCCGTGCTTGAAAAATTCAAGCCCACAATGGTAAAAGGCAGCCAGTTCAAGCAACCGTTGCTTGAGTTCTCCGGTGCTTGCCCGGGTTGCGGAGAAACTCCTTACGCAAAGCTTATAACACAGCTCTTCGGCGACAGAATGATGATAGCAAACGCTACGGGATGTTCGTCGATCTGGGGCGGTTCGGCTCCCTCAACGCCTTATACGAAGAATAAGGACGGCAGAGGTCCGTCGTGGTCGAACTCGCTGTTCGAGGATAATGCCGAATACGGTCTTGGTATGGCTGTCGGCGTAAGACAAAGACGCGAAAGACTTGCGGATAAGGTTAAAGCTCTCATAGCACTCGATTGTGCTTGCGATGAGATCAAAACAGCCGGCAACGCTTGGCTCGAAAACATGAACGATGCCGCAGCATCACGCACAACGGGTGACGCACTCTTGGCAGCGTGCCGTAAGGCTGTCGCAGACGGTTGTTGCGATGAAGGACGCAAGCTCGCATATGCGATAGTCGAAGAAGCCGATATGTTGACCAAAAAGTCCATATGGATATTCGGCGGCGACGGTTGGGCGTATGATATAGGCTTCGGCGGTCTTGACCATGCAATAGCATCGGGCGAGGATATCAATATCTTTGTATTCGATACGGAGGTGTATTCGAATACCGGCGGACAGGCATCTAAATCTACGCCTACCGGCTCCGTTGCACAGTTTGCCGCAGCCGGAAAGGGAACAAAGAAAAAGGATCTTCCCATGATCGCCATGTCATACGGTTATGTTTATACCGCTCAGGTAGCTATGGGTGCCGACTATAATCAGTGTATCAAGGCGATATCCGAGGCGGAAGCATATCACGGTCCCTCGCTCGTTATCGGCTATGCTCCCTGTATCAACCACGGAATCAAGAAAGGTCTTGCAACGGCTATGGCGGAAACAAAATATGCCGTACAGGCGGGATATTGGCATCTGTTCAGATTCAATCCCGCACTCGATGCACCGTTTACGCTTGATTCAAAAGAACCGACACTCTCTTATCGTGATTTCATACTCACCGAAACACGTTATAATTCTTTGCTCAGAGCGTTTCCCGAACGTGCGGAGGAATTGTTCGCACAGGCTGAAAAGCAGGCAAAGGAAAAATACAAGAAGCTGTTGAATTACGGCAAATTATACGAATGATCAAAATCGGGAGCTGCGAAACATCTTTCGTAGCTCCCGTTATGTTACGAGGTGGACATGAAAAAATTGTGGCTGCTCAGGTGGACGGCTGTGTTGCTTTTATCGCATATTGCATTTTATTTGCTGTATGCCGTATTTCTGTCACAGATCATACTGCAGCTTATATCCGACGATCGTGCGATGCGGGCAGCACTTGACCTGTTGCTTTTCGGTATGATCTGTCAGTCGTTGTTTTGGAGCTTGTATTCGGTTAAGGTCGCAAGCTACGCCGAATATCGAAGCGAAATTAAAAACGCCGTAAGATCAAAGAACTTTACGGCAAGAGAGTACTTTAAGCGATACTTCCTGAAGGATTGCCTTCTGAAAACAGCTGTTTATGCGGCGTTTCTTCTTACTTATACCCTGTCGTTTATGTTCGGCGGTACGGACTTTGCGGCAGTGACGTATTACCGAAATCTCTTCGTCGCCGAATCCGGTGCTTACTACATTGCCGGCTATATACCCGGTTTCGTCATCTGTACCTTGTATTTTTTTGTGCTTTTCACCCTCGCACGATACGTGTGCTTATGCCGCACATGGAAAAATATATCAAGCGACCTTAAATCACTGAATTAGGCTCGAACGGAAACGGGTAGAACGAAAAATCAAGACTTGTCCCCCGAATTTATGCCGAATTCAATTGTCCGAATGCGAGAAAAACGGCACGGAAATATCGTTAAACAAAAAGTGCGACCCGAACGGATCGCACTTTTTAAATTGTTCTTCAATTTTCGAAAATCAAGCCGAAAACAGATCGTATACCGTTACGATATCGAATTTCTGATCTTAAGAAGCTCGTCGGCGGATATGGACTTGTCGTTATCGACATCGACCGCTCTTAAATATCCTTCGGTAACGCCTCTGTTTTTCATGGCGTCGGCAACTAGAAGATCCTTTACGTTTACGATTCCGTCACCGTTCACGTCGCCCGTTACGATCAATGTGTATTCTTCTTTTACCTCGTTTCCGTAATACGTTACGAGCTTGTAGCCGGACGCAAGCTTTCCCGTAGCCGTCGTGCCGTCATGTGCGAGGATCTTTACACGGCCTTCTTTGAGGTAAACGTTTTCGAGAAGCGTATTTGCACTTGTCCCGGCAGCAATATTTACGATAACGTCGCTTGCCGTATCAAGAGTGTAATCGCCGTTTATGACCGCACTTTCGTATGGGGCCTTCATTATATCGAGCTTTATTCTCGCAACAAGATAGTAACCGTTGTTCGTTGTTTTTCCTCTTATCACGATTTGATGCGTTCCCGTGCTGAGTTCGGAAAGCTTTACGGTTCCCGAAAAACCGCAGTTTACGTTGCAATTCGTATATCCCGTCGCATTCAATGCGTCCTGACGTGCCACCGAATTCAGATCCACCCATGTACCGTTGTCTACGGAGTATTGGAATTTGTACGAACTCTTGCTGTGTACACTCCAACCGACCAATGCGTATTCCGTCGTGCTGTTGAGGTTTATCGTTTCGGAATATAACGTCGGCTTGTTTGCCGTACCGTCCAGTGCGGGCGAATCGAGATCCACTATGAACGTGGAATTTCCGAACGCCGTTCCGGGATTGGGACAAGCCGTAGCCGGCATTGAGGAGAATACGGGGATCTGGAAGCTGTGTGCCGAATCGAGAATATCTGCGGTTTCCATAGCCGTGCGTATGCTTCTTCCGTCATTCCATGCACCGGTTATGTCCTGCATATACTGTCCCCAGAAGTTTCTGGAAGACGCAGGGTGAACGTTGTACTTCAAATAGTAAGGCGAAGTTTGTCCGTCCGATACGTATTTTTTGTTTATCGTGTCCGCACCGCCGGCAATGGCTTTCTTCCTCGTGTTCCAACCGCCGTCGTAAGCTTCCTTTGCACCGCCGAGATAAACTGCGAATTTTCCCGTGCCGCCGGCATTTATGTTGAAATAGTTGTAATATCCGTCGTACTTAAGTAGCTCCGCTTGGGTATATCCGCTTGACGGTGCCATTATGTAGTTTCCGTTTTCGTCGTAGCTCGTGTAGCCGTTGCTGTACCATGTCCACAGCTGAGTGCCGACCTTGCCCTTTGTGAGTAGGTTTCCGCTGACACCTTGTTCGAGCCTAAGCCTTGCCGCAAGGAAGAAAGGACTGAGATTTTTCTCTTTTCCTATCTGAACGAGATATTCGGCGTATGTCTGCGTGTTGCCCTCGTCGGGTATCACCGCATTGTGCATAAACGTTCCCACAAGAACCGCATCGGTCGCTTCGACCGTCATGTAATCCTCATAATAGAACGTCGTGAATTGGAATATGTTGTCCTCGTTGAGGAAGTTTCGGGGATCCATGAAAAATTCTACGGCTTCCTTGCTCGCATAATACGATGTGCCGGTGTCGGCTGTCGTATCGCTGCCCAAGCGATAGCCCTCTTCGGTGTAATAGGAGTCGATGAGGTTGTTTGACTGATCCTCGATCTCTTTACCTATAACGTAATCCCACGTGTACTTTCCGCCGCTTAAATCTGTGATGTTATGTACGGTAAAAGTCCAATTCGGGTGTAGATCATGCAAATTGCAAAGCGGCTCAATGTAAGACTCCGGAAATCCGGCGGTTCTGAGCACCTGTGCATAATCGTCTGTTGCGGCGGACGGACTAAATACCATACATGATACTATAGCACCGACAGCCAGTACGCATGACAGCAGTCTTTTGATTCTTTTCATTTTTTCCTCTCTTTTTAGGCAGTTCACCTTTACTTTATTTGATTTTACCATATGTTGCTTTAAAATGCAAGAAGTAAAACGATATTTTTTAATTTTCGGTGTTTTTTTCGGCTGCAGAACATGCTTTTTTTCGGCTCGGTACGTAAAACGAAAAGATCAAAGATTTTGTATATGGCAATTTGCACAAAATCCCCGATGCGTTTTTGTGCAGACCGACGATTTTCGGATTTGCGTTATTGTTTACAACAAGTTTACACATAAACCGTTGCATTATGGTATAATGAGATCGAAAGGAATATTATTCCTCACACCATCGCAATATCGCAATGATTTGCGA
>CAZCJU010000037.1:0-17050 GCA_964498965.1 uncultured Lachnospiraceae bacterium
AGGGACTTGAACCCACATGAAATTGCTTTCACTAGAACCTGAATCTAGCGCGTCTACCAATTCCGCCACATCCGCAAACTAATCAACGACAATAAGTATATCATATTTTTTCGGTTTTGTCAAGCGTTTTAACATAAGATTCACAGTTTTCGAACGAGTAAACAATTTGTGAACAAAGCAGTGAAGGGTATTTTCCGGAACTCAAATCTGTGGTAAAATAAAAGAAAGCCATGAAGAAGAGAAAAAGAAAATGAAGAAAATCAGTTTAACCGAGGCGTCGGAAGGAATCGAAGATAGACGCAGAGAAAAAAGCGTGATGCATTCGTTGCATGAAGTGTTGATTGTTATGCTGTCGGCGATCATACGCAGAGCAACGTCGTACGCCAAAATCGAGATATTCGGAAGAAGCAAGGAATAATGGCCGAAAAAATTCTTGAAGCCGGAAAATGGCATACCGGATGTGTGTACTTTCGGAAATATTGTAAAAGAGATAGACACGGCTGAACCTCACACGATTTTTTGCGAATGGATAAAGGGAGTGGCCTCAGATCTGTGCGGAGTGATTGCAATTGACGGAAAAGAAGTCCGAGCTACCGAGGATAAGAATAAGAAGCCTCTTCACGTCGTCAGTGCCTTTTCGCATGAATGAGGCTTGGTTTTTGGACAACCGGCATGTGATGAAAAGAGTAATGAGATCACAGCCGTTCCTCAATTACTTGAGATGCTTGAAATTAACGGTTGTATAGTTACTATCGATGCAATGGGAACACAAACGAATATAGCAGAGTGACCGACCGCTTTACGGCAGATCCTCGGTCATAGAATGAAATCGGTTGCCATAATGATTTTTTTGTTTGTTTTTAATTTGTTTTTTTACGGGAGCAAAGCATTTGTTGCATCACGTCTTTAAGTACCAAAGGGTTTAATCCTCGCAGCATCAGCTTGTTGTTGAGACGCATCGGTTTGAATACAAAGCCTATTACCACATTTGTGAAAAATTGAGTGATAACGCTGGCGACGGCGGCACCTACGGATCCAATTGCGGTAATGAAAAAATAATTTAACAGCACATTAGCCATTGCACCTGCCAAGTTGATTCCCGTTAAATATTTCTGTTTTCCCTCGGCGAGAATCCAAATATTACGTACAGATCCGTAGTATCCGAACATAATGTACCAAACAGCTACGGCAAGAATTGTCGATGCCTTGGAATATTCCGCACCGTATAATAATAAAATGATAGGCTTAGCCAACAACGTCATGCACAAGCTTTGTGCAAGGGACAAATACGTAATAATGCAATACAGTCGGATCATCTGAGTTTCGTACAATTCTTTGCCGAAATTTTTTGCTTCCACAATAACCGGTCGCATTGAATCTATAATAGCCGAAAAAACAAAGCCTCCTATCCCGATACAGGTAACTGCGGCGGAGTAATACCCTGCCTCTGCCTCGCCGATCATTAATTTGATCATTATTTGATCCGTGTGTTGAAAAATCACCACCATCATACCGGGAATGATATAATGCTTGCTCTCGGATAACATTTTCTTTCCCAGCTTCGGGTCTATCTTCAAGCGAGGACCGCTTTTCTTTTTATAAATGATCAGCAGGAATGCCGAAATCAACAAATAATCCAGCACGTGCGACATTGCGAACCAAGCAATGCTTTTTTGTGTTATCAGCAAATAAATCTTGTATATCGCAACGATAACATATGCAATCAGCGTACAAACGGACGGATATTTCGACAGCAATTTGGCTTGAAACCAGTACTGTGTCATTTCCGTTGCATTAAACAGCAATGTTAAACTGTAAAGTATGCAAACGAGAATCGTTTCCACCTCTCCTGCATTGGCTATAAAAGCGAAAGCAGCCGAACCGATTATGCAAAAAATACTCGAAATAACATTCAGAATGAGTGAAGTACCTAAGATCGCCCCCTCTTTTTCGGGAGATCTCACGAATTCCTTCACTAACGTATTATTCAAGCCCAGCTGCATTATCGGAATAAAAAAAGCTACCACAGATGCGGCATAACTGATAATACCGTAATTAGACGGTCCTAAATATCTCGCAGTGATCACTCCGAGGATCAAACTGATTACAGACTGCCCGATTTTACAACCGACGATCCATCCTATATTTTTTATGACACTGTTTTTCAAGCTCTGCCTCACTTCTTGACTATTTGTAGTATTTCAACCTGACGGCAATTTTATAAATCGGGTACAATCCGAACGAAACTATCTTTTCCAGCATCTTGTGGTGGGCGTTGAACGGACGATGATATTTTTTCAAACGTCGCACGGTTGATATGCAGTTGTTTTGTATATCTTTGTAAGATTTATCGGATGTCTTGCATAATACATCGAGCATCTGCAAACAGGTTCTCACTTCCATATTGCAAACATCGCACGCATATCGGGGATATGTTTTTAATATAATTTCTTTTTTCTTCTCCAAAAAATACAGCATCGACAAATAGCTGTCGGAAAATGGTTGCCGCGAAGAAGAACCGACTCTTGTATTATATCGATACACCGCTACATCTCGATAAACCAAGATCGGCTTTTTTATATAGCATTGAAAAATGAAAAACCCGTCCTCGTGTATTTTTTTTCCTTCTTCAAAGTAAATGCCCCGAATAAAGCTCGACTTATACAGCTTCGCACAAACGGATTCCGCACGATCATCTCCCTGCAGTGCGAGTAGGATCGGCTGCTCGTCCCTGTAAAGGGCGAGCTTTTCGCTTTTTGCGGGAGTATTGTTTTCTTCTCCGTCAAAATTAACCGATGCAAACGTACCTGCCGCTATATCGGCACCATTTTCTTGTATATCACGCAGAAGCGTGGCGATGGCGGTGGGATACAATTCGTCATCGCTGTCAACAAACATCATATATTTGCCGGTTGCACGGCTCATGCCCGTATTTCTCGCACCGGAAACTCCCTTGTTTTCTTGGTGGATCACAATGATACGATCATCTTTTTTTGCATATTCGTCGCATATTTCCGGGCATCTGTCCGGCGATTTGTCATCAACCAATATTAACTGTATATTTGAATACGTTTGCGAAAGTATTGATTCAATGCACTGCGGCAAATACGCTTCCGTTCCGTAGACCGGAACAATGATACTCACCGTCAAGCCGTTGTTATTCATATTATTTTCTCCTTTTGCCGTAACCGTTCCGAATCAACCTTCAGCACATTCGTTTTTTGCGTTTCGATCCTTTCTATCGTATCTCGCTTGACGGAAAATCATTTCCCGTTGCATTGCGATAACATTCCAAATAATCACGATATTTTTCATTGCAATCGAATTCCGACGCACGCTTTACACACGCCGCTTGCGTTAAAACGACGCTTTGATCTTCGATAGCGAAACACAACTCGTTCAAATCGTTGCATGGTACGACATTGCCACAGCTTTTTGTCGGAATTTCCGCACTGCCGCCTGTATCAAATGTTATGACGGGCGTTCCGCACGCCAAAGCTTCGATGTTGACTGTCGGAAAATTATCCTCCCTTGTAGGATTTATAAAATAATCGGCGGCGGAATAGATCTTTGCCAGCTCGATTTGGTTTGCCGTGCGATGGATCGAAATAATGCTTTGCGGCAATTGTTTATCGACAGAGCTGTCCGTTCCGACAAGCACTATCCGATACTTTTTTTCATCAAGTCGTTGCGACAACTTAACAAATATATCCAATCCTTTACGCCGCTCCCACTTATTGGCTACTCCGAGCAAGAGCTTTTTTGACTCGGAAATGCCGTGCTTTTTTCTGAAATCGGATTCCCGGGGACAAAAAACACTCAAATCGATCCCGTTGTGTATGACTTTTACGGGATAGTCTTTTAAAAAGGATTCTTTTACCAAGTCCGCCATCCATTGCGACGGCGTAATTATTGTCATATCAAGGTCGGAAAACAATGCTCGCTTTTTTTTATACAATCGATTGCTTTGATCCCGAAACCAACTGTATTTTTTTCGTTGAGGACATTTTTTACATTCCTTACGCCATTGATCGCAAGCGACCGTATCGAAGTACATACAATATCCCGTAAACGCCCAGCAATCGTGAAATGTCCAAAAAACCTTTATTTTTCTTTTTTTAAAATATGAAAAAAGCAATCCGAGATGTACATTGTGTCCGTGTAAATTATGTAGCTGTACAATGTCCGGACGGAACTTTTCCAACGATTTTATGAGTTTATAAGTGGCGTGCTTGGCTTGAAATCCGTAGTTTCCGCATACTTTTGCTTTAAGTGCCTGCCATTGCACTTCGCTTGAACTCATATATTTTTTTCCTGATTTATAATCGCTGTTCCCCTGAACATAAAAAATAACATTATCGATCTCGTGTTCGGTCAACAGCCTGCTGATCGATACGCTGATCTTGCCGGTACTGCCGCTATCGCATACACTGTTTATTTGGGCGACTTTCATTCTTATCTCGCTTTCGTTCGGTTGTTCAATTCAGCCGGTCGATCACCGTTGCCCGCCGCACACCGCGTGGAGGTATTGAACTGTGCGGCAGCCTATCTCCCGAAGGAGATAGGCGTTTATCGCTCTATTTGCGTATAGCAAAAGCTATACGATCAGTCTGCCAGGTAGATTTCTCTCAAAGAAGCAATTTGTTCCTGCGTGATGCCGCAGTCCAGCAAATATGCTTCGGCACGTGCCTTTTGAGTGCTTCCTTCATATTTTTCATGTAGACCGTTTTGCACCTTCAAAATGCTTCCGCCGTATGCATTGTGGCTGAGCATATATTCTCTGCAAAGATTCGACTCCGAAACGCCCAAAACGGCACCGAGTACATAACCTACCGTTCCGGTACGATCGACACCGTGAGTGCAGTGCATATATATCGGATAATTGTTTTTGTCGCACAGCACGTCAAAGATCTGCTTCATTACGGATTTGCCTTCATCTGTAAATATCTCATCGTAATATACCATATCGAAATACAGATGATCGACATTTTCGCCTAATACATCGGAGGAGTTTGCAATATTTCCGCGAAGATCCATCTCGGTTTTAACATTGAAATTGTTTTTCAAATAGTCTATACCGGTGGGCTGGGTGTAAGAAACACCGCCGTCCAATTCCGAAGCGCGGATCAACAGACCGGATTTAACGTCCTCACCGTCGGTAGTTTTAAAATAATAAACGTCGCCGATATCTCTGCCGTTATACAAGCCGTCAATATATCCGACCATTTTTCCTTCGGTATCGAAGGTGTAATACCAAGGATTTAATCCGGTTCCGACAAGATATTCCGCATTCAGATAAAGCATTTTATCTGTGGCATATTTGTTGTAGTCGTTGATGAAATAGTAGTTGCCTTGATACTTAATAAGCTGATACGAGAGCTGCTTGACACCGTTAATATAGAAGAAGCCGTCTGCGTTGGGTCCGTTTAAAACGAGCATCTTTCCGTCTGCGTCAAACTCGTAGTAGCCCGCGGGAACAGCGGTTCCGTCGGCAAAGGTCTTGCCGGAAACAAACTGCTCGTTCAGGTACAGTTTCGTGCTTCTTGCTATCTCGTTCTTTCCGTTGTTGATGAAGTAATAGTTTCCGTCAAATTCGACTAACTGGTATGCTTTCTGCAACGCACCGTTGATGTAAAGGCAGTTGCCGATGATACCGTGCTTGATAACCATTTTACCGTCTGCGTCAAATTCGTAGGAGCCTGCGGGAACAGCTGTTCCGTCGGCAAAGGTCTTGCCGGAAACGAACTGCTCGCCCAGGTACAGCGTTATGCTTCTTGCTATCTCGTTCTTTCCGTTGTTGATGAAGTAATAGTTGCCGTCAAATTCGACTAACTGATATGCTTTCTGCAATACACCGTTGATGTAAAGACAATTGTCGATCACGCCGTTTTCGCTTCCGGGAGGATTGATCATTCTGCCGTCGTCATCAAAAGTATACGTGCCTACCTCCATGAGTCCGTTTGTACGGCTTACATTATACGAACCGGTCACGGCAACATAGCCGCTGTTGATATAATAGTAATAACCGTTCTCGTATACAAGACCTGCTTGCACGGGTACACCGTTTTCCAAATAAGTCGTGGCGTTGTTACATGCAAATATGCCGGTGTGGTTGCCGGTGTATTCGCCGATCAATACGCCTTCTGCGGTGAATTCGTATATCTTTGCGGGACTGTTACTCTCGACTAAAACGGAAAGCTTCTCATGGCGATAGCCGTTTTTGTCGAAAGCATATGTGTTTTCGCCGATCTTTGCCCATATTGTATTTGCATGGGGATTAGCGGCATCACAACGGTAGTAATCGGGTCCGTAGCTGTATTTTGTTCCGTTTTCGTCCTTGATCCACGCTCCGGCTGTAACGCCGCTTGTGCCGAAGTCGTATGTAATACCGCTGATTGCGGTTTCGCCGACCGCAAGCTGATATGTGCCGCTGTAAGCAAAGCAATAACCGTCACCCGTATTCTGCCAGCCGGTTACCAATTTACCGGCGATCGAATAGTACAGCTTTCCGTTCATCTCGAAAATACCTGTGCCGGATCCATAGGTATGGTCACATTCGGAACAAACGAATTTGTCGCCGTCAAGTGTGTAGCTGTGTCCTTTTGCCTCAACTACAGTACCCCAATCAACGACAGATTTGCAAGCGTCGCAATACGTTCTGCCTGTATAGCCGCTTTCGGTACAAGTCGGTGCTTTATCGTCTACAGCCGCAGCCGTATGTGTGTGAGTGGTATTCGTTCTCGAACCGGAAATTACGGTCAACTTATCATAATTACCGTAAGAACCGCCGATACTGCATGATGTCAACTCGACAACGAGATCCGATTTGAAGCTCTTCCCGCTCACTGCCGAATTCGGATTGTAAACACGCACGGGAATGCTGAACATGACGACTTTGCTGCCGTTCATTTTCGCACTCGAGCAAGTGAATGTAACTTTTCCGGGATCGTTTTCGTATGTTTTGTAGCTTACATTGTAGCCGTCGGTAACGAGCATCTTATCGAGAAGCCATGTGTTTGCCGTGTTGAGCGAAAGTGTAAACTCGGCACTTCCGATGCCTTCGCTGTAGTTGTTGCAAACATCAATGTAATATATCGAGCCGGGCAAAGGCGTTTCGCCGGAGTCATTATGACCCGCAAGCTCGATTCTCGTTCTGTAGAACATATAGGCATCGTCGGTTGCGGAAACAACGGTTCGGGTCAGCGTTGTGTAATTGCCGAGCTTGTCCGCAATTTCGAATTTCACCTTATGTGTTCCGACACCGAGTGCAACCGCACTGCACGACATCAGGTTGCCGACTACCTTTGTCGTGGAAACCTTATTGCCGTCGATATAAATTGCCGCAGTATTGACATCGATACCGGAATTATCGTCTGATACGGTAGCGGTAAATCCGGCGGAGGTGGCGGTGATCGTCACGCCGTCGGTGAAGTCGATATTTGTATCGCTGGGTGCATACTGTGGATCGCTTATTGTGGGAGGTACTCGGTCATCTACCGCCGAGCTGTAATCAAGCGTAATATCGTCGATATACCATGTGATGCTTCTGCAAACATCCGGCTTGATATAAGTACGGAGGAAAGAAGGCGAGCGGTAGTCATCTTTAAGAGGATCGACAAGAGCGACATAGTCCCAGTCGCTGATATCGGCTGTCACATAGATCCATCTGTTTTCCGGAATATCGTTTTCCGACAAGGCGTTAAGGTTCTTTCCGTTATACTTGAAGTGAATCTGCGTTCCGCCGTAACCGGTCGTTGCGATCGCCTGCATGGCACTCATGGACTTGCCGTTGAGAGAAGAGTTGAAGCCGCTGCCGTCAAAGCCGATATAAACTGTCAACTGGAATGCCATGTTGCCGCCGGTTTGAGAAAAGTCCTCGGGCATATACATCCACATGCCGAGTGTGGTCGCTTTTTTTCCGCTGCTTACATCTCGAAGAACGGTATTGCCTTTAACATTGTAAACAAGACCGTATACCCAAGAGTTAAACGAAACCTGCGTCATATCGAAATTGATACCGAGTGCATTTTTTCCGTTATGCACTTGTCCGCCGTTTGCTTTGGTGGAAAGGAAGGTCGTTGTTTTGCAGTCGGAGCTGATCTGACCGCCGGTCGTCAACGTTCCGAAAGGATTTGTTACGCCGTTTTCTTTCAGCCATGCAGCGGTATCGTCTGTACCTAACCATGCACTGATATCTCCGTTTTCGAAATCATACAGAACCTCGGAACCCTTGCCGAAGCTGATCTCGAACGTCATTTTTTGTCCTGTTGCCTTGTACGTAGAGGTTATTGTCGTTCCCGAAACGGATTCGTCGGTAGTTGCCGTATATACAAGCCCGTTTAATGTGCCTGCGGAAGCATTGGAAAAGGTATATTCAAAGCAGCTTGCGTCCAAATAAACCTCTGCTTCGCCGATAGTCGATACGTATTGGAGCGTTGCGGATTTTCCGTAGGGGATCACGGTCGAGCTTTGAGCAAATGCCAGAGCGGTCGGATTCGCCACATGGATCGTTTTTTGACCGACCGTTTTGCCACCGGAGGTTATTTGAACGGTAACGTCACCGAGCTTTCCGTTGGATACAAACTTTCCGTTTTCTATAGTGCCGAAAGAGGTATCGGACAGCGTCCATGTCGCATCGGTCGGCATATCCATGGAATAACCGTGGGTATCGATTGCTTCGGCAGTGAAAGTATATGCGGTATTCGGAGCAAAATAATCATAATCCGATTCCACGTTGACTACATCAAGCTCACCGGTGGGTGCGACGTTGGAAACGATCAACACACTGTTAAGTGTGGCACGCTCCGCACCGTCGCAGGGAACACAACGCATGGTAGCTTTGTCTTCGCCGACACGTTTTGTCACGAAAGAAGAAGAACCGCCGCCGTCGCAGTTGAAAGCCCATTTACAGCCCAGTGCCAGCATTGCCTCGCCTTCTTCGTAGTTGCAGAAGCCGACGGAATTGTTGGCACCTCGGCCGTCGTTCATAACAAGCACTAAAGTGCCGTCCTCTTTAACGCCGACCATAGAACGAGCGGCGGGAGAGGATGTACGTTCTTCGGTTTTTGTGACAAGCTCGCCGTTGTTGACGACCATACCGAAGTTCGCACCGACTGCCTGCCATTCATCGCCGCGCAGACCTTGCGAAGCGGTACGCAGCTCGCAGTAGCAGGAGCCGTCATCGTTTTTGTAAACGCACAGCATCGTCGAGCAAACACCGGAGTGGAAGTCGTTGATCCCGTTCTTGTGGTCTACCAAAACTTTTCCGTTGTACACCAGCCAAGAATATGGTGCGTTGCAGTCATATGCCAAGCCCGTATTCATTGCACCGACTACATTGTAGCCGAGCGTATCTTCGTAATATTCGACACACTCGGTCACACCGGCAGCCTTATGATTTTCCGTTTTCGTTAAATCTTTGTCGATGCCGTAGTAGCCGGGTACTATAGAAATGTCTGTACTTGACGGGTCAACTTCAATAATGTGCATGACCTGTCTGCGTGTACCCGATGCGTTGTTGATGACCATTTCGGACTCAACAGCGACACCGGGAACAAGTGTGTAATCTTTTTTCGAGATTACGTTGTAGTATCCGTTAGTGCCGAATTTTTCGCCGCTGAAGACAACATTTGTGTCAGCCCATGCGGCAAACGTTGCGAGCGGCATCACGCCGAGTAGCATGACCGCACACAACGCATATGCGACAATACGGATAGAGGTACGCATTTTCATAGCAAATCTCCTTTTAATTTTTTTATATATAGCATTGTGGCAATATATATCACATTTAAACCTTCTCCCACATAAAGCGGTATGGAAAGGTGTCCAACACATTCGCATTTGCGACGTTCACAAAGAAGTATACGATAAAGAAGATCATCATAATATACCTTGCCGCATCTGCCACCTGTTTCCAACGCTGAGTGCTGCATTGAATCACCCGAGGAATCAGTAGCGGAATAAACGGCATATAATAATAATTCATACGCATTGCAATCGTGTGTAGCGGTGCAAACATTTGAAGCCCGACCGAAAGCAGTAAAAAGTTTCGCATTCCGACAGTATCGGCATCTAAGAGCGATTCATCCGGTATCGTATAGGCAAATATCGCAAATATAATGAAAAGTACAAGCATGGTATATGAACCGGTATATTCGATCGTGCCGTCGTATTCCGTAAACAATTCCAATATTCGCGTCAAAAAAACAAATATCCGTTCATTAAAAACAAACACGAATACCAACGACGGAATTATCCAAAATAAGCTTTTTCTGTGAAGCTTCATATGATACAACGGATACATAAACAGCAACATAAACGCACTGGTATGAAACAGCATTGCGATAATAACGATTATCGCAAATTTCAGCGGTTTTTTCTTTCGCACCTGTTCAAATGCCCAAAATCCGA
The DNA here is from genome assembly GCA_964498965.1 of uncultured Lachnospiraceae bacterium. GTDB lineage: Bacteria > Bacillota > Clostridia > Oscillospirales > CAG-272 > CAZCJU01. The sequence continues at coordinate 10,411 of CAZCJU010000037.1, forward strand.
GCGAAACGGCAATTGCCTGACGCATTCCGGAAAAGAGCAGAATGAAATTCGACATGATGATGAACAGCGAAACGGTCAGTGCCGAATCGACGGAATAACGAATATAAGCTTTTGATATGAAATAACATTCGAGAAACGCACTTACGACGATTATCCATCTGAAATTCGAGGTGAAAACGGAAACTGCCTTGTTCAAAAAATTATTTCCGATCTCGGGACTGCGCCAAACGGCAGTATGCCAATCGCTTCGTGCTATGTACTGAAATATGATTTTATATGTCGGAATGTCGCGACCGACGGATTCGTGCCTTAATACAAGCAATATAAACAGCAGTATCCAAAATAATTTCATGGAAAACCGCTCTGCACTGTATGTTTTACCTTTTACCGTCCGGTGCGTTTTTTTGTTAAATATCAACAGTGGTAATATAAGCAAAACATAAGGCCACACCTTATTCCCTCCTTTCGGCAATGGTTTCAAATGTTTTTTTCAAATAATTCGCATTGACGGATATATTATGATTCGCTTGTGCAAACGAGCGGATCTGTCTTGCCCTCTCGGGTAAAGAGTTTTTGTCGTTTACTATTGCAAACAATTTGCTTTTGAGTTCGTTTAAATCGTCTATTATATAAGCTCCCGGGATACCGCCGGCATACAAGATCGAAGCCGATTCGCGAGGACCTACCGCAAGTAAAACGCTTCCGCTTTGCAGGCAGTCGATGATCTTTGTCGAAAACGAATACTTCGTTTGCAATATTTGCTCGGCATCAAACGACTCCGCATGGAGAACGATATCGGCTTCCGATAAACGCTTTTTTATCGTTTGATAATCTTGACGTTCAATGTATTTTGTTGCATTCATTTGCCGGAAAAATCTTTTTTCTTCATCGGATAATGTCGTATTGCCGTATATATCAAAGGAAATATCTTCGCCCGAGTTATAGAATCGCTCCAAATGCTCCGCAATTTTTTTGAGTATCTCCAGCCGTCCGTACAGTAAATTTCCGGCATAAACGATCTTCAACGGACGATTCGGATGTTCTTTTATGCCGGTCGTAAAATCACAGCTTTTGTACAACGGAGTGGCTTGACAGGAGAAAATGCCGTTGTAATGATCGCATATCGCTTGTGAGCAACCGCAAACCGCAGCCGATTCATCTATTAAATATTTAAGATTTCGAAGGGTTCTTTCGTCTTTTTCGTGCGATAATACCGTGTATTCGTCATCTGCGATCCATGAAAAAAGAGGAATATGATAATTTTCTCTCAAAAATTTGACAGTCAGATAATATTGCGGTGCGGATTTCGCAAATGTAACCATCAGATCCGGCTGAAAGTCATCGATAAAATCTCCGAAGTTTTGATTTAGCCATTTTTTTGTGTACCAAATACCGTCGGATATTTTATATGCAAATCGGAATTTGTGTGTTCGTATAAAGCGTATTATCTTTTTTTCGTTTCTCTGTGCGGTGCTTGCCTTTGATGATTCGACACCGCTATGCCTACGCCAAGTAAACGCTTTTCCTATTTTTTCGGGCGTAAACCATTTTTTCAGAATTTCCGTTTCCGTTGTTCTGTAATATCGTGTGCAAAGATCGTTTGACGGATCCGCCTCTCGGAAATAGACACTTGCTAATTCAAGACCGTCGATTCCCGCAAAAAAATTAGACAGCGTATTTCCGATCGCATTGGTGTCGTCCCATGCGTTTCGGGATATTACTAAAACTCTCATTTTTCCTCGTTAGGCACTCCATTGCGTACCGATCGATACAAATCGGCGGCTTCCTTTGCCCGAATGCAGCGACAGGTGCAATGAGATACCATATCGCATAACAGTTTTTCCGCTGTTTCTTTGTGCGGAATATCGTATTTTTCGTCAAAATAGCCGAGTATTTTGATGATGGGAGAATTGTAGTAGCCGAACAGATAACCGTTCAATATTTTAATTTGCCTGAATACTTCGGCTTTGTCCGTTTTGACATCGGGATCGCCCCGTGAAAGTGTCACCAGCTCCGATATATCGCACACATCGCAATAAGATAAATTTTCTCGACTTTTCGCTCGGCTGAAATAACCCGCACTGTCTATGCGTTTTCCTTTTTTTCGATACGAATATGTCCACGGACACCCGTATATGCGATCTCCGTCCGTAATGACAATGTCTTCACCGACCAAAGAATAATTAAAATGCCTGCAAAGCATCGTCGCGGTCACCGTCTTTCCGGTGTTGGGCGGTGCAAAAAGCACGGTTCCGTGTCCGGAGGCTTCGTCGAATACCGCCGAGGCATAGAGCGTCAGATAGCCGCAATTAAGCAACACTGTGTTTGCAATATCCGACAGCAGCCAATAAATACCGTGTAGGTTCATTATGCGTTTTTTTATAAACCTGTAATAATTCTTACCGATATCTGCGTAGATTATCGCTCCGTCTAAACGAATATCGTAGCCTATAGGCAAACCGAATAATGTCTGTCGGTAAAAAAGCTTTTTGCTTTCACTGTCCCACATGTATGCTTGAAACGTTTTGTCATATTCTTCCGCTTTCTCCAGCCTTTTTTCCGGAATGATGTTGACATTCACTTTTACCGAACATTTTTGATATTCTTCTTCGTCTGCCGTCAGAGGAGCAGTACCGTATATCCAGCGAAATCGTCGAACGTTTGTCTTTATTCCCAAAATGTTCTTACAATATATACCATAGTATGCGTTATTCATCTCTTGTAAATTACCACCGTTTTACAGAAAATAAACTCAAAATGCTTTATATAACCTCCGTGTTTCTTCGAGTACGTTCGATATTGAAAAAAACTTGACCTTGTGCAGATTGTTTTTCGACATTTCGTTGCCGTCCTCGGCGAATACGGCTTTGACGGCTTCCGTGCATTCCGTTACGTTGTGAGGCTCGAATAATGCACCGCCGTTTTCATTTACCAAATCCGTGTTTCCTCGTATGCGGCTGCATATGATCGGTAATCCGCTCGCCATGGCTTCCATAACGGACACGTTCAAGCCTTCTCTGACGGATGGTAACGCATAGGCATCGGCCGCCTTGTAAAGCTGTGCTACATCCGTCCGATATCCGAGCAAATGAACTCGCTCCGAAACACCGAGTTCTTTCGCCAGTCGTAACAGATGCTCTTTTTGATCGCCTGTACCCGCAACGACATAGTGAATATTGTACTTCTCCGACTGTGCCAATGCTCGTATAATAATTTGATGATTCTTGTTTTCGTTCAGTTCACCGACCGAAAGTAACAAAAAACAGCCTTCGGGAACGCCGACCTCCTGCCTTTTTCCGTTTCTGTCAACTTGAACATCCCGGAATTTCGAAAGATCCACTCCGATACCGGGTATATAGCAGACTTCATTTGCCTTGAATTTTCTCTGTGCAAGTGCATAGTCTTCTTGATTTATGGTGATCAGCTTGTCCGTAAAATGCGAGCAAAGCTTTTCGATCGGATAATACAGCAACCAATTCGCAAGCGGCGCACCCTTGTAAAAGTGAAAGCCGTGTGCGGTATAAAATACTTTCAGACCGCCCTGCTTCCGAGCCTTTTTGCATACCAAACGAGTGATCACCGAGGCGTTCGGTGTATGGCAATGGACTATATCGTAATTCCCGTCTTTTACGACTTTTTTTAACTGCTTATACGCCTTTAAATTGTCCGATGACAGAGGCGAACGGGAAAAATCCACTTGATAAAATCGGCAACCTAAATCGTTATACAAGCTATCCAACGGCAGCCCGGCGGCGTTGCACGCAATGTCAACTTGATATCCTTCTCCTGCCAGCATTTTGATATGCGGCTTGAAAAAGCTGTTCATGGTAAGTGAAACAGTTGTTACATATAATATTTTCACGTCTTTTTTTGTGCAGGCACACCCATATAAGTACCTTTTTCCCGTATATCTCTCACTACGACCGCTCCCGCACCTATCATGCAATGAGAGCATATTTCCACATTGTTTCTAATAACGGCTCCGATCCCCACGTGGGTCGATGTTCCGACATGCACAGTCCCTCCGAGAGTCGCACCGGGCGATAAATGCACGTAATCATCGATAGTGTCGTTGTGTTCGACAACTGCGGAGGTGTTGATGATGCAATGCTCTCCGATCACGGTACAGGCATTGACAACTGCGTTTGCCATAATGACAGTACCTTTGCCGATCTTTGCGTTGAATGCGATTTGTGCCGAAGGGTGGACGAGGGATACCCAGTTATTATCTCCGTATTTTTCCGCTATCCGTCTACGCAGAGCATTATCTCCGACACCTATAACGAAATCCGTATTTCCGTCGTTTGAAAATTCGATATCGGAGATCTTTCCGATAACGGGAAATCCGATTACGTCGCCCGTAGCATTATCATCGACAAAGTAAATGCGTTCGTAGCCGTTCTTCAATGCATTATCCGCAACCGTCTTTCCGTGACCGCCCGCACCGACAATAATCAATCTATTCATGCGTTATCATCCCCGATCCGCTGCCCGTAAACTCTTCCATTGTCACCGAAGAGGCGGAATTGATGCCTTCACGCTTCAATACCTTACCCACCGTTTGAAATATGATCTTCCAGTCACCGAGAAAGGTGATGTGATCCACGTATTGCACATCATATTCGAACTTCTTTTCCCAGTCGATCGCATTCCTGCCGTTGACCTGTGCCAGCCCGGTAATTCCCGGGCGAACCTCGAGCCTACGTGCCTGATGCTCGCTGTATCTGTCGTTGTACTTTACGTACAAACTTCTCGGGCCGACCAATGACACCTTGCCGCATACGACATTCCAAAAAGAGGGCAACTCGTCAATAGACGTACTGCGAAGCAATTTACCGAATTTTCCGAGGCGTTGCTCGTCGGGCAACAATTCTCCGTTCTCGTTCCGTGCGTCGGACATGGAACGAAATTTGCAAATAAAGTACGGCTCACCGTTCTTGCCAGCTCGTTCTTGCTTGAATATCACGGGAGAGCCGAGCTTTATACGAACGCAAACGGCTGTGATCAGCAGGATCGGACTGAGTACGATCAGTGCGACAGATGCCAGAAAAATATCCTGCGGGACTTTTATGTATTTCTCGTAAAATCCTTTCTTCCGTTCCTTTGACATGACAGCCTCACTCAAAACAGCTCTTTATCATTTGAATTATGATGTCCTGTTCTTTCGGCATCATTTTTATATCGCTGGGCAAGCACAGACCTCTTTGAAATATATCCGCTCCGACATCAACTCCCGTACCGGGAATATAGGCATTGGTATTTCCGCGACCGTTGCCCTCTCTTGTTACAAATCCGTGCATTCGGTAAAGCGGCTGCATATGTATGGGTTTCCAAATAGGTCGGCTCTGTACATTATATTTTTCAAGTGTATCGAAAATCTCCTGAGGACAGGTCTTTCCGTGTTCCGTTACGTAACAATAATCGTTGTCGCCTCTGACCTGCTTGCACATTGCGTCCTTGTCGATCAGCAAACAGGATAGCCAGAAATTCGGTTCCATGATCTCGGAAATATACGGATTCATCGTTACGGGCAGATCCTTAAATCCCTCTTTATATCTGTCGTAAATAGCCTTTTTTCTCGCAATATGTTCTTCGAGATGCGGAAGCTGACCTCTGACAACGCCGGCAACGATATTGCTCATGCGGTAGTTATATCCTATCTCCTCGTGCTGATACCAGGGAGCTGCCTCTCTGCTCTGAGTCGACCACTTACGTGCTTTGTCGGCAGAATACAGATCATCGGTCAAAAGCATGCCTCCCGATGACCCGGTTATTACTTTGTTGCCGTTGAAGGAAATCGCATTATACAAACCGAAAGTTCCCGTTTGCTTTCCTTTATAGGTAGCACCGAAGGACTCGGCGGCATCTTCGATAATGATCGCACCGTGCTTTTTTGCGATCGCACGTATCTCGTCGTATTTTGCCGGCGTTCCGTAAAGATTTACCACCATGATCGCTTTAGTGTTCGGATAAAGCTCGAATGCCTTTTCCAACGCCGCAGGATCCATATTCCACGTATCATACTCTGCATCTATGAACACGGGGACAGCACCCTCGTAAACAATGGCGTTGACGGTCGCATCAAAAGTCATGTCGGTGCAAAAGACCGTATCGCCCGCCTTCACACCCGCCAGCTTCACCGCAAGATGAAGTGCTGATGTGCCGCAGGACAACGCAACCGCATACTTGCTTCCGACCTTTTTGCTTATTTGACGTTCGATCTCCGCGATATTTGTGCCTTCCGTCGTTATCCAATTCGTATCGAAGGCTTCGTGTATGTATTTGATCTCGTCTTCATGCTTCGTTGCGGTGGCAAGCCATATTCTGTTTTTGAATGCTTCAAATTCCATGTTTTGTGAATATCCTTTCTTCTCAATCAAAAGCATTATTCATATGCGATCGGGAAGCCGTTTCGACTTTTGATCTCGCACAAAACATCATAGCGAAACCAAGTAGATCTCGCCGATCCTCGAAAAATCGGCGTTTTTTATCGGTTATCACTCGCCGACTCCGACTGTTGCCATGCTATTGAGAAGTATATTGATCGGCTGCGTCAGCTCGCCGATTTTCGCATCCCGAAACGTTATCTCGAATGTGCGAAAAGCCAACGGCGAACGTGTTGTGAAGTACCGAACTTCAT
>CAZCJU010000038.1:0-16906 GCA_964498965.1 uncultured Lachnospiraceae bacterium
TGGGCTTCGAGGATATCTCTCTTATTTCGCGACATACACTCCAACCGTCCTTTTTGGGGAGCATGATGTCGAGAAGCACGAGATCCGGCTCGTAGATCTTAAAGAAGCTTACGCCCTCGGCTCCGTCGTTTGCCGTCTTTACTTCATAGCCTTCGTTTTCAAAATAAAGTCTTAATGCCTCGCAGATATTGGCATCGTCGTCGATCACAAGTATTTTTGTTCCCATCATTGCGGTGTACCTCCTGAATTTTATCGCTCATTTAAAATGTGAAATTCGTTATTTTTTTATCTAAATTCATTATAGTACGATCCGCTCACACGGTGGTGTATTTAATGTAACTATTTGATTAACAATATGTTAATTCAAGAGGCTCGACATTATTTTTTCGAATTAAGTCTTTCGCCTACCGCTCCGCCCGGATGAATAAGTCCGAACTGTTCTTTTCTGTAATCGGTTTCTTCCATCAACGCACAGAGCATTGCATCGAAAACGGCGACGGTGGCCATATACGAACTCGTTGCCATCATATTGTACTTATCGCTTTCTCGTTCGATCTTCATGGGAACGACGATATCCGCATTTTCGGCAAGCGGCGAATTCATATTTTCGGTGAGTGCTATCAGCTTCGCACCCTTTTTGTTTACGACATCTATTATCGGAAGCAGCTCCGCCGTTTTTCCGCCTCTGGACACCATAACGACGCAATCTTTATTCGTAACGACGCCTAAGCCGCCGTGTACCGCCTCTGCGGGCGACATAAAGCAGGCGGGGCGTTCGATACAGCACAGGCTGTGCTGGAATTTTTTTGCGGCGATACCGGACGAGCCGGATGCACACGTGATTATTTTATCGCAATGTGCCAACGCTTCCACGGCTTCGGCGAATATTTTCTCGTCAACGCATTTCAAAGCATCGGCGACGACACGTGCTTCCGTTTTTATCGACTCTTTTGCGGCTTGAAGCGATTCTTTTTTCATATATAAATACTCCTTTGAATTTACGGTTTATCTTCTGTTTGCGTATATCCCGTCACAAGGCGAAAATGCCCGTTTGCGGAGGCGTTTTCGCAAAGTCTTAAGCATATGCGGGTATATAAAATTCGAATAACCGTTTTCGGTACTTCGGCGAGTATTATATCATCAAGCGTTAAAAAAGTCAATAGCTGTCATCAAAGTATTATGCAGATAAGTCCCCCGCTTCCCTCGTTTATAATTCTTTCGAGGGTTTCCGCGAATCTCTTTCTCGAATCCTCCGGCATATGCTCGAGCTTGGCATTAAGTCCGTCCGTCACCAATTCATGAAGCGATTTTCCGAACATATTCGTTTCCCATATTTTCGCCTTATCGGTTTCGAATTCCTTAAGCAGATATTTTACAAGTTCCTCGCTTTGCTCTTCGGTACCCACCATAGGCGACACCTCCGTTTGTATATCCGCTTTTATCATATGAACGCTCGGGGCTTTTGCACGCAGCTTCACCCCGTAGCCGCCGGGCTGTTTGACTATTTCCGGTTCCTGCAGGGTAAGATCGTCCATATCCGGTGCGACGATACCGTATCCGTCACGCATTACATCGTCGTATGCCTGCGACACCTTATCGAATTTTCGCTTGTTTTCGGACAGCGTTTTCATCACGGCAAGCAATTCCTCGTCGCTTTCTATATCGAAGCCCGTCTGTTCCGAAAGTATATTATAGAACAAGCCGTCCTTCACGTAAAGCGTGAGCCTAGCTTCGCCCGTACCGAGGTCTATTTCGTCTATGATCACGGAGCTGATAAATTCGTTTTCGCACAGCTTACCGAACACGGGAGCTATATCCTTTATTTTCTCCGCACTCTGTGCCAATGTGATAACGGAATTTATCACGGAAGAGCAGACGGGATGTTCGTTCGGTAACGAAAGCAAATATTTCGGCAGATCGACTCCGACGCCCGAAACGGGAAACTCCATAAGTACAAGCTCGAGAGTTTTTCTTATATCCTCCTCATTCAGTTGCAGACAATTTACGAGTGCGACGGGAGCGGAATACTTTTTTTCAAGTTCAAGTGCAAGCGACACCGCCCCTTCGGACTCGGGGTTCGCCGAATTAAGTACGATAACGAACGGTTTATTATATTTTTTCAATTCGTTTACCGTAAGCTGCTCCGCCTGCTCGTAATTTCGACGCGGTATTTCTCCGAAGCTTCCGTCGCACGTCACGAGCATGGCTATGGTGCAATGATCCGTTATCACTTTTTTCGTGCCGATCTCCGCCGCACGGTCAAACGGCATAGGCTCGTTCTGCCATGGCGTCTGTACCATTCTCGCTTCGCCGTTTTCGGTATGTCCCAGTGCTTCCGGCACTATAAAGCCGACACAATCTATCATTTTCACTCTGAACGACGCATTATCTCCGAGCTTCACGCTCACCGCTTCGTCGGGTATGAATTTAGGCTCGGTCGTCATTACGGTTTTGCCCTGAGAGGCTTGCGGAAGTTCATCCTTAGCCCTTTCTCTGTCATATCCGTTTTCAATATTCGGCAAAACGGCTTCCTCCATGAATCTTCTTATAAACGTCGATTTACCCGTTCTCACCGGTCCGACCACGCCGATATAAATATCGCCGCCCGTTCTCTGTGCGATATCGCCGTATATTCCTCTCTTTGCCATTTTCTTTCTCCTTCGTTAATACTACGGTATATGTATACTTCTGCGGCAAAGCAAATATTCGTTTCACACCGTGATTATTTTTTCCGCATTCGTCAATAATACGTGTAATTCCACATTTATCGGAGCTGTTATGTCAAAGATCATCGGAAAACTCAAAAAAGCGGATCGGGAGATATACCGTGCCGTCAAGAATGTCAAGGGCGACGATGCGAAAAGCGGCATTGCCCTTATCGCAAAAAACCGTTATGTCGTTTCCGTTCGGCTTCCGTTTGTATACCGCACGCTTTCGGGTTCCGAATACACACGATACGACGAGCGTTTGTACGAGTATCTTGTCGCACGCAAATTCGTCATCACCGAGGACGGCTTGATCGTTTTTTTGAAATCTCTTTCACCCGATGACGATTTTCTCTCCGCTCTTCACGCAAGGCTCGTATTCTGCTGTATAAAGGGACTACACGCCGTTTGTATCGGCAATTCGGAGATTAACGTACAAAACATTTTCGCTCTGCTCACCGAGAGTGACAGGCTCGACTACGAACGTCTGTACGAGGAAGCCTCACCGACCGAGCGGTTTCTTTTAAGGAACAAAACATACCATGCAAGCGACACCGCAACACGTGCGTATTTCAGAAGCAAGCTCAAAAAGCACGCAAGGAAGCACAAGCTGCGTCTTGAAAAAGCGATAGCCGAAGCAAGTGCCGACGAGCTTGATCGAATATTTTTTTCCGAGGATGGCAAGCGAAAAAAGACGTTATATTTCGCCTCCGTATCCTTCATAACGTTCGGGTTGTTTTTTCTGTGCTGTTCGGCATTCGGCATAAACGATACTCCGCACGGGATCGTCATCGCGTTCCTATTACTTTTCTCTTTTTACGAATGCGGAAAATATATCACCGATTACTGTTTTTCGAGGCTGTGTACACCGCATACAGTCATGCGGCTCAAGCGGGAAGAATGCAAAGAAAACTGTAAAACGCTCATTGTTATAACTTCGCTGTTAAATGACGGCGATAAGATCTACGAAAATCTCGAGGACATATGCCTAAGCAACAACGACGATATTTTTTCCTACGGCATTCTTGCCGATCTCGGCGACAGTGTATCGCCCGACGAACCGCAGGACGCAGTTGCCATAGCAGCGGCGTGCGACAGGATAAATTCGCTTACGAGAAAATACGGCGACAGATTCTATCTGTTCATACGTGACAGAGAATTCAGCTCCGTTCAGGAATGCTTCATGGCACCGGAAAGAAAACGAGGTGCGGTGATCGAGCTTGCCAAACTGCTTGACGGGCGTGAAAGCAAATTGAAGCTTTTGTGCGGCGAGTACGACAAGCTTACCGGAACACGCTACGTGATCACACTCGATTCCGACACGGTAATACCGCCCGATGAGGCTGTCGGAATGGTCGCCTGTGCGGCACATCCGGCAAACGCTCCCATAGTAGACAAAATCACGCATACCGTCACACGGGGACACGGAATATTTCAGCCGAGGATATCGACGAATCTAGAATCGGGGACCAAAACCGCGTTTTCCACACTCACCTCCGGCAATGCGGGTTTTGATTCTTACGGCAACACTTCATTTGAGCTGTATCACGATATTTTCGGTGAAGCTAATTTTTGCGGGAAAGGTATATTCGACGTGAAATGTTTTTCCGAATGTATTCCCGATGCATTTCCCGACGGTGTCATTCTTTCGCACGATCTGCTTGAGGGACTTTATCTTCGTTGCGGCGGAATAAACGACATTACACTTTACGACTCCACTCCATCGAATGCGATATCGTATTATAAACGACTCGACCGCTGGATACGTGGGGACATCCAGTCGCTGATACGTACAAAGCGTATCGTTAAGGACAAAAGCGGTACAAAAACGAAAAATCCTTTATCCCTATTATCGAAATACAAGCTATTTGACAACGTCCGTCGTGCCTTTACGCCCGTTTTCTCGCTCGCCGCATTTCTCCTCGCACTGTTTTTCCCGCACAGAATAGCCGCAAGTTGCAGTGTTTTCGCAGTATTCTACATTCTCCTGCCGTCGATCGTGCATTGCTCGGAGAGCTTGCTTTTCACGTCGTTCGGTATGATCCGAAAATACAGTTCGCTCGTCATGTCATCGTTTTGGAGTACGAGCTTATCGATGCTGTTAAAGCTGATGCTGTTTCCGCACGAAGCTTTTGCGGCATTGCGTGCCTGTGCAAGCTCGATACGTGGTCTTGCAACGGGAAGGCATCTGCTCGACTGGGTAAGTGCGGCAAGGGCGGAGGGATCGAGCGACGGAACGCCCGAACGGTACATTAAAACGTTTTTTCCGTCGCTTTTGCTCGGTTTTTGTACCGCCTGTTTTGTCGACTGCGGCTTATACCGTTTTTTCGGTCTGCTTTTCATGTCGTCGCCGTTCGTTTTGTTTTCCCTTTGTTTGCCCGTACCGCATTTTTCCGTAAAGAAAACGAAAAAAGACATGGAGACGATTGAAAAATATGCCGCCGACAGCTGGAAATATTTCGACGAATCGGTCACGGAGAAATACAATTTTCTGCCTCCCGATAATTACTCGCAAGTCGGGGGTGTCGCATTTGCGTGTCGCACCTCGCCGACGAATATCGGACTTTATATGTTAAGCTGTCTTTGTGCCTGCGATTTCAAGCTGATATCTCCGCATTCGCTTGCCGACAGGCTTTCGCATACCGTTTCCACATTAAAAAAACTCAAAAAATTCGAGGGAAATCTGTATAATTGGTACGATATAGTGAGTTTGGACGTGCTTGACAATTTCGTATCGAGTGTTGACAGCGGAAATTTTCTCGTATGCATGGTCACGCTTTCGGCGGGGCTTGAACAATATTTCAAAGACGATATAAGGCTGTACGACATCAAGCGTGATATCGACGGCATAATAGACGAAACTCACATTGAAGCATTATACGATAAGAAAAAGCATTTATTTGCGATAGGAATGCGTGTCGGTGTCGGGCTTACGGAGGCACATTACGATATTTATATGTCCGAGGCACGCACACTCGGTTATTTTGCGGTGGCATACAACAGGGTCGAAGCGTCGCATTTAAGGTCCGGAGCAAGGGTACTGCTCACCGAAAACGGTTATATAGGTTTAGGCTCGTGGTCGGGTACTTGCTTTGAATACTTCATGCCGAATCTGTTTTTACCGCTTTATCGCTCCTCCCTTCTTTACGAGGCGTGTCGTTTTGCATACCGCGAGCAATGCCGAAACAGGATATACGTTCGTTCCGTACCTGTGTACGGAGTGTCGGAAAGCTGCTATTACGAATTCGACAAAGACATGAATTATCAATACAAAGCAAACGGAATAGACAGCTTGCGGTTGCGTTGCGACGAAAACGACAGCCGTGTCATAAGTCCGTATTCTTCGTTTCTCATGCTTTGTATCAGTCGAAGACCTCTTGACAATCTTTCTCGACTGAAGCGTATCGGTATGTACGGTAAATACGGCTTTTACGAAGCACTCGACTGCTCCTCCGAGCGTTGCGACAAGTGTGAAATAATCCGTTGCTTCATGTCGCATCACATCGGAATGAGCCTGATAGCGATGGGCAATTTCGCTTTCAACGACATTTTCGTAAAGCGATTCACCTCCGATGCGAAAATACATTCGTGTCTGCTTGCGTTAAGTGAACGCATACCGGTCGACGGAATCCCGTACAAGCCGTCGCCGGCAGGTTACGAGCCGTTCGTTCTCGGCATTAAATATTCTCCGAAAAACGAGCATACCGCCGGGGTGATCTCAAACACACGCGACAGGGCGGTCTTTGACGAGAGCGGGCATATCTCCCTATACTACGGATATAAAAGCGTAACGAGAAACGGACACGATCCGCTCGGCTTCAGGTTCATGTCAAGCTCCGTCGGCGTATATCATTTACCGTTTGACGGGGTAAAGCTTAACGGCTCACACGAGGCTTTTCGTGCCGAGCTTAAAGATTCCTCTCTCACGCTTTCTCTCGATCAAAAAAACGCCGTATTTCAAATTTCGGTAAGTTCACCGGGAAAAAGCATAATATGCTTTGAGCCTGTTCTCGCTTCTCTCGACGCATATATGCGTCACATCTCCTTTTCCCGTCTTTTCGTTTCGTATTCGTGCGAGGACAATGTATTGTATTTTACGAGATGTGACAGAGAAAGCGGCAAAAGAGTCGTTCTTTGCATAGGAGCTTTCGACAGCAGCGGCAACGCATTGCCGTTTGAATACGAAACCATATTCGATCGCATATTGCCCCCGTCGCCCTCTCTCGGAGATTTTGAGGCTTTGTTTTCGAAAAAGCTCAAATCAAGCGAGGACACAGACGGCGGTGCGTGTGTACAACCGTTTTTCGTTTTCCGGTGTGAGTACGGAGAATATCGGCTTTTACTTGCCGTAGCAAATGATAAAAAAACGGCATTCGATATCATGTTGCACCGTGCAGTTACTTTTTCCGATATACAGACTTCATTACTTCCCGCTTTGGGGGATATGCAATGCGAAATGCTTTCTTATCTGCACACGGACATTCGTCTGCAAAGCACCGCACGTTTAAAAAGAGGAAATTCGGAGCTGCTTTGGAATATCGGGCTTTCGGGCGAAGAAAAGAGCTTTTTGATAGATCTGCGAAATGCGACACCGCCGTGCGACGGGCTTGAAGAATACCTGAGCCGTTTCATTTTGCTTCACAAGAATCTGCTCATTCGAGGCGAACGGTACAGCACCGTAATTTTGTGTCCCGAACTCGGTTACGAAAACACGATATACAAAAAAGCGGAAACCGCACTTCGTTCGTGCGGAGTATATTTGCTCCTCAACGAACCGCATGGTTTTCGTCTTGTAAAAGAAAAAAGCACCGAAATCACATCGCTTTTGTTCGATTCGTGCTTTTGCCGTGCGGAATTTCCCTCACCCGATCTCATATTCGAAAACGCACCGTTACCGGATATTCACGCAAGCCGTGATCTTATTGCGGAACACCGCACCTGCCGAGATCCGTTCACCGTTGTAAAAAGGCGTGAGGACAGGATAATGAGTTATATTTATTCTTCACCGCATTTCGGCACGCTTCTCACCGCAAATTCGCTCGGATTCACATATTTCGAAAACTCTCACTTCGGCAAGCTGACAAATTCGGACACCGACGCTATGAACGAATGCGGGGAACGGCTGTATTTACTGGAAAACGGCATATATTACGACCTTTGCTTTTCCGCACACACGGTAAAATGGGGTGACGGCTGTGCCGTGTACTCCGGTAAGCTTTGCGGCGAAAAATACCTCATAAGAGTAACGACGGACGGAGAGCTTAACGCAAAAGCGGTACACGTCAGCTTTGACGGTGAAAGATCACACACGCTCGTATATCGCTGTGAATTTGTTCTCGGCGAGAGAACAACGCAGCTGCGGTGCTTAAAAGGCAACTGTACCGAAAAATACCTTTCGATCGAAAATATGTATTCGAAAACACCGTTTTCGGCGTTTTTATACTCCTGCGATGGAGTGAGCAGTGAGTTTGACGGTCTGCACGGTCAGCTCACTTGCTTCGGTCGCAATTGCACATTTACACTCGGTTACCACACAGGCAATCCTCCGTTTGAGATCATTCGCCGAAAAAGCTTCGGCGAAGCCGTTGCGGCGTACAAAAAACAGGTTTCCGAATTGCACTCGCATTTCGAATTGAAAAGCTCGGACTCCGCCCTCGATCTCATGTTCAGATCATCGCTTTATCAAACACTGCACTGCCGAATGTATTCCCGTTGCGGCTTTTATCAAAACGGCGGTGCATACGGTTTCAGGGATCAGCTTCAGGATTCGCTCGCCGTCATGTATTCGTTTCCGAATGTAACAAAACAACACATTCTCCGTTGTGCCGCCTATCAATACGAGGAAGGCGACGTTATGCACTGGTTTCATGAGGACATAAAAAAGGGCGTGCGGACACGCTGCTCGGACGATATGCTTTGGCTCGTCTACGTCGTCGGCGAATATATATCTGCCACTGCCGATACGGATATTCTGTCTCGCAAGGTCGGTTATATCCGTTCGCCCGTGCTTGCGGAAAACGAAAACGAACGTTATGAAAGTGCCGTATGCTCGGAACTTTCCGAAAGCATTTATATGCACTGTGTACGTGCTGTCGAATATTCGTTAAAGCTCGGTATTCACGGCTTGCCGCTGTTCGGTTCGGGAGATTGGAACGACGGAATGAACAATGCGGGCGGAGAAAGCGTTTGGCTTGCCATGTTTACCGTCGGTGTTTTGCGAAAAATGTCCGTACTGTCCGAAATGATGTCCGACGATATCGGCAAGAAAAAATACGAAAACGAAGCTCTGCACATGGAGCGATCGATAGAAGAATTTGCCTTCAACGGCAAATACTATGTAAGAGGCACCTACAAAAGCGGCGAAATCATCGGCGAAAAAGGCGGATGCCGAATAGATGCTTTACCGCAGGCATTTGCGGCGTTTTTCCTGCACGACCGCAAAAGGATCGGTTCTTCACTCGAATGTGCGTACAAAGAGCTTTACGATGACGGACTTAAGCTCATACGGCTTCTCATCCCGCCGTTCGATAATCGATCTGATATCGGCTACATTGCCCACTACCCGGAAGGAATACGGGAAAACGGTGGTCAGTACACTCACGGCGTGATCTGGTTGATAGCCGCAATGCTTCATTTCGGTCAGGCAAAAAGAGGTTATGAGCTTTTGCGTACGATAAACCCATGCGACAGATCCGGTGACGAATATGCGATACACCGTTACGGTGGCGAAAAATATGTATTCGCCGGTGACGTATACACCGCACACGGACACGAAGGCGAATGCGGTTGGAGCTGGTACACAGGTTCATCGGGCTGGTTTTATCAAACGGTTCTGACACATTTGCTCGGCTATAAGCAGTACGGAAAGCATTTTACGCTCGAGCCTAAATTATGTCGTGAATTTAACGGTTTCAAGTTGAAAATAAATCAAAGCGGTACTTTGTACACGGTAAATGCGGCTCTTTCCGACAAAAGCCGTATCATTCTCGACGGCAAGGAATACGACAAGTCGGATTTCGTATTCGATGGCGGCGAGCATACGGTTTCGATAGAGATACGCAAATAAAGCATTCTTTCACTTGCGAAAGAAAAAAAACGGGCGGTATGTTCCGTGTCGATGACACGCTCATACCGTCCGGTACGCCTGTGTAAGTTTTAATTGCTCGCAGCCTTTGCCGAATATGTATGCGGCAAAGGCTAAAATTGCCGTGTGATTTCTTTAATAAGCCTATGTGTAACAGCATGATATTTTCCGTCTGCGATAATAAAATGGTCGATAAGCTTGACATCAACTTTCGAAAACGCTTCCAAGAGCTTGTCGGTAAACTCCAAGTCATCCGACGATGCCTCGGCAGTTCCGCAGGGATGATTATGTGCCACCGCAACCGCCCTCGCCCGTCCCGTCACCGCTTTGGCAACGAGCTTCTTGATCTTTGCGATCGCACGTGAGATCGAGCCGTCGCACAGCTTGTATCTCTCCGTCATTTCGTTATTCTCGTCGAGCATCAGCACAGTCACGCTTTCGGTTATCACATCGGCATAATAGCCGACGAAAAACATACCGATGCCCTCGGTGGTACGGAATATTTCATTCGATGCGAGCTTGCTCGCCTCATAGCTTTTTATAAGCTCGGGAATAAGCTTGATAAGAACCGCCGAATTTTCCGTTATTCCGTTTACCTTTAGCAGTTGCTCATGCTCGGCATCGAAAACTCCCGACAGAGAACCGAAGCGATCTATCAGTCTGTGTGCGACCGGATTCGTGTCCTTTCTCGGTATTGAATAAAACAGCAAAAGCTCAAGAACGTTATGTTCTTCGAAATGCTCGAGTCCGCAGTTGATAAAGCGTTTTTTCAGTCTTTTTCTATGCCCCTCAGCCATTACGGATCCGTTTTAAAGAGTTTTTCGCTTCCTCAGTTTTCCGAAGCGGTAAGCTCCTTGCGGCACTCCGAGCAAACGAGCTTATTTTTGAAATACGAAACGTTTTCGGCATTACCGCAGAAAACACAACAGGGCATATATTTTTTCAAAACGATCTTATCGTCTTCAACGAAGATCTCTATCGAATCCCTTGCGGAAAGCTCCATTCTTTTTCTCAATTCAACGGGAAGCACTATTCTTCCGAGTTCATCGAGCTTTCTTACGATTCCTGTCGATCTCAACATAACAACTTTCTCCTTTGTACTTATGTATCTATTTTGTTTTTTCACCTTGATGTCCGACGGCGTTGCATTCGTTTTGCGACACTGTCCGTTCATCTGTCTGCAGGTGCAGTATACCATATATTTCCTGTAGAATAAATGGCAAAACCCGATATTTTTTGTGAATTAATATCGAATTTTCCACATAAGAGTGTTAATCTGTCGATTTTTTCCTCTTTATTCTTCATATCTTATCTCGGACGAAAATAAATATATCTTAAAATTTCGGAGGAAAATATGGTAGGAAGAATTTTTTCCGTTCTCTGCATGGCGGCGGTGATCACAACGGTGTTCTGTGCGGGACCGGACGTATTGACAAGCTCTGTATTCGACGGCTGCGACACCGCTTTAAATCTTACGGTAAAGCTCGTCGGTATAACCTGTTTTTGGTGCGGCTGTATGAACGTATTCGAAAAATGCGGATTCATACAAAAATTGTCGCACACGATATCTCCCGTTTTGAAAATGATCTTTCCCACCGCCGCAAAAACAGGAGCGGGGCTTAACGAAATATCGTCAAACGTAAGTGCCAACCTGCTCGGAATAGGAAACGCCGCAACTCCGCTCGGACTTAACGCAATGAACGCATTGAGTAAAAGCAATCCGATGCCGGACAGAGCGAGCGACGATATGGTAATGCTTACGGTACTTAATACCTCTTCGCTCGATCTTATTCCGTCAACTCTGATCGCATTGCGTCATTCGTGCGGTTCCGTGCGTCCGCACGATATTATCCTTCCCGTCATCGTCACTTCGTTTTGCACCTCGATTTTCGCAATAATCATAACGAAGCTGTTTTCGAAGGTATTCTGAAATGAATTTCGCCGAAAGCATCACCGCATGGATAATACCGTGTCTGCTCGTTCTGCTCGGAGTAATATTTATATACGACAAAAGTATGTTCGACGAATTTGTCGCAGGTGCGGAAAGCGGTTTAAAAACCTCGATAAAGCTGTTGCCCACGCTTATTCTGTTAATGATAGGCATAAATATGCTCATGAATTGCGGATTTACGGAAATTTTATCAAGCGTTCTGTCGCCGTTTTGCGAAAAGATCGGGCTGCCGAGCGAAATATTGCCGCTGATAATATTGCGTCCGTTCTCCGGCTCCGCATCTTTGGCGATGGCAAACGATATTTTCACCGAATATTCGCCGGACAGCGATATCGGTCTGATAACGTCCGTTATAATGGGTTCATCGGACACACTGCTGTATGTAAATGCCGTATATTTTTCTCAAACCGGCGTAAAACATACGCGTCACGCTCTGCCGTGCAGTATTTTGACAATGCTATTCTGCATTTTCGTTTCCCGCTTCATATGCGGAATATTTTTTTCATAACCGTACATACTAAGTGCATGGAAAAGAAAAATAATACGAAAAACGAAAAACAAAGCAACGAAAACGAAAGCGAAAAAGTCGTTTTCGCGTACAAATGCGTCGATAAGACCATAATTACCGATCCGAACGGAAGCTATACGGGTGTGTGCGAGAAGCCGCACGACGAACCCGTACAGGATGCGGACGATCTATAACGGCTTGCGTTTTTTTCTGAGTGAAGCGAAAAATTCCGATAAAAGCTCGGATGATTCCTCTTTCATTATTCCGCCGATGACCTGCGGCTTGTGATTGAATTTGTAAGAGTTCAGATCCACAACGCCGCCGAAGCCACCGGCCTTTATATCATCGGCACCGTAATAAACCGTTTTTATGCGCGAATTTATTATCGCTCCCGCACACATCATACACGGTTCAAGGGTAACGAATATGTCGCATTTATGAAGTCGCCAGCCGCCCAAACGGCGGCAGGCTTCGTCTATCGCCTTTATTTCGGCATGGCACAACGCATTTTTGCCGCTTTCTCTCGTGTTGTAGCCCTCTCCGACTATTTCGCCCTCACATACGACAACGGCACCGACGGGAACTTCGTCGAGCCATGCGGCACGTTCGGCAAGCTCCAAGGCACGAAGCATATAGTAATTTATTTTTTCTACATTCATGTTTTCGTTCATGTTCGACCCACGTTTACTTTGTAAAAGAAATTTGTAAAAACGATATCGCAAATGCCGTTACAATGTATACCGCAGCCGGTACGGATACGACAAACGGTACTTTTTTCTTTTTCACGTTTTTTTCTCTGTTGCGAAACAGTATAAATACCGACACGACCGCAAAAGCGAACACGGCAACATCAATGATAAGCGATGTTGTAAAATATATTTTTTCGCACGTATTTACGCGTAAAATATTTTTGGTCACCGCAAGAGCGTTATTCAGGAAATGTGCGATCACTCCCACAGTAAGAGAATTGTTTTCCGACACAAAATAACCCATCGCAAGTCCGGCAATCAACGCAAACAGATTTTGAAGCGGCGACAGATGCATAAGTGCGAAAAATACAGATGACATTATCACGGCAAAGCTGCGGTCATACCCGTTCATAGCACCGAGGATATACCCTCTGACAAGTATTTCTTCAAGCAATGCGGGCAACAGTGCCGAAGAGATATAAAGCAGTATTATTTCGCCGACACGGCTTGCGTTTTGCTGAGATGACTGTGCTACGGTTACACCGACATCGGATAAAAGCGATTGCAGATATCCGACGAGAACATTGCCGAAATACATCGCACCCAAGCAAAACGATATTGCCGCTGCCGGGTGTTTGCGGTTGTTTTTATTGAATCCGATGCAGCTCTTATCCCCGCCGTTCAACGCCAGATAGATTGTCGGCACTCCCAAATACACGACATAGTAAAGCATAATAAAAACGAGCGTGGCAACGCCCCGCATTTGCGAAGGCAGATCGTTTATTATTTCATCGGTAAATACGGAAGCGGCGCTTGTGAATAAGCCGACAAAAAGCATGATAAACAAAGCGATCGCACTCTTATCGACTTCGTGCCGTAATCGTTCTCTTTGCTTCTCGATATCACCGTTTTCATTTGTTTCATAGCTATCGTATTTCATGAGATTATGATATAACAAACTGAGATTTAATGCAAGAGATTTTATTAAAAAATTGAAAGCTCGCAATTAACTCGTTTTAAATTTTTTATGAATTTGGGCATATTGCACAGTTTCGTACAGTGAAATTTGTGGAATATGACGAAGAATATTCGTTTTTTTTCTTTCAATAGGGGTTGATTTTTCCGATTTTTTATTGTATAATAGCAGATGGTTTAGGATTTACGTATCTTACGCCGATATTTTGTCGGTACGGTATTACCGTGTCGGCAGTAATGAAAGGAAAATATTCGGTTTGTGGCAGAAGATCACTTCGAGCCTTTGCGATAAATGTGTGAGCCTCGGTAAGCATATTTCCCGTTTAAGACAAGAAGAACCAAAAAATTTCGCACGCTCACTTACCTCAATATGTTGTGTTGCCGCACTTTCGGCGACTGCGATAGGATATATGTCCTACATAAGTTCTCTTGACGTATCGCTCTCGCTCTATGCCGATGGCAGGTATATAGGTATCGTTGAAAGTAAGGAGCAAGCACAGCTGTCATATTTGAGAGTGTGCCGCGATATATCGAAAAAAGCGATAGCGGACACTGCGGACACGTGTGAGCTGAGCTATAAATTCGTACGTGGCGAGAAATCCGACGACGCACTTGATTCCGACAAGCTCTACGATTTTCTTTACGAGGTCGAATTATCTCATTATACCGACTGCACGGGACTTTTCGTTGACGGTGAGTTTACTGCGGCGGGGAAAGCCGCACAGCAGCTTGCTTTGACCTACAAGGATCTCGGCGTGACGGCAC
Organism: uncultured Lachnospiraceae bacterium; assembly: GCA_964498965.1. GTDB lineage: Bacteria > Bacillota > Clostridia > Oscillospirales > CAG-272 > CAZCJU01. The sequence continues at coordinate 14,678 of CAZCJU010000038.1, forward strand.
AGCAGGTGCTTGTACCCAACGAGCTTCTTTTAAGCAATAACGAGATCGTTACCCTGCTCGCCGAGGTTACGGACGACGAGGTCGAGGGCAAAAACGATAAAACGCTGTTTGAATTCGCAGAGGATGCGGAAAAATCCTTTGCTCCGAGTATGACTTATCAAAGTGATAAGCCCAAAAACGAGGAAAGCGACAATACGTCCGATGAAAAGCAGGAGAGCCGTGCCGAGGACGTATATGTTTCCGAGGTCGAATATACGATTCCTTACGAAACGATATACGAGGCTTCGAGCGAGCTTTACATAGGAAGCTATGAGCTTAAGCAAAACGGAGTTGACGGTGTCGGCAAAGCGGTTTATACGATCAAAAGCTTCCAAGGCGTGGAAATAAGCCGTGAAAAGACCGACGATACGGTGCTGAGCGAACCTGTAAATAAGATAATATTAAAGGGTACAAAGGCTTTGCCGAAAGGCATGACAACGGGAACGTTTTCATTCCCTCTCAAGGATTTCGTGTATACGGATCGTTACGGTTCAAGAACACTCAACGGCAATTACAGCTACCATTACGGAGTGGATATGTACGCACCGAAGGGTACGTCGATATTCGCTTCCGACGGAGGACGTGTAATAACCGCAGGCACGCACAGATCGTTCGGTAAATACGTTGTCATCGAGCATGAAAACGGTTACCAAACGCTATACGCACATATGTCGGCAATTTGCACGAGTGAGGGAAAGCTCGTAGATAAGGGAGAAAAAATAGGCGAGATCGGTGATACCGGCATGGCATACGGATATCATCTTCATTTCGAGATCCAGCTTGACGGCGAAAGACTCAATCCGCAGAAATTTCTCCCGTACTGATATGAACTCGATAAAGGTACAGCTTCGACTGTGCCTTTTTTCATGCAATGTTCGACACGGCCTTAAAAATCCGTTTAATATTTTTCGAGCTTTTTTGACAATTTGGTATAATATTTTTTCATTTTGTATTGACATTTAACCTACAAAGTGGTATAATGTTACAAAATAATAATGACGTGTGAATTTTCATCACATGAGTAAAAAGGAGTTGACATTTATGAAATTTTGCAGTACTTGCGGCAATCAGCTTGCCGACGAAGAAAAGTTCTGCGGAAATTGCGGCACCCCGACGACAAGCGTCGGTCAGCCTACGCAAACAGTTACCCCCCCCCAACAATCCGTCAATGCAGGCGAAAAAATAGGTCAGTTCGCCAACAATGCTATGTCGGCAGGCAAAAAATTCGCTTCAAATGCGAATACCTTCGCTACTCAGAAGCTCGGATTCAGTTTGTCGGACAAGAAAAATATTTTCATGTTGATTTTCATCACTTGTATGTTCGTCACTTTGATCTTAATGCTTTTCCACCCTACTAAAGCCAGCTATGGTAGTCTTTTTTTCGGAGAAAAAGTTGATTCTCTTGTGCAGTCCGTATATTACAGCGTTAGTGATGGAGTAGGAATTTTTCATTGGATAAACATCATATTCGGTTTTCTTCCGATGGTCGGTGCTACCGTAGTTGCGTGTATTCCGTTGGTTACTAAGAATTACAAATGCGGATATTTGATTTTTGTACGTGTAATGCTCATCGTAGATATTGTTGCGGTTTTATTAGGCTGGATCATTATATCCTCTGTATTATCGAGCGAATCAGATGGTTATGTTTCCGCATCAATTTCAGGTGTTGGAATTTTCCGTTGGATATTCCAAATAGGCTCACTTGTTTTGACTTTCTTACTCAGAGCGGAAATAATTAAGAGCAATCCAAAACCTATGTATCAAAATCCCGCATACGCTATGCCTTACGGAAATCAGCAAAATTTCCAGAACCCCCAAGGTTTCCAGAATCCTCAAGGCTTCCAAAATCCTCAAGGCTTCCAAAATCCTCAAGGCTTCCAAAATCCTCAGAATTTTCAAAACCCGCAAGGCTTCCAGAATCCGCAGAATCCGCAGAATTTCCAAAATCCGCAGAATTTCCAGAATCCGCAGAATTTCCAGAATCCTCAAAGCCCGCAGGATTCCCAAAATTCGCAACTTTAAGGCATACACAGAATAAAAATTCAGCCCGTACCCGTCATCCGTCATTCGCCGTTTGACAGGTACGGGATTTTCAATAAAATCGTCCGCAATTAAAAATGCACGACGATGCGTGCATTTTTGGAGCAAGCGACGGGAATCGAACCCGCACGATCAGCTTGGGAAGCTGAA
>CAZCJU010000039.1:0-16840 GCA_964498965.1 uncultured Lachnospiraceae bacterium
AAGTGCAGTATATAAAACGCTGAATGAACCGCTCGGCAGGGAACGGGTTCGTGAACGGACTGCGGAAAACGTCGAAAAATTGCTTGAGGAAAGATTGGGAATATGAAAAAAACACAAAAAAAGCTGTTGCTGCTTTTCGGTATTTTCGCAGTGTGCGAGATCGCATATCAATTCGCACTGTATCTCGAAAAAACATATTATCCGACTACGCCGGCAACGGTGTTCGTATTGCTGTTTGTTCTTGCGGTACTGTTTGTTACGTATATAGTGCTTGCACGGGGCGATGCCAAAGAGCTGTATTCCCCCGACGATCTCGATAAGACTATCCCTTATTCGGAACGTGTGGATATGTGCGACAGGATAAATCGCAACAAAGCAAAGGCAAAGAAGCTTTTGTTCTTCATAATACCGCTTTCGTTTGTCCTTATGCTCGATTTCTTTACCATGTTTGTACTTGAGCCGCTGTTGGCACAGCTTGCGTGAGGCCGATATGACCGGCGTTTGCATAATCCATGTCGGCGAGCTTAAGGAAAACTATTACGCACAGGCTTGTGCCGAATACGAAAAAAGACTCGGTGCTTTTGCGAAAATAACGAATATAGAAATTAAGGAAAGCAGACCGTCGAAATCTCCGTCGGACGGAGAAATAGCCGCCATTCTCGACACGGAAGGGAAAAAGATACTCGAAGCGATCCCGCAAAGATCGTTTGCCGTCGCTTTGTGCGTCGAAGGCAAAAAAATGTCAAGTGAGCAATTGGCTCGGACAATAGCACAGGCACAGGTCACACACGGTAGGCTGACGTTTATAATAGGCTCGTCTCACGGACTTTCCGAAAAAGTGAAAAAAGCCTGTGATCTGCGTTTATCCGTATCGGATATGACGTTTCCGCACAGGCTTATGCGTGTGATACTTACCGAACAGCTGTATCGTGCCTTTTCGATAAATAACGGTCTTAAATACCACAAATGATCATTTGATGTGAAATATTTTTTTCAACAGTCCCGAAAAGATCTTCGGCGGTCTTACGACAACTATCTTCAAAATATTACCTCCTTAAAAATCGAAGCTTCGATCACGTGAAAAGCCCGTAATTTTGCTATACAATGCATAATATTCCGATCACGCATATCACAGCCGCCTCGATAAAAACCATGACTGCGGGCGGCAGAAAAAACGAAAGAAGTATTCCCGCACCGAAGCATACGGCACACTGTATCAACTGCTTTGCCTTGCCGTTGCAGCTTCTCACAAATTCACAACCCTTCAAAAGTAAACTCAATATATAATATGTAAAAAGGTAAAAACGGTTAAAATGAAAATCATACTTTCGTCAACGGGATTCGCTTCTCCCGTGTCTGCGGAAAAGATAGAGAAAGAATTGGGAAGAGAGCTTTCCGAGCTTAAGGTACTGTTTATCCCGTCCGCAATAGTACTGCCGACAAGAAGAGGAAAATTCTTTTCCATGATGAAAAAGGCGGGCTTTTTAAGGGAAAACATATACGTGTTCGACCACAACGCCCCGAACGAATATGAAGAACTCGATATCGACATGATATACGTCTGCGGGGGGAATACTTTTTTGCTTGCGGACAGGATCAAAAAAAGCGGCTTCGGCAAAGCGATCGCAAAATATATCGAAAACGGAGTAGTTTATGTCGGTGCGAGTGCGGGAGTACATCTTGTGGGGAAAAACATCGAGCATCTGCTTCCGTTTGACGAAAATATAACGGGTACGGACGATTTTTCATCTCTCGGGATCGTTGACGGAATATACTATTGCCATTACGGAAAAGAACGCGAAAAGTATTATAACGAAGCGGTAAGAGAAGGAAAATACAATGTCGGTAAGTTAGGAAACGATGATGTCGAAGTCATATGCCCTGTCGAGTACACTTTTCGCATTGTATGACGGTACATGACTGTTATTAAAGAAGCGTAAAAATTAAGCCGTGCATCACGCACGGCTTTTTTGCGGCTTAAAACTCTATTTTGAATACGTTTGACATCTCTTTCGGTATTTCGAAGCGTTCCGGTAACGCCGGACCGCAGGAGTGAGAACCTACTCCCCGCATGGCAAGGTCAAGACAAATATTTACAAAATCGTTCTTTTCCAGTTCGAACGAGTGCTTTGTCGTGCAAAGCTGCTTTGTCGTGTACGGATTGACCGAAAACGAAAACGGCTTTTCTGCAGTGACCTCAAATGCATCGGAGAGCGAAAGATATTTGCAGGCAAAGTGACTGCCCGATTCCTGCGGACGAACATAATTCATATCGTAATTTTTTTCGGCGGTGCTTTCGTAATAACCGTATTCACACGCAACGTGCTTGTCACAGTAGCTCTCGCTCGGTCCGAACCCAATGTATGAAAAATCGGAATATTCGGTGCTTATTCCGAATTCAAGACCGACGCGGGGAATGCCGGATACGTGTTCGGCAAGAGCGTATTTCATGCCTATGACGAGTGTGCTGTCCTCGATCGAATACGTCAGTTCGAAATTAAGCTGAGGCACAATGCAATTCGATACGGTCATCCCGATAAATCTGTAGCCGTTTTGAAACTTTTCGCATGAAGTGACGTACTGCCGACAGGCGTTTAGATGATACCGTCCGTTCCACTTATCCGTAAGCGATCTGTCGTTGTCCGTATACCGTTCGATATTGATGTGTAAGGGCGTTCTGAGCATTTCTTTTCCGTTTCGTGCGAGTGATATAAGCTCGCCGGTATGCTCGTTTATCTCTATCGAAATTTCGTTCGCTTTTTTGCGTTTGCCGCTCGGTATGTCGATAGGCACGATCTCCGAATGCGTCTTTTTACCGTAGACCGCCTTCATTTCAAGTGCCGAGGATTTTATTTTTCTGTCGGGAGTAAGTAAGCCGTCAACACAGAAGTTGCCGTCATGCTCGCTTTCTCCGAAATCACCGCCGTAAAGAAAGCCTCGATCGGTCTTGACGGCGTGATCCGCCCATTCCCATACGAAGCCGCCCATCATCTGATCGTTGTTGTATATAAGATCCCAATATTCGGAGATATCTCCGCATGAATTGCCCATGGCGTGCGTGTATTCGCAAAGTACGAACGGTCTGTTTTCGTTTGGATCATCAAGTACCCTTTCCCGTATTACGTCAACGGACGGATACATCATGCTTACCATGTCAACGTATTCGCTGTGATAGTATTTTTCGTCGGCACATTGTAATCCCTCGTAGTGAACGGGTCTTGAGGCGTCCCGCTTTTTTATGTATTCGGCACCTTTGAAAAACGCTTTGCCGAACGAGCTTTCGTTGCCGAGCGACCATATAATGACGCTTGTGCGGTTCTTGTCACGCTCGACGAGTGTTTTGTGCCTGTCGAATATTCCCTGTTCGAATAAGCCGTTTTCCGCATACTCCCGCCATAGTGCCTGATCGTAGCCGCCGTTGCGTGTGCAGGCACCGTGCATTTCAAGATCAGCCTCGTCCATGACGTAAAGCCCGATGACATCGCAAAGTAAATAAAACTCGGGACGGTTCGGGTAGTGAGATGTTCTTACCGCATTTACATTAAGGCTTTTCATAAGCGTGATATCGCAAAGCATATCTTCAAGACTTACAGCGGCCGCCGTCGTACAGCTGAAATCGTGTCGGTTTACACCTTTTAATTTTACCGCTTCGCCGTTAATTTTGAATACGCTTCCGTCAATTGTTATCTCCCTGAATCCGACTTTTTCGACTATTACCTCGCCGTTCGCCTTTAACAGTAATGTGTACAGTTCGGGCGATCCCGGACTCCATAATTTTACGTTTTCCGTAAATACGGACGTTTTTTCGCCCGACGGACAGCTTAACGTTTTGCCTTCGAAAACCAATTCTATGTCGAGCGGACTTTCATTTGCAAATATAAGTTCTCCGACACCGTTCGATATCCTTGTTTCAAACTTGTAGTCGGTTATATGCTCCTGCGGACGTGCGAGAAGATAGACACTTCTGAATATTCCTGAAAAACGAAATTTATCCTGACATTCGAGATATGTCGAGGCACACCACTTCAGTACGAACACGTCAATTGTGTTTTCACCGTCCGATACGAGATCGGTTATATCGAATTCGCTTGTTGCGTGCGAAATTTGCGAATATCCCTTGTATTTTCCGTTTATGTACAGATAAAAAGCACTGTCTACACCCTCGAAATTCAGATGATAGCTCCTGTCGGCTTTTCTGCCGATATCGAAATTGCGTCTGTAGTGCCAGCACGGGTTTTCATACGGCACGTAGGGAGGCATTACGGGTATGGGATACCTCGTGTTTATGTACTGTATCCGATCGTAGCCGTGCATTTGAACGCATGACGGAACCGGGATCTCGGAACACAGCCGTTCGTTTAAATCGAATTTGTCCGGACTTGAGTGCTGTCCTATTTGCCAGATGCCGTCAAGTGAAATAAATTCGGAGCTTGAGCTTCTGTCGATTATACCGTGAATGTACCTTAATTCGTCGTTTTCGTCAAACGGTATATAGTAAGCTCTCGCCGCCTCCACACCTATTCTTTCATAGCTTTCGTATTCTTTCATTCGGTATTCCTCCGTGTCGCTTCGCTTTGTGATAAGCTACATGATAGCTTTATGATAAATAGTATAGTTTCGAGAGCGATTTGTCAATAGAGAAAAAGAAAATACTTGAAAAATTCAACCGAAATACCGTATTAAAAGGTCGTAAACGGTCAATATGCACAAATTCCGATATGCAAATTTGTTCATTATCACCAAATGATTTTTTTGTGTGTTCTATTTACAAATAAGTTGATTTATGGTACAATGTACTCGTGTGTCGGATAAGCTCGTTGTACTCTGCCACAGGCAGCCGATGCGATATACGATATCCAATTAATTTAAGGAGTACTCTATGAAACGTGTATTTTGTTTTATTTTAACTGCGTTGATGCTTGCGACCTCACTTCCGTCCGTATCGCCTGCGGCGAGTGCGAACGAAAGAACATATGACGGCGTGAATGTCACACATCACGAGGGAAGCTACGACAGCATGAAGCGAACTATGGCGGTGTATCGATATGATTTCAGTGCAAATCAGCTGAATTATTACGTGTCGGACGAAGCACTTGCGATAAGTGACCGCACGAAGATCTTGATCTCGGACGGCGTTTTGAAGTGTAAGGGCGACTCGGAGGTGTCGTTCGGCTCGGCAGTGTGCCTCGGCGACAATTACGGATTGGAAGACGGATATTTGCAATTCGAGTTGTGCTTGAAGAGCGGAAGCGTCACTCTGGGACTTCGCTGTGCCAGAACCGCAGTAAGCCCCGAAGAGGGCAGAGGAGTGTGGATAACATTCGATTCCTCGGGCAAATTGACCGTGAAGGATTTTTATACCGGTATAACGGCACAGATCCCGTTTTCCGAATCACTTGAACAGGCAAAAGCGTTCCGTGTAGACGAAAAACGCAACGAACTGGTTCTCTCGTGTGGCGGCAAAACGCTTTTAACGATAAAGACCGACGGCACGTTTCTCGGCTTTTATGACTGCGACGGAAAGGAGCTTGCGAAAACAAACGAAAGTAAGCTTGATTGCACGGGATATTGGGAACTGTATATGGATAACCTTGACGGATATATCGACAATGTCGAATTTTCGTGCATGGATATCGACGACTCGCTTCCCGAAAGCGATACCGTACGTAAAGTCGATTACAGCACGTGGAGTGCTGTTGACGACCTCGGACGTGTCGTTACGTCGGGAGCGGCAAACGACGGCGAAACCTCTAATCGGTATGTGGGACTGTTCTATTTTCTATGCTGGAGAGGTGCGGGCATACACGCCGTAAATAATACGGAGCTGTATAAAACGCTCGGCGACAGCGAATTTAAAAAGTATTTCGACGAGGGCAAGGGCGGCGAGCATTATTGGGCTGAACCGTATTTCGGATATTACCTGAACACAGATACGTGGGTGTACCGTAAGCACGCATATATGCTCGAAGCCGCGGGAGTAGACTTTATATACCTGGACGTTTCGAATAAGGAAACCTTTGTCGAGGGACATACGGCACTGTTCGATACGTGGTTGCAGATACGTAAAGAGGGCGGCGATACTCCGCAGATCGTGTTTTTTAACGGCGACGATGCCGCAGAGAAAACCTTTGAAAGCAATATGGAAGTGCTTTTCACCACCGTGTATTCAAAGGAAAATTGGGATAAATACAGCGAGCTGTTCTTCATGTGGGACGGTAAGCCCCTCGTTTTGGGAAATAAATCGAAGCTTTCGCAGGCAATGCTCGAAAAGGTCGAAAATTCGTTTACGATAAGAGGCTCGTGGGCGTGGACAGACAGCGACGGATATTGGCCTTGGATGCAGGAATATGTCGTACAAGACGGAGTTTATGCACTTCAAAACGGCGGTTGGGGACGTGACGAAAACGGTAATATAGAATCACTCGCCGTTTGCATGGGTCATCATCCCGCATCGAATAAAGGACGCAGCTATGTGAACGGGCGACAGCCCGCAAGCTCGGGAAGAAGCGATTTCGGTTTTTCGATGACAGAACTGGCGGCACAAGGCAAGGGCTTCGAAGCGTCGTTTACCGCAATGCAAAGCCTGATAAGCAGAAAGGTTTCCGCAGATCAGCCGTTCGTAATGATGCTGACAGGCTGGAACGAATGGATAGCGGGCTGTGTTTACAACGACAGTAAGGCCAATTTCATAAATTATCAGACGAAATGGCTGTACGTGGATCAGTTTAACTGCGAGTATTCACGTGACGGCGAGCCTATGCGTAATATCGACGGAGAAGGCATAGGAGATAATTTCTATTATCAAATGGCAGATTATATCCGTCAGTTTAAGGGTACGGTCGATGTGCCGAACGCCGATAATCAGTCTACGGTCGATATCTACGATAAAAATTCGTGGGACAAGATACAGCTTAAGTATATGGATAATATCGGCGATGCCGCACTGAGAAATACCGCATCGTATGATATAGATTACCGCTATATCAATAACACCGGCAGAAACGATCTTTCGTATGCAAAGGTATCTCAGGACAGCGAATATCTGTATTTTATGACCGTGTGCAACTCCCCTATAGTCATTGACGACGGCACGAATTGGATGAATCTGTTTATCGATTCGGATAATGATCGCACAAACGGCTGGGGCGGTTACGACTATGTTATCAACCGTGACAGGGATTCGTATGTCGTAACAGTAGAAAAGATCTCCGATAACGGAAAAACGGAATGCGTCGGCTATGCGTATTATTGTATCGACGGCGAGTATATGGCATTAAGAATATCGAAAAAAATACTCGGTATCGACGGTGACGCAACGCAGCTTTATTTCAAGTGGGCTGATAATTCCGTCGATGTCGGCGGCGATATCATGGCGTTTATGGATACGGGCGATACCGCACCGAACGATCGCTACAGCTTCGATTATCGCTGTACGAGCGTTTCGGAGTACGATACGTCTTATACGCTTCCCACATTTACGAAAACGACTGTCGCCGCAACCGGAAACGGCGGCAAGTCCGAAAGTCCTTATCCGGTTATCACGGGCAACGGAAACACCGTGCTGAATGACGTGAACGTGCTGTTCGATTTCGATAAGGAAGGCTATGAAGCCGGCAAATTTTTGACCGATACGCCGCTTGCGGAAACTTTCGAATACGTGGCCGGTACATCGGGAAGTACGGTCTTGATAAAAAAAGGCGATAACGGCAATTACGTGCGACAAAGCGGTATTTCGGATCTCCGAACCTTTGCCGATATAAAAGGCTCGTATAAGTTTTCACTTGATGTTCGCCCCGTCGATTACGGCAATAATGCAATATATATTCGAGGCGAAATGCCGGGTACACTTAAAAAATATAATAAGCGACATTCGGAAATGGCAAATCAAGAGGTCATTCAGGTGTTCAATTATTATGAATGGGATTGGTATAACGAAAACGGCGGAGAAGACGGAAACTCTTCGATAAGCGGTAGCGGTATCGGAATATTCCCGTTGAGTGACGGATTTGAGATACATATAAAGAAGTACGTTCCCGATGGCCTTACGGTTTCCTCGGCGGCTGCGACCTTGCCGTTCCCCGAAGGGTTTCAGACAAACAGTGACGGATTTTACAATATCCGCTTCGAGGACAACGAAGAAGAAGTAAAGATATTCGTTAATGACGTATTACTTGCCCGTATCACCTTGGAAAATCCCGGAGTGACATATGAAAGTGACGAAACCGGACAAAAATATTACGGAAAAGCTGTGCTTTACGATAATAGCGGTGCGGAATTGCTGATTGTGGAAAATACCCGCCTGAATTCGTCAGGCTCGCAAATTGCCGTAACTACAAGAGATCAGTCGATAGAATACGACAACTTGACGTTTTCTTATAGCGAAGAAGTGACCGTTGAGGGAAGTCGTGCGGAAAAAACGGTTTCGGCGGCTGACGGCACACCGTCGTATACACCGGATACGCACCTGCTCGACGAAATGAACGGAGAAAGCGTACCTCCTGCTTCTACCGAAAGCGAAACGTCAAACGAACAGGGACAAAACGGCAAAGCTTCGCATATCGTGATTTGGATAGTTGTCGGTGCCGTGGCGGTTGCCGTTGTCGTGACTGCAGTCGTGATAGCTTTAAAAAAGAAAAAAAGTAAAGAATAACTCCGTGCAATAAATTCGTGCTTCAAAATGCGGTGTTGTGACAGCATCACAGCCGCTTTTTGAAGCACATTTTTTATTATGTACGTACACTTTCGGCAAATGAGTGTTACACATTAATTTTAAATTTGTGATATAATCACGAAGGATTTATGGTTTTTCAGTGGTTTTTCTGCGATTTTTCGGTGAAAATACAAATCAAAATCGACTTTTCCGATTGAAAATAAACGAAAAAATCAAAAATTCACAAATTTTTAACATACGGAGCGAAAAATGGATCATCAGACAAACGGTCAAGGAAACGGTACAAACGGGTACAATTCCACAACGCAAACAGTGAACGGAAGCGATGGGAAAAAGTTTTGTATCAGATGCGGAAACGGAAACAATGCGGGAGCAAGATTTTGCATAAGATGCGGTGCGAGCATGGATAACACACCGCACCAAGAAAACAATGTGCCGAATTACGGCGGGTATGCAATGCCGCAACCGCAAGTGCAAGCGAATGCCGTACAGGGAAACAAAAGAATGTTGCTTTTGGGAGGTGTTGTAATAATCGTAATTATTGTAGCTATTATTGCGATTGTTTCAGCAACTTCATCAAATGTCGATAAGCGTATCGTCGGAAAATGGCGTTGCAGCACCGATAAAACAGTCGGAACGATAGAATTCAAAAAGAACGGTAAATTTATAGCCGACGAGGGAAGCGATGTCGAATCGAGAGGAACATACAGAACTGAGGACGGGGTAATATACTGTACTTTTACTTCTTATGCGGGAGAGACTATCAGCACTCTTGAACAGGCGGAGGATGAATATAATTATCGTGTAATCGATTCCAACACCATAGAGATTGAAAAAGAATACTTTACATCAATGTGGGAACTTAAAACAAAATGGGTCGAATACTGGCGTGTTGAATAAGTACAATTGAAATCTCATCAGTAAAAAAATAATTTTTTGTAAACATCTGCATCGAATTAACAAATGTTAATGACAACGCTGTCGAATGGGCGTACAATATATTATTATTCGACAAAAAAACATGACTGCTTCATATCTAATCAAATTTTAATTTAAAATGTAATTATTATTTTAAGGAGAGAAAAAATGGACTACCAAACAAACGGACAGGAAAACAATACAAACACAACCGATTCCGCACAACAGACTACGGCTGCGGAAACCCAAAACGGCTATAACAGCCAACAGTACGGGCAGTACAACCGACAGTATGCCGACCAAAACTATCAACAGCCGGACTATAATTATGTCGAGCAGCAGTACGGTCAGCAGTACACACAGCCCGCAGACGAAAACACAAAACCACCCAAAAAGCACAAAAAGCGTAACTTTTTAATAATTCTCGCTGTTCTGCTCATAGGCGTGGGAATAGGATTCCTTGCTTACCGTAACAGCGATGCGGCAATTGTAAAATCCGCATTTGCCGACTTAAAAGACAAGGCTTACGATCTGGAAGCTGTCGGTGCCTATAAGAAAGTAGTTGAAAACGGCAAAATGACCGTTACTGTAGGCACTGATTCCGAAATTCTCGGCGGTCAGAACTTTAAGGTTGAAACTTGGTCAAATAAAAAGCAGCGTAAGTCCGTAGTAAAACTGACAAGCGATTATGCAAATGCGGATCTGTATGCTTCGACAAAGGGGGTTTATGCCGAAACGAATATCCTCAAAGATGCTTACGGCATGGAATTTAAAGGTATGTGGGATAGATTTGAGCGGTCAGATCTTTATGATTACTTAGATGCCGACGAGTACGAAACGATTATTTCAGCAATTGAAAATATCACCGACGACCCGGAAGGCTTTTCCGATGAAATAAAGAAGTACGTCAAGAAATACAGCAAGGAACTTGAAAAAGAAATTTATAAGAAAGCCGAAAGAACAAATCAAAACGGCATTCTTACCTTAACGCTTGATAACGAGGCCATTGCCGAGATAGTCGAAGATATGTATAAGAAGTTGAAAAACGATAAGGATTTTCAAAACTACCTTGACAAAAAAATTCCGCTTGATACCATAAGCGGCGGACAACTCGATAAATGGAAGGAAGTCTTTGACGAAATAGAAGTAGATCAATTGACGAGTGTGATCGAACAACTCGACTTTGATTTAGAACTTCAAATTACATATACATCCATTAAGCACGACATGAAGAAGCTTGAAATCAAATTCTCTGCGAGCGGTGCTAAAGCGTCGGCAACACTTGATTTTAGCGAAAAAGATACGATAACAGCTGTGGTAAAGGCAAACGGCACTACAGTAGCTAAAGTAAAATATTCCGAAAGCAAAGACGGCTTTAAGCTCACTGTTAATGCAGAAGGCAGCGACCAATACAGCGTAACATTTGATAAGCAAGACGGCAATAAATACAAAATGAAGCTTAAGACAACAAGCTATTACGGTGAAGAAGAAATTGTGCTGGAGGGTAAATACCAGAGTAACGGCAAGCACTTCCTGTTCAATGTCGACACCGTTACAATCGATGATGAAGAAACCGTCGTGGATATAACGCTTGAAATGACTTATAAGCAAAGTATGCCGTCGTTCCCCTCAAATACGAAAGACGTAATGTCGCTTGACGAGGACGACATCGATAGTATAGAAGAGCAAATAAGCGATTGGTCCGACGAAGTTAGGGACGAGATAAGGAACAATTACGATATAAACGGTAGCTATAGTGCCATCAGCGGCACAGCTGCGATGACCGTTGTTATGGCTCCCACAATGCTAACAGCTGCACTTGCTTTGATAGGATAACAGCAGTACCGAAATAAGATGATGAAAAAATTTTTTCTGTAATTTTGATTATCGCAACGGCACTCACCCTCGTAACAACGGTGAGTGCCTCAGACGGGAATATAGCTTCCGTCGAAGTCTTGCAATTTGATAAAAAGCCCACAATATACGGTGTTGTAACCGAATTTAAATCCGAGCAAGTGTGAATTAACATTTCACACTTGGCTTCGGTGTGAATTAACAAGAGCTTTATTAGGAGTGTAACTATGAAAAGAATCGCAAATCTGCTTTTGGCACTTTCATTGACCGTATGTATGCTTTTGGCTCTGCCCATCGGAGCTGCTGCCGCGAACACCGAAACAAAAAACGGTCTGGAAGTAACCGTAATAACCGACAAAGATGAATATACCGCAGATGAGGATATTCAAGTATCGGTAAATATCAAAAATAACAATACCTATATGGTTGAAGACGTTTTCGTCGAAGCCTTGCTACCCGAGGGTTTGGTTCTGAAGTCGGGAAACCTCTCAACTGCCGACATTGACATTGAGTCCGGGAAAACTTATTTGTTCTCCCTTGTCGCACAGCTATCGGACGAGTTTAAAAAGACGACTGAAACCGAGCCGGAAAACACAACGTTGCCGGAAAACTCAACCGAGTTGAGTGACACGACAAAAAACGAAAACACAACAGAACCGAATGATACCACCGTTGCGGATGATACCACAACCGAAGAAAGCGGAGGAAAATCCAATATCGTTTTGTGGGTAGTGCTGGGTGTCGTATTCGTCGCCGCAATTGTTGCAGCAATCCTGCTTATTTTCAAATTTAAACACAAAACCAAGGTCATAAGCCTGTTCTTGTGCATCGCAACGGTTCTCACCGTTATTCCTATAAGCGATTTGACGGTCGAAGCCGGTACGGCAACCGTTACAGTTGATAAAATAATTACTGTTGACGGCATCGATTATACAGTAAGTATTAATGTTAAATTTAATCCCGAAGATAATACGGTCGTGCTTTCGGATTTTAAGTCCGATGAAATTTATTTTGTGTGTGGAGAAAAATCAAAAATTACTTTTTCCGTAAAGTCCGACAGCAATATTAACGGAATTACACTGCTAAAAAATAATAATGAAACAGTAGGGGTTATGCATGATGACGGCTTGAACGGCGACTTAGTTGCAAATGATAATGTGTTTACGCTTGTCGCAACCGAAACGGTAACAGCTAGCAGCTTGCAAACCTATAATTATTACTGTAAAGCAAATTCGACACAAAGTGACAAAATTTCCGTTTACTACTTTCCTAAGTTGACACAGACAAGTGCGGTTAAAGCAAAAGAGGATTACGAATATGTACAACAGCAAATAGCAAATATCGAAAATCAATATTCAGACGCTGACGGATATGTAAAAAAAGCAAACAGAACCACAGTGGTAAACAAAATAGCAGACGAGAGCAAACAATGGATTTCAGACGGTAAGGTCCTGCATTGTGTTACAGAAGATTGCTCCGTATATATCAAATTCACATCCGGCTTGGCTTCAATCTATGAACCCGCATTGAAAAATACGGACAGCGTAGGCGTTGACACTCAAATGAGAATCACAACGTGTCAACCGACATTTACCGAAATGGGCGGAGAAGGTTACAGCACGAATGCATATGAGCTTCCTGACGGAGTAAACTATGTGCTGGAAATGATTGATGATTCTGCTTTCGATATTGACAATTCTTTCAATAATTATACGTTCCCATCGGCAAAGAATTATGATGACGAGAATGTGACGCTTGACGTTATCAAATCCTTTGGCAGTAACCAAATAATTTTGTGGCACGGTCACGGATATTACGGTCCGATTGTAAAATCGTCACTTGCAACAGGCGAAGCATTTAACTGGAATGCTTATTTCTGGGATACTTCGTATTTCAATGATTGTGTTGCAAATAGATTTGTCAACAGTTTGGTTTTTCAATTTGACAATGTTATCATAACTTCTAAATACATAGATTATTATTGCGGAAATATGAACAATAGTTTGTTATACTTGGCGGCTTGTGACAGTGGAAAAAGTGACGAGTTGGCTAATGCATTTTTGAGAAAAGGTGCAGCTGCCGTTGTCGCAAACAGCAACAAAATAATAAGAGAATATAACGTAGCAATGCTGTATGAAACAATGTCAAATATGCAAACCGTTAATCGTCAAACCGGTAATTATTACACACTTTCCGAAGCACTTGTTACCGCCAAGGCGAAATACGGAAACAGCGATGCCGATCTCCGCTATGGCGGTGTAGGTGCAAAACCTTTGATTTTCGGAGGTAATATAGCAAATAACTACCGCCTAAGAAATAAAAACGATGAGCGTGGTACTTTGTCGGGCAAAATCTGTAAAGCCTCCGACCGCATTACGGCTATCCCCAACGCAAGCATCAAAGTATATAAAAACGGAACACTCTACACATCAAGCACATCAAATTCAACGGGTAACTACTCAATAAGCTTGCCCGAAGGCAGATATTCGGTTCTGATAACTTCAAACGGCTATATTGACTTCAAAGCTTACGCAGACGTTACCGTAAACGAGAATACATATATGGAAACGTTCTTGATGATTAAAGGCTCGACCGCACAATCCGGTACAGCAAGCGGTAAAGTCATAAACTCCTTGACCGGAACGGGAACACCGAATGTCACCTTGACGATAAAGAAAGACTGGAATAATCCCGATGAATCGAGTACAACCGTGAAAACTGTCGTGACGGATTCCGACGGATATTACACGGTTTCCTTGCCGCTCGGCAACTATACAGTAATCGCAACAAAGGACGGATATACTTCCTCCGCATTTAATATCATAGTGCAGGAGGGAACAACAAGTAACCAGAATGGCATAATCACACCTTTGATCGGCGGTGATAACTATCTGATAACCTTGAGATGGGGCGAAAATCCAAGAGATTTGGATTCCCATGTCGTTGGAACATTGAGCGATGGTGATAGATTCCATGTGTACTTTGCCGATGATTCTCAATACGACGGAAATGTTGAGGTATGTAATCTTGACTATGACGATACCGACGGTTACGGTCCGGAGCATATTACCTTGATTACGACAACAGACGCACCCTATTACTATTATATTCACAGATATGCGGGTAGCGGTGCGATCGTTACCTCCGAGGCACAGATAACGATTGAACAGGGAAATGTTCTCATTGCGAAATTCAATGTACCGACTGATTTATCCGAGGAGGATTATTGGAATGTCTTTGCTATAAAGAACGGCGAAATAATTGTCAATAATACTATCACATCTTCCCCCGATACTTCATATGCAAGTTGAATCGAATTTACAAGCGGGCATTTTCACGGCTTGCATAATCGGCATTCACGATTCTGCTAAGGAAATGAAGTTTACGGCAAAAGCCGTGGCGACATTTGGCGAAGGCACGAGGCATGGGAGTGAGAAAATAACGCACTCCTACAACGAGGTTTCGGAAAATCTTGAAAACGCATAAGTGACGAAAATGCCTGTTAGGAGACGATGAAAATGAAAAACGGTTCGGAATTTCGATTCCGAACCGTTTTTTCGGCCTAAATTGCGGATAATAATGACCAAATCAAATATATTTCCGATTTTGAAAAGGGCTTAAGTCGTATTTAACGTCATTTAACATCATTATATGGATTTTTTTTCGTGTTCTCGCAATGCATGATCCAATTATCGAGAAAATTCATCTGCGACTGCGTGTGAAACCAATGCTCGCCGTTTTCCATAACGGTCAGGCTTGCGTTGCTGTCGCTTGCAAATGCGGTGATCGTTTCAATGTCGGTCAAATTGTCCCGATCGCCGTAGAGGATTTCGGTGGGTACAGTCCAATGAATCGGGTGACTGCGGACATATGAGAGATATTCCCACGACAGCGTTTCACCGAATGCGGTTTCAATATTTCCTTTTTTTCGCAAATCTTCCTCTGACACATTAGCCCATGTCATCATATTCTTTATCAGTTTTTCCATATCCGTAACGGGCGATATGAAATACGCCTTTTCAAGCTTCCCCTGCGGTATAGCACACATGGAGAAATATGCACCGATACTGTTGGCGATCAGTATCACGCAGTCATATTCGGCAGAGAGCCTTTGGAATGCGAACGGAAATTCCGATCTTGCGTCCCAAGGCGTTTCGGCACTGTAATCAAGCCCCACAACGTCGCAATGAGTGAACAACGGCTTATAATGCTCGGCTTCTTCGGCTGTACCGCCTTTGCCGTGAATATATAAAACTAAAGCTTTGTTTTGCATTTTTTAAATGTTACCATCTGTTCTTTCATGGAAATTTTGCTGACTTCCCGGCCGTGTTCGGCAAGCTCTTTTTTGTACCGCAAAAACGAGTGGTCAAGGGCAACACCGGAAATTATGCCGATTTCGGAAAATGTCAGTGTGATCGCATTTTCGTTGCGGTTCTTTATGTAGTGCCAAAGGCTTTCGTATTTGCTCACGGTACTGTTCACCTTTGTTTTTCTTTTGTTTCTTCGATCAACTTTAAAAACCGCTTGTCGTTCATCTGCTCATTGGTCAGATATTCGCCGTTATAGAAAAGTGCGTAGGTGGTAACGGGTGTCGGAGCGTTTTGTGCCTGTGTCTTGCTTTTGAGCCGAATAGCTTTGAACGGTACGGAGCTTTCTTTTGCAATCGATTCTATAATGGGAACATATTTCGCATTGAACGGACACTGATTGCTGTAATACAGTACATATCCCGATTCCTCAATGTGCGGATGCTTTGCGTGGGATTTGAACCTCGGTATGGGTGCGTTTACCGCAAGCGGTAAATACAAAAGCCGGATGCCGTTGTCAGCTTCATCACAAATGGTAAAACCCTTATAATTCAAAAATTTCGGGTCCGATAAAAACGGCTTTTTCTTTGCCGACGACAGAATACAAAGCCCATATTTTTGATTTTCTTTTGCATCCTCGATACAGGCGTTCAGTAAGTCGGTAGAATACCCATGCCCTTTGAAAGAGCCGGATACCCACAAGCAGTCGATATAGAAATACCCGTCTGCGTCAATGGGATTCCATGCGTTTTCGGCAGGGATATACTCGATAAAACATTTTCCTCGTTCCGTGCTTTTCAGAAAAACCAGACCGTCATCAAAGCATTCTTTCATCCACGCCTTTTTGGACGATACCTGAATGTCGTTATTGCCGGAAATGGCACAGCAAATATGCTCCGTTTCCAGATTTTCGCTTGTTACTTTTATGTAGTTCATAAGATTTCCTCCGATCCTTGTACGGTACAGCCTTTTTGTACGTAGTATTTCAGCATCTCGGGCAACTTCTTTTTATCGTAGCTTGTGATACAGTCGGATAGTACATGGACGGTATATCCTGCCTTTGCCATATTGAAGCAGGTTGATTTGATAC